>DATAZV010000458.1:0-15927 GCA_036271855.1 Burkholderiales bacterium
CTGTTCAAGTCCACCACCGTCGATGCCATCTTGCGCCTCTCCAAAGTGTTGCACCTGCCGCGGCCCCCGCCGCTTTTGCTGTCCTTCCTGCTACTGCCGCTGCTGTCATCCCCCAAGGGGACTTCCTTCGGGGCGTTCCCGCGAAAGCGGGAATCCAGTTCGTACAACTTGCATCGCCTGGATTCCCGCGTTCGCGGGAATGACAGGGAAGCTGCGCCGCGTTTGCGCAGCCTGCGGCGCTTACTCTGCCTACTCTACCTACGCCGCCATCGCAGCCGGCTTGCGCAAGGTCATCTCCGGCGGCGCGTCGCGCAGGAACACCGGCAAATCGATGGTCGGTGCGCGATGCCCCGGCACCTGGAACATCAGTTCGCCGACAAAGCCGCGGTGATAAGTGTGGTGGTTGACGATGTGCAGCATCATTTCGCCGCGCGTCAGCGTGCCCGGGCCGCCGTCGACGTATTTGAACTCCACCATCTCGTCATAGCTCGCATCGCTCATCGCGTCCGCATAGCTCATGTACCAGGCATTGATCTCGGCTTGCGCCGCGCGCAGCTCCGTCAGGGTCGGCACTTCCTTGGTGACGCGCGCGGTGTAGCCATGCGGCTTGTTCTCCAGGTGGCCCTTCCAGATGCGGTCGACGATCAAATTATGGTTGAGCGTGTGCAGCATGCCGCCGAAGCCCTTTTTTTCCATCGATGCGCCTTCCGGCAGCTTGGTCAGAGAGTCGAACATCTTTTCGTCGGCCCAGTGGTTGTAGCGGGTCAGCATGCGCAGGTTGTGCAACAGGGTGGTCATGGCTTTGGCTCCTGGATGGTTTTAGGGGTGCAGTGCCGGCTGCGGCAGCGCGAATTATGCGCCTACCGTGGCTGGCTGTCTGGACAGGCCGGCAGCCCCGCCAGGGTGCCGCCGGCCGCCCACCGCGCCCTTGCGGGCGCCCCTACCACTCCCCCCAAGCATCAGGTTTTCTTGCGCATCGCCTCGACGAACTTGGTGTCGATGAAGGTCTTGTAGTCCGGCAGCGCGCGGATCTGCTTCATCTCCAGCATTTGCGAGCCGTAGTAGCGCGCGCGCTTGACCCAGTCGCCGTCCACGTCCCAGGTGAGCTCCACATTGGGCGCGGCCACTTCCACCGTGGCTTTCGGCTGCCCGAGTTTGGCCACCGTCATGTCGACAAAGGCGGCGCGGTTGCCCATCGCGTACTCGGTGGCCTTGCGGTGGATTTCCAGGAACACCTTGATCAGGTCAGGCTTGCCCTTGATGGTGTCGGCGTGGGTGGTCATCACCATGTTGAGGCCGCCGATCGGCGTCGTATAGGGGTATTCCAAAATCCTGCCGACGCCCTTGGCCAGGCTGATCGAGGGTCCCGGCTCGGCGCCGACATAGGCGTCGACATCGCCGCGCTCCAGCGTGGCGGCCATTTCGGAGAACGGCACGCGCACGGCGATGATGTCCTTCACCGTCATCTTTTCCATTTCCAGCCGGTTGAGGATCACCACTTCCTGCGTGCTGCCCGGCAGGATGGCGACCTTCTTGCCCTTCAGGTCCTTCAGCGTCTTGATGTCCGACTTGGCGCCGACCACAATCGCCATGCCCTTGTTGCATTGCGCGCCGATGATCACCACCGGCTCGCCCGCCGCGCCGCCCAGGGTGGCGGCGGCGATGCCGTAGGTGCCGAAGTCGACCGACTTGGTGACCACCGCGTTCTTGCCATCGGTGGGCGTCTCATACGGGATCACCTCGATCTTGTAGCCGGCCGGGGTGAACTTCTCGTAGAAATAGGGCGTGATGGCGTGGATCAGTTTGAGCGTGCCGACCTTGATGACGATGGTGTCGGCGCCGAACACCCGCGCCGGCACGGCGGCCGCGAGGCCGGCGGTGACTGCGGCCCCCAGGGCGGAAGACAAGAACTTGCGGCGGCTTTGCATCAGGCGACTCCTTCGACTTGGGTGACGACCGCCGGCCCGGCAACACTGCCGGACCGGCGAGCGGGGGAACGGTGAAACGCAGCCACGTTTACGCCGTGACCATGGATAAAGCAAACCACATACCAACTTGCATACAAGATATCCACAACCCGGTTTTCAGAGCAAACCAGGCCGGTTTATCCACAAAATCATCAGGCTGCCGGGCAACCGGCGCACAAAGCAGGTGCGCCCTGATGCTGATTCAGCCTTCAACTGGTGCCGGGCTGCCGCAGCCCGGCGCGCCCTTTCCCGAATGAGCATGGTTCTGCAAGAGGCGCGCCATGTGGGCGGCCGCCAACGGAATGCCGGGAGGGACGCAAATGAAGGCGCAATGAGGAGCGCAAGCTCAGGCCCGCTCAGGGCGTGGCGGCGCGCGGCCCACGAATCGCCCTTGGGGCCAGCGGTGCGCCTGCGCCGTAGGCGCCGTAAGCCCCGTAGGCCGATGCCGACGCGGCCCTAGCGTACCCGCCTATATTTTGCCGGCGCGCCTTGCGCGTATAGTGGGCCTCCGCTTGATTGGAGACAAACATGACAGACACCCTGCAAACACCGGGTCCACTGGACCACTCACGCATCAACCTGGCGGAAACCGAGGAGCGCCGTTACTGGGCCGAGAAATTCGGCGTCACCGAAGAACGCCTGCGCGAAACCGTGCAGCAGGTCGGCGCCGCCGCCGAAGCGGTGCGCAGCGAACTGGAAAAATAAGAAACGCAGGAAAGCACAGGGAGCAGCCCCCACCTCAAAGGGCGCGCGATGAACCACAGCGTACTGGAGTCCACCGTCGAGGCCGAAAAGGCCGTCGAACACCTGCTCACCCCGGTGCAGCGCCGCGCCGTCCAGCGCGACCGCCAGCGCCGCCTGGCGCGCCTGCTGCTGCTCGATGTCGCCGAGTCCGGCAGCACGGGCCTGGAGTTGCGGCAAGGGCCTTACGAACTGATCGTGCGCCCGACCGGGCCGGAAAACGGCAGCGCGCCGGACGCCTGAGCGCATGGCACGAACGCAGGCCGCGCCGCCTGCGCAGCGCGATCCACCCCGGAAATTGCCCGCGCCGCCAGGACGGCGGCGCACCACCTTGCCCGGACGGCAACGTGCCATCGCCCTGCCGGCGCCCTACTGGCGCGCGGCGGCAACCTCGCGGCGCGCTTCGGGCGCGGCGAACTCTTCCAGCATTTCCACGCCGGAGACTTCGAACACGCATTTGAGCGCCGCCGACCAGCGGCCGCGCAAACGCACGCGGTCGCCTTCGCGCACCACGGGCAACTCGGCCGCGGCTGGCTGCCCGGCCGGCGCCGGCGCGGCGAAACACAAATAGCGCTGCCCGTCGTTGCCGAGAATATCGAAGGTGAAGCGCACGCCGTCCGGCTCGAACGGCACCACCACGCCTTCCAGGATGAGAGTGGGACGGGGATTCATCTCAAGCCCCTTTGGTATTTTTAGTGGGATCGTGCTGTGGTTCGACCGGTGGGTGCCGTCGCGCATGGCGGCGGCAGAATTGGCGCTCAACTGCCCTTGACCACCGGCCTTAATCATCGGCCTTAACCGGCGATGGTCTCCGGATTACGCAGCGGCCCCGGGCTGAACCAGTGGTCGACGCCGCCGTGATACACGCAGGCTTCCAGCGGGTCGCGGCTGCGGCTGGTGGTGGTGTCGCTGCACATCGCGGTGCTGCCCCGGTTGACGTCGCCGGCGATCGGCGGGCGGCCGTCGGCCAGGCCGCGCACCAGGCGGTCCTGCTCCTGCGGCGTCAGCTCGCGCATCACCGGCGGCGGGCCGGGCGGCAGCACGTCGGCGGAAGGGTAAGGGCTCTCCGCCGCCACGCTGGGCAGCGGCGCCAAGGCGCAGCCGCAGGCCAGGGCGGCAAGGAGGGCGGAAATCTTCACTGCTTTCATGGTCTTTCTCCATACAGGTGAAAGTGCAATGCATCATTTCACGCCGGGCGCGCCGCCACTGTCGGCCCGGGACCAAAAGCTTGTAGGACAAGGCCGATGAAGGATCAGCAGCCGTCGATACAGGGCGCAGGCACAGGCCGCGCCGCCTCATGCCCCACGCCGCCAGCGGACCATCGCGGCGGACAACTTCCGGGTTAGGATAGCTCTCCCAATGAAACTTCCCTTCACCCAAAAAACCCTGCCCTGGCTCATCGCCGTCCCGCTGCTCGCCGCGCTGGCCTACCTCGGCTGGGCGTTTTACGCGGAATACGAAGCGGCGCAAAAAGCCCAGGCCTTTTGCGCCGGCATCAAGCCCGGCGACCCGGAAAGCCAGCTAGCCCAGCGCGCGATCGCCGCCGGCGCGACGGCCGAAAGAATCCGCTGGGTGCAGCCGCTGATCGGCCCGCGCTGGATGGCCGCCCCCTTCAACAGCAGCGTGCCCTGGCGCCAGCGCCTGATGCGCCATGTATGCGCCGTGACGGTGGAAAACGGCCAGGCGCGCGAGGCGCGCTATGAGCGCGCCGAATAAGCAGCGTTTATTTCCCCCGCCGGTGCGCGCCCGCCGCACCCTTCACATGACTCGCCGCTTTCACCACCGGCTTCGCATCGGGCTGCGCCAGTTCCTGCAATATCGCGCAGTCGCGCGCCTTGCGGATTTTCTTGCATTGCGCGCGCAGGCTGCGCAATTGCGCTTCCAGGCCCTGCAGTTCGGCGATGCGCGTGGCGACATGGGCGATGTGTTCGTCCAGCAGGGTATTGACGCATTCGCAGTTGGCCTCCGGCTGGCTCTTGAAAAGCAGCAGGTCGCGGATCTCGTCCTGCGCCATGTCCAGCGCGCGGCAGCGGCGGATAAAGGCGAGTTGCTCCAGGTGCGCCTGGCTGTAGGCGCGGTAGCCATTTTGGGTGCGCGCCGGGCCGGGCAACAGGCCGGCCTTTTCGTAGTAGCGGATGGTCTCGATCTCCACGCCGGTGGCACGGCCGAGTTCCCCTATGCGCATGGTGGTTTCCATCATTGCTCCATTGATTCGCAGACCAGCCCATGATACCCCTTGACCCTGGAGCGGCTACAGGGTGTGTAATGGCTGCCTGAGTCGCACAAGCCTCACCGGAAGGAGCCTCGCCATGTCCGCCTGCTGTTCAAGCTGCACCCCCGAGACCAGCGTCAACCCGCGCTTTCGCCGCGCCCTCTGGGTGGCGCTGGTGATCAACGCGCTGATGTTCGCGGTGGAAATCGGCGGCGGCCTGAAGTCGGGCTCGGTGTCGCTGCTGGCCGACGCGGTGGACTTCGGCGGCGACGCCGCCAACTACGCTCTATCGCTGGCGGTGCTGTCGATGGCCCTGGCCTGGCGCGCCCGCGCCGCCCTCATCAAGGGCGCCTCGATGGCCCTGTTCGGCTGCCTGGTGCTGGGCAAGACCCTGTGGGCCGCGTTTGCCGGCGTGGCGCCGGAGGCGCTGACCATGGGCGTGATTGCGGTGGCCGGGCTTGCCGCCAATTGCGGCGTGGCGCTGCTGCTCTATGCCTTTCGCGACGGCGACGCCAACATGCGCTCGGTGTGGCTGTGCAGCCGCAACGACGCCCTCGGCAACCTGGCGGTGATGGCAGCGGCCGCCGGGGTGTTCGGCACCGGTAGCGCCTGGCCCGACTTGGGCGTGGCGGTGGCGATGGCGGCGCTGGCATTGCACTCCGGCGTATCGGTGCTGCGCCAGGCACGCCGCGAACTGACGCAGGTTGCCGTGCCGCTGCCGCCAGCAGCCCCCGCAGCCATCAAATTCATCCCGCGCCCGCCGCGCCCCAAGCGCGAAGCCGCCTAGTCCGGCGCGTGCCCGACGAACAGCCGCGCGGGCGCCTAGCGCTCTTCGCTCGCCTCCAGCGCCTCGCCGTCGTGGACGTAAAAGATCATGCGCGCGCGGCGCTTTTTCGCGCCGGGCTGTTGCATGTCGCCGATCACCCGGCGGCAGGTATCGCTATCGCCTTCCGGGGCGACGGCGCAGTCGCCCGCCGCGATCTGCCGCAGGCGCGCGGCGCACAGGCCAATGTCCCATTCGACCGGGTAGTAAGCGGCGTAGCACTTGCCGTCGCTGCCGGTGCCGATGAAAAAGTAGGCCTGCATCCCGTTGCCGCGGCGTGACCGGGTGTGGAAGTCGGCGATGTAGCCCTCGCCGCGCACCTGCACGGTCGGCGGCGGCCAAAGCCGGTTGATGGTCGGCCTGAGCGCTCCGGCAAAGCCGATCAGCCAGGGCAGCGCCGCCATGCCGATGAACAGCGCGCCGGTGATGCGCAGGATGCGGCGGTCGCCGGCGGTGACTTGCGCCGCCTTGGCAAGCACGTGCGGCGGGTGTTGCGGCCAGTCGTCTTCTTTTTCTTGCGGCTCCAGATGCGTGACTATGCCACGCACCGCACCCGCTGGGCGCTTGAGGTCGGTGATAAGCCGGGCTGCAACCCGGGTTGCCTGCGGTCGCGCCGGTGTTCAGTTGGCGCCGGGGCGGCATTGCGCCGCGCGGCTGCCGTCGTCTTTCACCGGGGCGAATTGCCAGCGGCTGCCGAGGTCGAGCACGTCGTAGCGCTCGCGCAAGGCGGCGGAGAAGGACTCGTAGGGCGCGGCGTTGCGCGCCAGGGCGAGCACGGCGGCGTCGAGGTCGGCGCTGCCGGAAGGGCGGTCGACCTGTGCCTTTTCCAGGCTGCCGTCGGCCAGCACCGAAACCGTGACCATCAGGCGAAAGCTGCGCCCGCGCGCCGCCTGCGGGTAGCTGCGCTCGGAGATGCATTCGACCCGCAGGGCGTAGGCGTTGTAATACGAAGCCAGCTCGGGGTCGCGGGTGCTGGAGGTGACGCTGGCGCGGCGCCGCGCGCGCGCCGCCGCCAGGCGCCGGGCGATGTCGGCTTCGAGTTGCTGCGCCTCGCGTGCGCTCATGCCGGGCGTGCTCATGCCGGGCGTGCTCATGCCGGGCGCGGGCGGGTCGGCGGCGCGGGCGGGGGAGACGAGCAAAAACGAGAGGCCGAGCGCAGCCAGACAGGGCACCGCCAGGCGCAGTGCAACCAGACGCAGTGCAGCCAGGCGCAGCGCGGCCAAACGCCATGCGGCGTGGCCGTGAAGCTTTCCAGGGGCGCAGCCGGCCTCGCTCATTGTTCGCTCATTTTCGTTTCGCCCGCTGTTGGGATGCCGGAGCCGCCCGCATGCCGCCACCGCCGGCGCGCCCGATCCAGACGTCCGGGGATGTTACGAAGCGCAAAATCGTTTGGTTTCACGGCGCCGCGCGGTGCGCGCAATATCAGCGAATGGTGTTGCTGATTTGTGTGCTTGCGGTGAGGAGCAAACAGCGCAGGCGGCCAAATATTCCGCCTGCCCGCAGCGGGTAGGCGCGCCGGCCCGGGTGGGCGCGATCAGCGGCGCATGCACCGGCATGCTCAGCCGTGCGGACCGCCCGGCGCCCGCAGGCAAGCGCGGCGCCGCTTCAGCGCCGCGAGACGCCGCGCGGGTCCGGCACCGGCGGGCCGCAGGCTTCGGCGGCGCCGGGCTTCATGCGGCCACCGGAGAGCGTGAACTGCGCGTAACACTCGGCGCTTTCGAGGAAAGCGCGCATCCCGGCTTCGTCCGGACCCGGGCCAGTGGTGCGCGAGGGGTTGCCGCCACTGAACGTGGTGCGCGCGTCGTCGGTGCGGCGGCCGTCGTGCAGCGCGTGGTCGTCGGCATGATTGGCGGCGCTGCGGCCGTCATCGGGGCGCTCGTTGTAGTTGCTGCGGTCGTTGGCGTAACGGTTGTCGCGGCGCTCGCCGGTCGGCGCTTCCTTGGCAGCGGGCGTATTGTTCTGCGGGCCTTCGCCGCGGTCGATCCCGGGGCTGCGGGCGGTGGCACCGCCACCGGCTCCCGCGGCGGCACGCCCGGAGACAGCGGCCGCGGCGCCCGGCGCGGGCGGGGCCGCGGAAGCGCCGGCGACCGGGCGCGGCGCCGCCGTGGCTTCATGCACGGTGACGGGCCGGGCGCGCTTCTCCGCCTCGCGCGGCACCGAGTCGCTGAAATGCACGTGGCCCTCGGCGTCGGTCCATTTGAAAATCTCGCCGGCGCCGGCGGATGCCGCCGCCAGGGCCGCAAGGGCTGCACAAAGCAGAAGGCTTGATCTGGTGTTCATCGCTGTTGCAATCGGAATTGACGGACGCGTTGCGCGCGGCGCGGCTGGTTTTCCGCAGGCACCGCCGGCCAGGCCGGCGGCGGCATGGCGCCTTTAGCGCGGCGCTTCGCTCGCCTGCGCGCCGGCAGCCTGGCCGCTGGTGCGCAAGGGCGCGGCGTCGCTTGCGCCCCCCGCGCCGGCCGGGAACAGCTGGTTCACCAGCTCGTTGATCTTGACGTCGGCCTTGATGAACTTGCCCATGTTGTAGCTGCCGTTGCGCGAGTCGTAGATCGCTTCGCCCACCGGGCGGGCGTTGCTGTAGATCTTGATCTCGGCGTAGTTCATGTACATCGCCAGGTCCCAGTGCCAGTTGGCGGTGTAGGTGGAGACCACCGGGCAGTCGATCAGGCCGGAGCCGGGCGGCAGTTCCTTTACCTCGAAGCCCTTGGCACGCAGCGCCTGCCCATAGGACTGCAGGAAGCCTTCGTTGAACACCTTGGGGTTGACCACCACGCAGATCTGCTTGCTGTCGACGGCGGCCACCGGCGAGACATTCTGGTGGATGGCGCAGGCGCCCAGCGCGAGCGGCAGCAGGAGGAGAAGGGAACGAAGCGACGAACAGGGCAAAAACGGGTGTCTGGCGGGCATGATTTTATGGAGGTTTGAATTGTTGGTTCTCCAGCAATCCTAGCATGGGCCGCGGCGAAAGCAGAAGCGCAAGCAGGGCCGCCGCGAGCGAATTCCCCCGGGCTGTTGTGCGCGGCACGAATCGGCCCGCGCGACTCCCTTAAGGCCCGGCGCAGGCGCAAAGCAGGCCGCCGGCGCAGACCGCCGCTGCGCTGCATCAAGCCCGCACCGCCAAAATGGTGCGGATTTGTCAAACATCTTTAAAGCAGCCCAAATAAGCCCTGGAAAGAGCCACAATTCAGGCTGTGGACCGGCCGTGTCCGCGCTCATGTCATGGTCACGGGCGGCGCCCCGGCCACGGGCGGGCGGCTGCGTTTTTTGCCGGTAAACAGGCGCCGCGCTTATGCACGGGCTTAGTGCCCCTATTTTTGTAAGAAATTAACGGGAATTAATGTAAAGTAGTACTACGTGCGCACCCGTACGTGAGAAGACAACAACGCCAGATTCGCGTCTTGGCAACCGGCAGCGCCGGTATAACGACAGGGTGCAGGGCGAGGGGGAGAGATGGGTAAGCGCGGGGGCAACAGCGCCGGCAATGGCGAGATTGTGATGAAGGGCGGGGAGCATGCGTTTTTGCTGCTGCACGGGCTATACGGCAACCCGCAGGAGATGAAGTATGTCGGCCGCCGGCTCAACCGCGCCGGCTACACCGTGCACATTCCGTACATCCGCGGCTGCGGCGTCGACGACAGCCGCTGGGACACCTGGCGCACGCGCTGGGAAGACTGGTATGGCCAGGTGGAAGAGCATTTCGACGCCTTGAAGCGCGAGCATGCGCGTGTCAGCGTGGCCGGCCTGTGCGCCGGCGCCAACCTGGCGCTGGCCCTCGCCATCAACCGCAGCCGCGACATCGACAGCCTGTGCCTCTACGCCACCACCCTGTTCTACGACGGCTGGAACATCACCCGCCTGCGCTACCTGCGCGCGCTGGCCTATTACACGCCGCTGCGCTACCTGATGTATTTCCACGAAACGCCTCCCTACGGCCTGAAGGACGAGCGGGTGAGTGAGTGGGTGGGCGCGCAGATGCGCGCCGGCCTCACCACTTCGGCCAGCGCTTCCAAGGCCAGCCTGATGGGGGTGTATCAAACCGAGCGGATGATGCGTTTTTTGCGCCGCCAGCTGCACCACATCACCACCCCCACCCTGGTGCTGCATGCGCGCGAGGACGACACCAGCAGCCTGCGCAGCGCCGACCTGGTGGCGGAGAACGTCAGCTCGCGCATACTGCGCAAGGTGATCCTGGAAAACAGTTACCACATCATCACCATGGACAACGATAAAGACGTGGTGGTGAACGAAACCCTCAACTTCGCCGCCAGCGTCTAGCCACTACGGAACCCACGATGTCTTCCCTGCCCAAAATCCAGCAAATGCTCGCCGAGGAATTCGATTTGCCGCTGGACCAGCTCACCCCCGACGCCGCGCTCGAGGCGCGCAATATCGATTCGCTTTCCGCGCTGGAATTCATGTTCGTCATCGAGGACGAATTCGGCATCAAGATGCCCGGCGAGATCGCCTCGATCAAGACCGTGGGCGACATCGCCCGCACCGTCGACGAACTGGTGGCGGCCAAGGGCGCGGCGCCGGCATGAAACGCGTGGTCGTCACCGGCATGGGGATCATCTCCCCGCTCGGCGACGACGTTGAGGCGTTCTTCGACGCCCTGCTGGCGGGCAAATCCGGCGTGCGCGTGCACGACTTTTCCTGGGGCACGCAACTGGCCGCGCCGGTGCTCAGCGATGTCGACGCGCCGTTCCCGAAGATCAAGCGCCTGTCGATGGACCGCACCACCCAGCTCGCGCTGCTGGCGGTGCGCCAGGCCTGCGCGCAGTCCGCCGTTGATGGCACCCCGGGTGCGGGCACCGACTCCGGCATCTACTGGGGCACCGCCATGGGCGGCGCCGGCGCGCTGGAAAATGCCTACCGCGAACTGTTCATCAACCACTCGCCGCGCCTGCGGCCGATGACCATCGTCGCGGTGATGACCAACGGCGCCACCGGGCAGATCGGCATCGACTTCGGCGTGCGCGGCCCGAGCTACACCTACTCCTCGGCCTGCTCCTCTTCGGCGGTGGCGATCGGCGAGGCGTATCGCGCGATCCGCTTCGGCATCGTCAAGAGCGCCATCACCGGCGGCGCCGACGCCCTGCTCACCGCAGGCGTGATGAACGCCTGGGCTTCGCTGCAAACGCTCGCCAAGCAGGACGAGCAACACCCGGAAACCTCCTGCCGCCCTTTCAGTGCCGACCGCAGCGGCTTCGTCCTCGGCGAAGGCGCCGGCGCGCTGGTGCTCGAAGAAGAGGAAACGGCGCGCGCGCGCGGCGCCACCATCCTGGCCGAGATCATCGGCTACGGCAACAGCACCGATGCCGCGCACATCGCCCAGCCCGACGCCGAGGGCCAGTCGCGCGCGATGAACCAGGCGATAGCCGATGCGAACATCGCCCCCGGCCAGGTGCAGCACATCAACGCCCACGGCACCGGCACCGTGGTCGGCGACGTCATAGAGACGAACGCGATCAAGAACGTGTTCGGCGTGCATGCCCACGCCATTCCGGTGAGCGCCACCAAGGCGCTGCACGGCCACGTGATGGGCGGCACCGGCGCGATCGAATTCATCGCGACGCTACAGGCGCTGCGCCGCCAGGCCGTGCCGCCCACCGCGCATCTCACCCACCCGGACCCGCAGTGCGACCTCGACTACGTGGCCGAAGGCCAGCGCCGCGTCGAAGGGCTGGAGGTGGCGATGTGCAACTCGTTCGGCTTCGGCGGCAACAACATCGCGCTGATTGCGCGGCGCTACGCGCGCTAGCCGGGCGCCCTAGCCCAGCGCCTGGAAATAAGCGTTGGTCGGCGAGCCGGCGACCCAGAACGGCTGGGTGATGAAATTCAGGTATCCCGGCAGGTTGGCGGTGATCACGCTGACTTTTTCGATGTGGATGCGCCCGACCATGTGGTGGATGCCGGTCGATACCGGGTTGAACGACAGCAGGTGGCCGACGTAGTCCTCGACGGTGCCGTTGGCGTCGGGCATGGTGCCGAGGTAAAGCCCCATGTGGTCGATCCGGTCCGGGCTCATGCCCCAGGTGAGGATGTCGCCGCGCTCCTTCACGGCCGCGGCGAACGGCCGGTCCCTGCCGTAGATGTTGCGGGTATTTTCATAGCGGTCGGCGGGGTTGTAGTTGCCGTACAGCCGCGTGCATTGCGCCGCCGTCATCACGCCCGCCTGGAAGGCGCAGTAGAGCACCGACTCCCAGCAATTCATGTCGAGGTTTTCCGAGGCGTTGACGCCGTTTTGCACCCAGATCTGGAATTTGCTGGCGTTGCTCGGGTCCGGGTTGGTGGCCACCCAGTTCAGCTTGCCGCAGCGGCCGACCATTTGCGCGTAGATATCGCGGGTCATCGCGTTGGCCACCTGCGCCGCCTGCGGCAGGAAGTGGGCCTGGCGCGCAGTCTGGATTTCGTAGAATTGCTGGATGTTCGGTATCTGCGAGGCTTCCAGCCAGGTGCCCGCGCTAAAGATGGCCGGCGCGGCGACGGTGGCGTCGAGCAGCTGCGACAGGCGGCGCTTGAGCTCGGTCACTTCCATTTCACGGTAGGCCAGGACCACGACGTGGAGCGGCATGCCGCCGTGCACATGCACCTGCGCATTGGCGATCGACACCTGGCCGCGGACGATCTGGATCAGCACGATGGCGCGCGTCAGCGCGCGCTGGTCCTTGCTGGTGCTCCAGTAGTGGCCCACCGTCAGCGCGTCGCCGATGGCCACCTGGTAGGTGATGTTGTTGTAGACCGCCGACTCGGTGGCGTCGGCCGCCGCGTTCGCCCTCGGGTGATCATAGTTGCGGATGTAGAGAATGGTCTCGTCGAGCCGCTTGTCGTAGGTTTTGGCCATCGTGTTCTCCCTGAACCGCCCGCCGCCCGGGCGACGGGCGGGTTCAGGCAGATCATCCCGCCATGGTATGACAAGCGGCCGACACCGGGCAATCGGCCCGGCCGGGGCCGCGCTGCGCGCATGCTATCTTTCAGCGCCACGCCGCCGATGAAAGAACCCGCTTGACCCCGCCCGCCCCCGCCGCCTTTTCCCCCGCCGAACTCGCCCGCCTGCGCGCCGACACGCCGGCCTTCGGCCGCTACGCGCACTTCGCCCACGGCTCGGCCAGCCTGCCGCCGCAGCCGGTGTTCGACGCCATGCAGCGCTGGTTCGACAGCGAACGCCGCGATGGCGCCTTGCGCGCGCAGGCCGCGCTGTTTGACGGGCTGGAGCAGGCGCGCCCCGCCGCCGCGCGCCTGCTGGGCGCGCAGCCACATCAAATTGCCTTTGTCGACGCCGCCTCGCGCGCCTGGGCACTCGCTTTCGGCGCCGCCTGCGACGGCATGCGGCGCGTGGAAGTGATCAGCAGCGAACACGAATACGGCGCCAACGCCGTCAACCTGCTGCACGCGCGCGAGCGCGGGCGCATCGCCGCGCTGCATGTGCTGGCGGACGCGGGCGATGCCTCCGAAGAAACCCCGGCGCAAGCGCTGCGCCGCCTGCTCGCCACCCTCGACCCGGCCGCGCTTGCCATCGTCTCCCTGCCCGTGGTGGCGATGGCCGAAGGCCGCCTGCTCGACCTCGAGGGCGTGGCCGACGCGGTGCACGCTCACAACGGCCTGCTGTTCCTCGACGCCAGCCACGCCGCCGGGCAGACGCCGCTGGACATGCGCGCGCTGGGCTGCGACGTGCTGCTGTTCCCCGCGCGCAAATGGCTGCGCGGCCCCAAGGGCATCAGCGTGCTCTGCCTTTCCGAGCGCGCGCTGGGCACGCTCGGCGCGCCGCCGACTCTCGACACCGCCAGCGCGCAATGGACCACCGACAACACCGGCCAGCCGCATGCCGACGCGCGCCGCTTCGAACTCTACGAGCACGCCCCCGCCCTGCGCCTGGGCCTGGCCGCCGCCTGCGACTATGCGATGAATGTGGGCATCGAGCGCATCGCCGCGCGCAACCGTATCGTGCGCGACGCCCTGCGCGAACGCCTGGCGCAAGACTTCGGCCTGCAGCCGCTCTACGCCGGCGCGCGCGGCGCCTTTCTCACCTACCCGGTGGCCGAGCGCCACGCCGAGGCGCTGCTGCAGGCGCTGACGGACGGCGGCGTCAACGCCAACCTGATCACCCCGCAATACACCCGCTGGGCGCTGGAGCGGCGCGGGGTCGCGCAACTGCTGCGGCTGACGCCGCATTACCTCACGTCGGAGGAGGAAGTGGAGCGGCTGGTGGCGGCGCTGCGCGGCAACGAGGGATGGCTGCGCGAAGGTGCCTGAGAGAACATATAGCCCCCGGCCCGCCCAATTTCCCCTTTGATTTTTTCGCCTTAGCCCCCACAATTTCACCCTCATCAAAAGAACACCAAGTCATGACCCTCACCACCTGGCTCTTGTACGTCGCCGCCGTCCTGGTTCTCACCGTCACCCCCGGCCCCAGCGTCTTGATGTGCGTCTCCACCTCCGTCAATCTCGGCGCGCGCAAGGCACTCATCACCTCGCTCGGCAGCACCACCGCCATCGTCGGCATCATGGTGCTCTCCGCGCTCGGGCTGGGCACCGCGCTGGCCGCCTCGGAAACGTTGTTCACCGCGCTGAAGTGGCTGGGCGCGGCGTATCTCGCCTACCTCGGCATCGCCTCGCTGCTCTCCACCGCCACCGAGATCACCGTGGCCGGCGGCGCGCAGGCCGCGACGCGCCCGCGCCTGTTCGCCCAGGGCTTTCTGGTCGGCGCCAGCAACCCCAAGGCGCTGCTGTTTTTCGGCGCGCTGTTTCCGCAATTCATCAACCCGACCGCGCCGCAGATGCCGCAGTTCCTGGTGCTCGGGCTTACCTTCGTGTTCTTCGAGCTGACGTGGCTCACCATCTACGCGCTGTCGGCGGCCAAGGCCAAGCGCTGGCTGCAGCAGCCGCGCCGGGCGCGCTTGTTCAATCGCGCGACGGGGGTGGTGTTTCTGGTGGCGGCGGGGCTGCTGGCGAGCAGCAGGCGCGCGAGCGCGGCCTGAGTGGCGGTTCAATCCGGTTGCCTTCCATTGAGGACTGCAACTGCCTCGAACATGCCGTTTAAATTTCCCGTGAACTAGGAACTGCAGCAAGTCTCGCCCGGACTCTGCATTGAAGGGCACTTCGTGCTGCCGTATGAACAATAGACACAGCAATCGCCGGGCTTGGGCCGCAAAACGGTCTTGCAACTGGTGCACTCATAAAAAAACTGGCATGCCTCTGCGGGCATGGTTTCCTGCTTCTCAAAGCCACACCTGGGGCAAATAAGAGTCGACTGCAGATTGACCACGGGTGATCTCACGTCAGCCTTTGATCTTTGCTGGATAACCAGCATCAGTGGTCGCCTTGATCAATGCTTGGGGATTCGTCAGGGTGGGGTCATAACTCACAACCGCTGTCTGGGTTGCCAGCATGGCCTTGGTGGATATAACGCCTTTAACCTTCTGCAAGGCCTTGTTCACAGTGACCGGGCAAAGCGAACAGGTCATGTTGCTGATGCTCAAAGTGACAGTCGTGGGCGTACTTGCGCCAGCGGTGATCAAAGGCAAACCGGCGAAGATAAAAATTGCCAAAATACGGACTAGATTGCGCATAATCGAACTCACTTTCTTTCAAAAGAATACAGGTGCTACCCAGGGTATTGAAATCAAGCCGGCAAGCAAGGTGCTGACTACCCAGAACACGGTCCGTTGACGTTTCATTGTCCGCGGATCGGAACAGATGGTTCCCGGCACGCATGTCTTCGGCGCGAAGTACAAGCGGCGAAAAGCCAGGCCGAGAAACAGCAGCGTCAGTCCGATAAAGAGCGGGCGCACTGCTTCAAATTCGGCCAATTGGGCAATCCACGTGCCGCCAATCCCCAGCGTGACCAACAGCAAGGGGCCGACACAACAAATCGAGGCGAGGATCGCGGCGACGACACCCCCGGCCAGCGATCCCGACGAATCCGACGAACCTATTTTTTCTGCCATGCGATTGACTCCTTTGCCGTAATGCGACTAAAGTCTAAAGTACGTACTAGAGTACGGAGTCAAGAGGAATTTTTTATGACCGAAGCGACGCTGACAATTGGAACAGTAGCGAAGCAAGCGGGAGTCAACGTGGAGACAATTCGTTATTACCAGCGAAGAAACCTCTTGCCGGTCCCGTCACTGCCTGCCGGCAGCGTGCGCCACTACTCAGTAGAGACCGTTCAGCGCGTCCGCTTT
>DATAZV010000459.1:0-2608 GCA_036271855.1 Burkholderiales bacterium
TGCACTACAAGGTCTGCTCGACTTTCGACAGCGCGCCCGAAATCGGCAACATCGCCGCTGCCGTCCACGCTCTGCGCCCGCACGTGGCGAACCGTTTCGTGCCCATCGTCGGCGGCCAGCCGAACATCGGCCGCTATTGCACATTCAGCAATCTCTACGCCGCCGCCGGCGCCGGCGGCACGGTCTATCGCATCGACCGACATCCCACCATGAGCCGCCACCCGGTCACGCCGATGCACGAGGCGGACCTGCGGCGCCACCTCGGCAGCCTGGGCCTGCAGGAAGTGGCCGGCCTGCATGCCCCGGCCTACGGCGAGGAAAGCGCCGCACTGGACGCCAGGCTCGATGCGCTGATCGCCGCCGCTCCGGCCGACGTCGCCGCCGTGCTGCTTGACCTCACCGAACCCGAGCAGCTGGCCGCCATCGGCCGCCTGATCTGGTCGCGCGCGCAGCAGGCACGCCTGCTGGCCGTCGGCCCCAGCAGCGTGGTGCAGGCGCTGGCCGCCTACTGGCGCGAACGCGGGGAACTGCCGGCCGCCGGCAACAGCGGCGCACCGCACGAGGCAGCACGAACACCGGTGTTCGTGCTGGCCGGCAGTCTCTCGCCGGTCACCGCCGGCCAAGTCGATGCCGCCGCTTCGTACACCCGCCTGGCCATCGATGCGGGCCGCCTGGTTGGCGGCGGCCCCCGATACCGCGACGCCTGCATTGCCGAAACCCTGCAACACCTGCGCGCCGGCCGCCCGGTGCTGGCGAGCACGGCACCCGGTTCCGCTTCCGGCGCGCCGGCCGAGCCTCACGCTGTCGCACTGGCCTGCGCCGATCTGCTCAGGCACTTGCTGGCGCAAATGCCCCTGGCCCGCGTCGGCATCGCCGGCGGCGACACCTCCAGCCACGCGGTGCAGGCGCTCGACCTGTGGGGTCTTTCTTTTGTGCGTACCCTCGGCCCCGGCGTCGCCCTGACCCGCGCCCATAGCGACGACCCGGCACTGGACGGCATGGAGCTGATGCTCAAGGGCGGGCAGATGGGGCAGGAAGACCTGTTCGAGCGCCTGGCAGGCTAACCCCGCGCACCCCAAACGGCGGGCTTGCCTACGCTGCCGGCTTGCTATACCTTGTCGGCCCCGGGATACCTAAAACAACCGCCCGAAAGGCCGCCATGCACGCCATCGCCCCCACCCCCGGCATCGCCGGTTTCGATCACGCCGTCGTCGCCGTGCGCGACCTCGACGCCGCCCAGGACATCTACAGCCGCATGGGTTTCACCCTGATGCCGCGCGGCCACCACTCCACCGGTTCTTCCAACCACAACGTCATGGTCGGGCCGGACAATTATTTCGAGTTGCTCTCGGTGCCTTCGTCGAACCCGATGCAAAGCTACTTCTACGAGTTCAACCAGAAGGGCGACGGCATGGCCGCCATCGCGCTCAAGGGCACCAATTGGCAAGCCGCCAGCGTGGCGCTGCGCGAAAAGGGCTTCGAGCCGGCCGCGCCGCTGCAGCTTTCGCGCGACGTGAAGGAAGGCAGCCGTACCGGCACCGCCAGCTTCACCATCACCAACCTGTCGCCCAAGACCACCCCCGGCGCCCAGGTCTTCATGTGCCAGCACCACACACCCGAACTGGTCTGGCTGCCGGAGCTGATGCGCCACGCCAACGGCGCCCACGCGGTGGCCGCCGTCGCCTTCATCGCCGACAACGTGGCGCACCAGGCCGGCACCTACGCCAAGCTGCTCGGCACCTGGCCCGAGCGCATCGCCGAGGGCATGCGGGTGGAAGCCGGCACGGCGGCCATCGCCGTGTGCACCCGCCCGGCCCTGCAGGCGCGCCTGGCCGGGGTCGACCTGGCCGAACGGGCGGCGCCGCACCTGGCCGCCCTGTTCATCCGCGTGCGCGACCGCCAGGAAACCTACGCCACCTTGCGCGCCGGCAATTTCAACCCCAAGCGCATGGCCGATGGCTCCTGGGCAATCGACGCGCGCGATGCCTGCGGGGTGGCGGCGGTGTTCGGCTGACCGCGGCCGGACGCGCATCGCACTTCCTTCCCTCCTCCCGACTGCACTTCTCCGACATGCACGAATTGGAACTGGTGATTTTCGACATGGCCGGCACCACCGTCAAGGACGACAACCAGGTGCCGCAGGCCTTCACCGCCGCCCTGGCCGCGCACGGCATCGAAGTCACGCCGCAGCAAATCCGGAACCTGCGCGGCGCCTCGAAACGCCAGGCGATCGCCGCACTGTTGCCGCACGGCGCTGACCTGGAAACACGCACCGCGCGTGTCTACGGCACTTTCCGCGAGCAGTTGGCGCAGCGCTTCCACGGCACCGCGCGCGAAGTGCCGGGCGCGTCCGCGGTGATTGCGCAATTGCGCGGGCGCGGCCTGCGGGTGGCGCTCAACACCGGTTTCGACCGCGATACCACGCGCATGCTGATGCAGGCGCTAGGCTGGACCGAAAACATGGTCGATGCGATTGCCTGTGGCGACGAAGTGGAACAGGGCCGGCCGGCGCCGGACCTGATCCGCCGCTGCATGGCGTTGACCGGTGTCGCCAGCGCAGCGGTAGTGGCCAACCTCGGCGATACGGTGCTCGACCTGCGCGCCGGCC
>DATAZV010000460.1:0-13420 GCA_036271855.1 Burkholderiales bacterium
AGGCCCGATCGATACGGCGCTAGGCCGCCTTGGAAAGCTCCTGCGCCGGCAGCGGAAACTCGCAGTTGGCGACAAAGTAATCCGGCACCGCCGGACCCCAGAGGTAGAACGAGTCCTCCGGCGGATGATCGCCGGCCTTCCAGTCGAGGTCGGCCGGAATGAAGTCGATATCGTAGGAGTACTCGCAAAAACTGCCCCAGGGGTCCTGCACGTAATAAAAGTAGTTCGAGCCCAGCACGTGGCGGCCCACGCCCCAGCCGTTGGTGTAGCCGTGGTCCTTCATGTTTTCCGAGCCGAAGCCGACGTCGTTGACGCTGCCCACGTCCCAGGAAGAATGGTGCAGGCCGGGCGCATGCGATTTGGCGAAGGCCACCAGGTGATGGTCGCTGCCATGCAAGCCATGGACAAAAGCGATGCCCTCGCCGGAGCAATCGGACAGGCGGCAGCCGAGTATCTCTTCATGGAATTTCACCATCGCCAGCACGTCCGGCGTGAAGCGCAGGATGTGAGAGAGGCGGCGCGGATGCACCTTCGGGTGGCGGCTGCGGGCAGGCGCCGCGCCGGCGCCGCGCGCTACCACTGGCTCGGGGCTGGGCACTGATTTCTCCGAGGCCATCACCTTGGGCGCCACCTTGAGCTGCAGCGCATAGCCGTCGGGGTCGCGCACCCACAGGCCGGTGCCATCGCTTAGTGGATGTGGCTCGGCAGCCAGGCCGGCCTTGGCGATGCGCTCGCGAAAGGCAACTTCATCCTCGGCGTAAATGCCGTAGGTGACGTACTCCATATGTTTGAGCGTGCCGCCCTGGTGGATTTCCGCCCAGCAATTGGGATGGCCGTAGGTGTAGAGCTGCAAGGTCTTGGGCGTGCGCCGCACGTCCAGGCCGAAGGTGGTGTAGAACTTTTCGGCAACGTCCAGATCCGGCACGGTATAGACGAATTGGTGGACCGAATGAACGCCGACCACGCCTAAGCGGCGGGCGGGCGCCGTAGTGGCATTCCCAGTGCTGGCCTGCATGTTTGTCTCCTCGTAGGCTGTCGAAGGGCTCCCGCCGCTGGCCATACGCAGCACGGCTTCCGGGTCGGAGTGGCCGTTGCCGCGCCAGGCAATGTGATGGTCCGGGCGGATCAACGCTAGTTTAGCGCCATACAGCGCGCGGGCAAAGCCATTGTCGAGATGCAGCACGGTCAAGGGCAGGCCCAGGCGCGCCGCCGCCGCTTCCCAAGCCCCGGCCGCCGAATCATCGAAGACCGCCAGGGTGAAGTCACGGCCGTACAAATCGAGCAGGGAGCGCTCGCCCACCTCCAGGTGCGGCGCCCGGCCGCCGGGGTGGCCGGTGGGAATGTAGTTATTCGGATCATCAGCCGGCGGTGCCTCATGTGCCTGCGAGGTTTCGTGCGCGACGATCGGGCTGCCGGTGTAGCGCAAGCCCAGCTGCAGGCCGGGGATGTTGAATTCGTTGCGCACGTGCTGCGCCAATTCGGCGCCGACCGCCGCGCGCGCCTGTGCGCCGGCTGTGTTGTCCATCTCCAGATGCGTCGGCACGGCCACGTGGCCGATGCTGTCGGCCATGCGCCGCGCGAAGGCGGTGTTGCGCTCGGCAATCGGCTTGCGCTCGGCCTCATAGCTGTCCAGCAGCGACGCCGGCGCCCAGCCCTGTAGCACTGCCGCGAGTTTCCAGCCGAGGTTGACCACGTCGTCGATGCTGGTGTTGTAGCCCATGCCGCCGGTGGGAGTGAACAGGTGGGCGGCATCGCCGGCGAGAAACACCGGCCCGGTGCTGAAGCGCTCGGCCACCAGGGTGTAGCCGGCCAGCCACGGCCCCTGCGCGATGATCTCCATGCCGAAGGGCGCACCCGCCACCGCGCGGCTGACGGCAGCGACGTCGATGTCGGACTCCACCTGGCCTTTTTTCAGCTGCACGCAAAGCAAAAAGGTGTCGATGCCGTCGATCGACAGCAGTAGGCCGCGCTGCTGCGGATTGACCACCCAGTATTGCCAGGCGCGCGGCTTGTCGATCACCTGGTAGAGATCGGGCGAGCGAAAGAACACCGAGAGCATCTGGCCGCCGAAAAACTCGCGCTCTTCCTCGCTCTCGCCGGTGTGGCGGATGCCCAGAGACTTGCGCACCAGGCTGCGGGCACCGTCACAGCCCACCACGTAGCGCGCCTGTACCTGGCTGCGCTTGCCGTCGGCAACGTTCTCCACCTCCAGCAGCGCGCCCTGGTCCTGCACCGTCAAGCCAGTGACGCGCGCACCGAAGCACACCTGCACGCTGGGGTAGCGCTCGGCCTGGCGCTTGAGAATGGGCTCGATATACATCTGCTGCGCGCGATGCGGCAACTCCGGCGTCGGCCAGGTGGCGGCGCCGTAATCGCCAAAGGCGCTGCGCTCGGCTGCCTGGCCACTGGAGGGGATGCGAAAGCGCGCCATCTCCGCGCCGTTCAGGCGGGTGCAATACATCACGTCCTGCGCGTGGTCCGCGGGCAGGCCGAGGGCGCGGATTTCGCTGGAAAAACCGCGACGCCGGTAATGCTCCATGGTGCGCGACGAAGTGGCGTTGGCCTTGGGAAACACCGGCGTGCTGGCGTCTTCCTCCAGCACCATGCAGTCGATGCCGCGGCAGCCCAGCTCGATGGCGAGCATCAGGCCCGCGGGACCGCCGCCGACGATGGCGACCTGGGTGTGCTCGATTTGCATGGGGTGGCTCCTGCAGTATCTGTGGTCGACGATTCTAGTCCGCGGAGGCGCCGGTGCGTTTGACCAACGCGGCGTAGTGCGGCGTGTCCTGGCGCATCAACTCGGCGATTTGCGCGCCGGTGGCCGGGAAGGGATTGAAGCCGAAGGTGGCAAAGCGCTTGAGCAGGTCGTCCTGGCGCAGCGCCGTGGCGACCGCCTGGTTGAGGATGGCCACCGTCGCAGGCGGCATGTCCCTGGGGCCCATCAGTACCACCCAGGTGGTGGCCAGTACGTCTTTCGGCCCACCGGCTTCTTCCAGCGTGGGCACGTTGGGCAGGGCAGGTGAACGCACGCGATCGGCGATTGCCAGGAAGCGCAGCTTGCCGCTGGCCAACAGCGGCCCGGCGCTGGCGATGCTGGCCATCGCCCAGGTGACATCGCCGGTAGATACGGAGCCATAGAGCTGCGACAGCTCCTTGTAGGGCACGTGCAGCATGCGCGTGCCGGTGGCGGCTTCGAATTGCGCCGCCCCCAGGTGCAGCGGGCCGCCCACCGCATTCGACCCGTAGCTCACCTTGCCCGGCGCGGCGTTGGCGGCGGCGATCAGTTCCTTGATGCTTTTGATCGGCCCATCGGCCGCCACCGCGATGAAAAACGAAGTGCGGTACAGCCCGGAGACCGGCGTCAGATCCTTTTCCGGATCGTAGGGCAGCTTCTTGAACAGCGAAGGATTGATTGCGAGGTGGCCGACATCGGCCAGAAGCAGTTCGTACCCGCCGGGCGGCATGCGCTTGACCGTATCGATGGCGATGAAGCCGTTGGCGCCAGGCTTCGGGTCGATCAGCACAGGCTGCTTGAGCGCGAGGGCGATTTTCTCGCCCACCATGCGCGCCACCGCGTCCGGCCCGCTGCCGGCCGGAAATGGCGAGGTGATGCGTATGGTGTGGTCGGGAAAAGCCTGCGCCGAAGCCACGCCTGCAGCCGCAATGCCCAGCATTGCGACCCATGCCTTTGCCAGATGCCTGATCTGCATTGTCTCCACCTATATTTGTTGGGTTTGATACAGCTTGATCTTAGGTGCGGGCAGGGATGCTTGAAAGCTGGCAAAATTCATTCATCGATACTGTATGGGCATCGCTCCGGACGCCTTTTCCATGAAGCTGCATCACTTGCGCGACTTCATCGCCATTGCAAATGCCGGCAGCGTGCGCGGCGCCGCGCGCGCCTTGGGCCTGGCGCAGCCGGCGCTGACGCGCAGCCTGCGTGAACTGGAGAAGGAGGTCGGGGCCAGCCTGGTGGAGCGGCACCCGCGCGGCGTGGTGCTCACTGACGCCGGCAGCGCCTTTTTGACGCGGGCCAGCGCAGCGGTGGAAGAACTGCGGCGCGGCAAGGAAGAGATTGCGCAACTCGGGCACGACTACCAGGGCTTGGTCACGGCGGGGCTCTCCAGCGCGGTGTTTCTGTCGCTGGTGCCGGAAGCGTTCGCGGCATTTCGCCGCGAGATGCCGCTGATCCGCGTACACCTGATCGAGGGCCTGTTCCCCGCGCTGGAGCCGCAATTGCGCGACGGCCGGCTGGATTTTTTCATTGGCCCGCGCCCGGAGAAAGCGCCGCCGGAGACTTACCGGCTCGACCTGCTGTTTCGCAACGAACGCGTGGTGGTGTGCCGCGCCGGCCATCCGCGGCGCAACGTCAAAAGCGTGAAGGAGTTGACCGGCGCCGAATGGATATTGGCGGGGCTGCGCGAACGCGTCGACCAGGAATTCGAGGAGCAGTTTTCCGCCCTCGGCCTGGCCTGCCCGCGCGCCGTCACCCAGGGCGACTCCCTGCTGGCGATGGTGACCCTGCTCAACGCCAGCGACGCCTATGCCTTCGTGCCGCGTCAATGGGCCGCCACCCAGCTGGTGAATCACGGCATTGCCATCGTGCCGGTCAAGGAGGTGCTGCAGGGCCCGGACATTGTGCAAATCGCCCGTGCCGGCCTGCCGCTGACCCCCGCGGCGGAGCGCCTCGCTACCTTGATGCAGCGGGTGGCGCGGCGCGAAAAGGGCTACGCCGGGTGACGACCATGCAGCCTTCGGTCCTCGCCATTTCGATCGTCTCGCATGGCCACGGCGCGCTGGTGGAGGATTTGCTGCGCGACCTGGGTGAGCAGGTGCGCGTTCCATTCAGGATATTCCTGACCTTGAATCTGCCCGAGCCCGATCCGCCCGCGCCGGAGGCCTTGCGTGCCGTGCTGCACATCATCCGCAACCCTTTTCCACGGGGGTTCGGCGCCAATCACAATGCTGCGTTTCGCCTCGCCGGCCCGGGCTATTTTTGCGTGCTCAATCCGGACGTGCGCCTGAAGTCCGATCCCTTTCCGGCTTTGCTGGCGGAGCTGGCCGAAGTACGTGTCGGCGTGGCGGCGCCGGCCATTTTCGATGCCGGCGGGCGCCCGGAGGCAAATGCACGGCGCTTTCCCACCCCGCTGAGCATCTTGCGCAAGGCACTGTTCGGCGCACCGGCGGCGGGCTACGAGTTCGGCGCGCAAGGGTTGGCGGTGGACTGGGTCAGCGGCGTGTTCATGCTATTCAGCAGCCAGACCTACGCCGAACTGGGCGGCTTCGACCAGCGCTATTTCCTGTACTACGAAGACGTCGACCTGTGCGCCCGCCTGCGGCGGGCAGGTTATGTGACACGGCTGGTGCCTTCGGCGCGGGCAATCCACGCGGCGCGCTACGATAGTCATCGCCGCCTGCGCTACCTGTTGTGGCATCTGGCCAGCATGCTGCGCTTTTTCCTGACCCGCTATTGAGGCGGGCCCGAGAGCAGGCGCGGCGCGCGTGCGCGTACCCCCGCCGGCACGCACCAGCCGCGCGCCGCCTGGTCGCAGCGTCCGTGGCGCCCGCGCAGCCCGTCGGCAAAGCCGCGCAGGATCATCCGCAGGTGCGCGCCGCGCTGTGGCGCCAGCGTGCTGAAGATCACGCATTTGACCAACAGATTGAGCGCGTCGAGTATCTTCCAGTGCCACTGCGGGTGCGGCATGCGCCACAGCGTCACGGCATTGCGCGCCAGGTAGTAGTGGCGCAAGGGGCTGTGGTTCATCATGTTGCGGCCGAGCAGGCGGATCGGCTCGTCGCCCAGGCGGTGGTCGATCCGCGTGCCGAAGTGGCCGTAGAGGCGGTAGCCGCGCGCGGTGGCGCGCATCGACCATTCGAGGTCGACGTAGTCGATGAACAAGGCCTCGTCCATCATGCCGACCTCGGCCAGCGCGGCCATCGAGATCAGCACGCCGGCGGCGATCAGGAAATCGGTGCGCGCCGAGACCTCGCCGGGATCGGGTGCCTCGACGCGCAGGATGCGCCGTTTCGGCACCCGGAAAAAAGGCGCGGGCGCGCCACGGCGCGGGTCGTGGATCAGCGGGCCGACGGCGGCCACGCGCTCGCCGCGCGCTTCGCGGGCGCGCAGTTCATCCAGCAGCAGCGCCACCATGCCGGCTGCGGCGACGGCATCGTGGTCGAGCATCAGCACGTGAGTGCAGCCTTGCTGGCGCGCCCATTCCAGGCCGATGTTCTGCGCCGCAGCGATGCCGTAGTTGTCGCCCAGCGCGATCAGGTGCAAGGGCGTACCGGCGTTCCCCGCGAGATAGCTTGCCGGGTCGAGTTGCGAGCCGTTGTCCACCACCAGCAGCGTGCCCACCTGCGGCGCGATGGCGGCGGCCACCATGCGCAGGCGCTCCGGGTCGGGGTTGAAAGTGACGATCAGCGCGCCTATATAGGCTGGCTGCTGATCGGCGGGACGGGTTGTCATGGCCGGCGCATTTTAAGCGCAAGCGCGGCCCCGCCGCCGCCTGCCACCGCAGGCCACGTAAAATAGGCGCCCGCCCATGATTCCGCAAACCTTCATCCAGGACCTGCTCAACCGCGTCGACATCGTCGATGTGGTCGGCCGCACCGTGCAGCTGAAAAAGGGCGGCGCCAACCTGATGGGCCTGTGCCCCTTCCATAACGAGAAGTCGCCCTCGTTCACGGTCAGCCCGGCCAAGCAGTTCTACCATTGCTTCGGCTGCGGCGCGCACGGCTCGGCAATCGGCTTTTTGATGGAATATGCCGGGCTTTCCTATGTGGAAGCGATCAAGGACCTGGCCCAGGGCCTGGGCCTGACGGTGCCCGACGAGCGGGATGAGAACGCGCCACGCCGCGACGGCCCGGACGCTGCCACCCTGACGGCGCTGATGGACCGCGCCGCCAAATATTTCCGCGAGCAGCTCAAGGCCTCGCCGGTGGCGGTGGAATACCTGAAGGGGCGGGGACTGACCGGGCAGATCGCCGCCCGCTACGGCATGGGCTATACACCGGACGAGTGGAACGGGCTGCAGGGGGTATTCGGCGAGGAATACCCGGGCAAGCCGGTGGGCGAAACCGGCCTGACCATCGACAGCGACAAGGGCACGCGCTACGACCGCTTTCGCGGGCGGGTGATGTTCCCGATCCGCAGCACGCGCGGCGCCATCATCGGCTTCGGCGGCCGGGTGATCGGCGCGGGTGAGCCCAAATACCTGAACTCTCCCGAGACCCCGTTATTTGAAAAAGGCCGCGAGCTTTACGGTCTGTTCGAGGCGCGCCAGGCGATCCGCGAGGCCGGCCGCGCGCTGGTGGTCGAAGGCTATATGGACGTCGTCGCACTGGCGCAACACGGCGTCGGTTACGCGGTGGCGACGCTGGGCACCGCCTGCACGCCCGCGCACGTGCAAAAGCTGACCAAGCAGACCGACCGCATCATTTTCTGCTTCGATGGCGACGCCGCCGGGCGCCGCGCCGCCTGGCGCGCGCTGGAAAACAGCCTGTCGCTGACCAGTGACGACAAGATTTTCAGTTTTCTGTTCCTCCCGCCCGAGCATGACCCCGATACCTATATCCGCGAGCACGGCCGCGAAGCTTTCGAGGGCGAGGAGGGGCGGGCCAAGCCGTTGTCGGTGTTCCTGCTGGAGCAGCTCAAGGCGGAAGTGGACTTGAGCGTGGCCGAAGGGCGCAGCGGGCTGGTGAAGGCGGCGCAACCGCATTTGCAGCGGGTCTCTGCGCCGGGATTGCGTCTGGCGCTGGTGAAGGAGATCGCGGTGCTGGCGGAGATGACGCCGCGCGAGGTCGAGGGCCTGGCGGAGTTGAAGCCGCAGGCATCGCATTTGCGCACTCCGCCGCCGCGGATTGCGCGGGCGCCGGTGACTTCGCTGGACAAGCAATTGCTTTGGCTGCTGGCGCGCCTGCCGGCGCTGGCCCGCAGTGCGGAAATGGAGGAGTCCAAGCACTACTTCCCCACCGATACCCTGACCCGGCGCGTGATCGACGCCATCGAGGCGCACGAGGGCATCGACTCGACCTCGGCCCTGTACGAATTTTTTCGCGATAGCGACGATGAACCCGAAATCTCCGACGCTGTCAAACGGGCACTGGAGGAAAAGGACGACGAGATGGTCCGCCTCGAGTTTTCCAATACCCTGTGCATCGCCGGCATCGCCTGGTGCGAAAGCGAGATGAACAGCCTGATAGCCGATGGCTCAGCCGCAGGTGAAAAGGCCGCCGAATACCGCGAATTGCAGGCCCGCAAGGAGGCCCTGAAACAACGCCTGCGGTCTACTTGAATGCGTCCGGTGTGCCCATAAATATGCTATAATTCAAAGCTTTACTTTATCGGCCTTGGCTCCGGCGATTCCCGCGAGCCCGGCCGGCCGTCCCGGGCATGGGCTCGGGGCCAGCGCATCACGTTCGAGGCATCCATGGCGAAAAAATCTCCAGCAAAGCCCGCATCGAAAAAAGCGCCTAAACCCGTAGCCAAGTCCGCAGTTAAGTCTGCCCGCAAGCCTGAAAAAGTTCCAAAGCACATGACCGTCAAGTCGCGCACCAAATCCGCCCCCAAATCAGCCAAAGCCAAGCCGGTAGCCAATGCCAAGGCGGCCACCAAGGCCAAGCCGCAAGCCGCCAAGGTAACGCCGAAGGCCAAGCCTGCCGCCGCCAAACCGGCAGCCAGGCCGGCAAAGCCGGTTGCCAAGGCTGCTGTAGCCAAGGTGCCCGCCAAGCCGGTCAAGGCCGAACCCAAAGCCGCCAAGCCGGAGGCCAAAGCGGCCAAGCCCGTCAAGGCCGAGGCCGCGAAGCCTGACGCCAAGGCCGCGAAGCTGGACCCCAAGGCTGCGAAGGCTGCGCAGGCAGCCGTACCCGCCAAGGGCGCGCCCGCGCCCAAGGAAGCCGCCAAGGGTGGCAAGGATCAAAAGCCCGCAGTTGCTGCTGCCGATGCTGCCGCGCCTGCCGCGGGGCCGGCGCCTGCCGTTCCCATCAAGGGCAAGAAGAGCGCGCGCGCCGACCGCAAGGCGCGCGAGAAAATGGAATTGCTGGTGCTGCAGCAGGCGCCGTCTGCCGAGGACGTCGAGGCCCGCCGCAACAAGCTGAAGGCGCTGATCAAGCTGGGCAAGGAACGCAGCTTCCTTACCTACGCCGAAATCAACGACCATCTGCCAGACGACGTGGTCGATGCCGAGCAGATCGAAGCGATCATCACGACGTTTAGCGACATGGGCATCGCGGTCTACGACCAGGCGCCCGACGCCGAGACCCTGCTGCTGAACGAGAACGCCCCGGCCGCCGCCCCCGACGACGACGTCGAAGAGGAAGCCGAAGCCGCCGCCTCGAGTCTCGACAGCGAGTTCGGCCGCACCACCGACCCGGTGCGCATGTATATGCGCGAAATGGGTTCGGTGGAACTGCTGACCCGCGAAGGCGAAATCGAAATCGCCAAGCGCATCGAAGACGGCTTGAAGCACATGATCCAGGCGATCGCCGCCTGCCCGACCACCATCGAGGAAATCCTCGCCATGGCCGGCAAGATCTCGCGCGACGAGATGCGCATCGACGAACTGGTCGACGGGTTGATCGATCCGAACGCCGAAGCCATCGCCGCCGAACTGGCCGCCGCCCAGGCCGAGGAAGAGGAAGTCGAGCTCGAATCCGAGGAAGCCGCGGAGGAAGAGGACGACGACGGTGAAGCCGCCAGCGCCGCCAACGCCGCCGCCATGGCCGAACTCAAGCAAAAGGCCCTGGAAGCGTTCGCCCGTATTTTCCACATGCACGAGAAGGTCAAGGGCGTGCTGGCGAAGAAGGGCTACAAGACCAAGCCCTACATCGACTTGCAGAACGCCATTTCCGACGAACTGCTGATGATCCGCTTCACCGCGCGCATGGTCGAGCGCCTGTGCGACATGTTGCGCGCCCAGGTCGATCAGGTGCGCCAGCACGAGCGCCGCATCCAGGAACTGTGCGTGATCAAGTCCGGCATGCCGCGTCCGCACTTCATCAAGGAATTCCCCGGCCACGAGGTCAACTTGCGCTGGGTGGTGCGCGAGGTGGAAGCCGCGAAATCGTACAGCGGTACGCTCGAGCGTTTCGTCCCGGCAATCCAGGAACAGCAGCAAAAGCTGCTCGACCTGCAGACCACCCTGGGCATCCCGCTGAAGGATCTGAAAGAGATCAACAAGCAGATGTCCACCGGCGAAGCCAAGGCGCGCCGCGCCAAGCGCGAAATGACCGAGGCCAACCTGCGCCTGGTGATCTCGATCGCCAAGAAATACACCAACCGCGGCCTGCAGTTCCTCGACCTGATCCAGGAAGGCAACATCGGCCTGATGAAGGCAGTGGATAAATTTGAATACCGCAGAGGTTACAAATTCTCCACGTATGCCACCTGGTGGATTCGCCAGGCGATCACCCGTTCGATCGCCGACCAGGCGCGCACCATCCGCATCCCGGTGCACATGATCGAGACGATCAACAAGATGAACCGCATCTCGCGCCAGATTTTGCAGGAGACCGGCATCGAGCCCGATCCCGCGACCCTGGCCGTCAAGATGGAAATGCCGGAAGACAAGATCCGCAAGATCCTGAAGATCAGCAAGGAGCCGATCTCGATGGAAACGCCGATCGGCGACGACGACGATTCGCACCTGGGCGATTTCATCGAGGACACCAACACCCTGGCCCCGGCGGACGCGGCGATGTACGAAAGCCTGCGCGACGTCACCAAGGACATCCTCGACACGCTGACCCCGCGCGAGGCGAAGGTGCTGCGCATGCGCTTCGGCATCGAGATGAGCACCGACCATACGCTGGAAGAAGTCGGCAAGCAGTTCGACGTGACGCGCGAGCGGATTCGCCAGATCGAAGCCAAGGCGCTGCGCAAGCTGCGTCACCCCTCGCGTTCCGAGAAGCTGAAGAGCTTCCTGGAAGACAACAACAACTGATGTTGCACCCCGCTCATTGCCGTTGCGCAATGAGCGGTCCGGCACGGCGCCGGCCCGAAAGGGCTGGCGTTTTTCTTTTGGCGGCCCATGTCTGAAGCGAAACGGCATCCCGGCTTCGGCCTCGGCTTTTCCGCCGTGCTCACCTCGGTGGTGATCTGGGGCGCACAACTGCCGGTGGCCAAGTCGGTGTACGCGGTGATGGACGCCGTCAGCCTGACTGCGCTGCGCTACGCCATCGCCGTCTTCCTGCTGGTGCTGATGCTGCTGTGGCGTGAAGGCCCGCGGGCTTTCGCGCTCGGCGAGCGGCCGGGCCTGATGCTGGGCGCGGGGCTGGTCGGCATGTGCGGCTCGCCGCTGCTGGCCTTTGCCGGCCTCTCGTTCACCACGCCGGAGCACGCGGTGATCATCCTCGCGCTGCAGCCCTCGATCTCGGCGCTGGCGCAATGGGGCCTGAACGGCGCGCGGCCATCGGGTTTCACCATCGCATCGATCGTCGCCGCCTTCTTCGGCGTGGTGCTGGTGGTGACCGGCCACGGCAACACCGGCGGCGGCCTGGGCGGCGCCGTCCTGCTGGGTGACTCGCTGGTGGCGGCAGGCGCCTGCTGCTGGGTCGCCTACAGCCTGATGCTGTCTAGCTTTCCCGGCATGAGCGCGCTGCGCTTTACCACCCTGTCGTGTTCCATCGGCACCGCGATCACGGTGGCTATCGCCGTTGCCTGCGCGCTGGGCGGCGCGGCGCGCTTGCCGAACGCGCAGGAGGCGCTGTCGGTGGCGCCGCATATCGCCTACCTCGCCCTGGCGGGCGTGGTGGCGGCGATGATCATGTGGAACTTCGGCAGCCCGCGCGTGGGCGTGCTCAATTCGATCCTGTTGATCAACCTGATGCCGGTGGAGACCTATCTGATCCGCTACCTGCAGGGCGCGACTTTCACCGTCCAGGAGTGGCTCGGCGCCGGGGTGGTGATCGCCGCGCTGGTGGCGAACAACCTGTACCAGCGCAGCGGGCGCGCGAAAGTGGCGAAGGATGCGGCGCGGGCGTGATACCATCCGCGCCGTCAAAAAGTTTACGGGCCGTTAGCTCAGCTGGTTAGAGCAGAGGACTCATAATCCTTTGGTCGTTGGTTCAAGTCCAACACGGCCTACCAAATACCGGCGCGCTATCGGATCAGGATTTCGACGCGCCGGTTGCGCGGCTCCGGCACCTCGTCGCGCGTGGGCACCGCAAGCTCGCGCTCGCCGCGGCCCACGGCTTCGATGCGCGACGGCGGAAAGTTGCGGCCCTTCAGCATGTCGACCACCAGTCCGGCGCGTTTCAGCGACAGGCCGTCGTTCAAATCCTGGGAGCCCATGGTGTCGGTGTGGCCGATGATGACCAGCTCGGCGCCGCTGCGTTTCAGGGCTTCGTTGATCACAGTCGGCAATAGGGCCTGGGACTCCGGCATCAGGGTGGTATTGCCGGTCTGGAAGTAGAGCGTGTAGCGCTGCGGCTTGGGCGGGGCGGTCTCGAACAAGGGCTTGAACTGCGCGGCTACCTGCTGGCTGGCGAGGCTATCGACTTGCGGCGCCGCCTTCTCGGCATCGCGTGCGGTGGCGCGCTGATAAGGCTGCGACAGCCGTTGCTCGCCGGCCTTGCCGGTGACGATCACGGCGGAGCCGGACCCATCGGGTTGCGGCAGCAGGATGACTCGCGTACCGGTGGTGGGCGGCGGTGACGCGCAGCCGCCGAGGGCGAGCAAAGCCAGCGAGAGGAACAACAGCAGCGCTGCGCCTGTTGCACGCCTCATTGCTGCTTTGCCTCGTCGTCGACCTCCACGATGAAATCGGTCCCGCGCACGCCGATGGTGGCGGTGCGGGTGGTCACTGCTACCGCCTGCGGATTGTTGTGGGCGATCAGGCCGCTGATCATGCGCAGCGACCCGCGCAGAACCGATACGACCAGGCTGCCCTGCTCGGTGGTCGAGTTGAAATTGAAGGTCTTCAGGTCGACCAGGCTGCGCGGTCCGAGCATCATGGTGGTGCCGTCGCGCATCACCATGCTGGCCGCGCCGTCGGTGCCGGTGGAAACATGGTCCGCCTCGGTCACCGTATCCCCGGGCTGGAGCACGCGCTCGCCGCGTGCATCGGTCACCCGGACATCGCCACGGACGATTTTCATCGTGCCGGCTTTTTCCGGCTGGTCCGCGGCCTGCGCGTTGAGCGGAAGCGCCAGACCGCCGGCCGCCAGCAACGGTGCAAGCACGAGAAGTGCCTGACTAAAACGGAGCGAGGTATGCATGGGGGTGTTCCCGAAAGGAGACACCCGAAAGTTAGACCGGCGTGGCGGCGCTGAATGTCGGCAAGCGTATGTAGCTTGCGTAGGATTGCGCTTACGCCGCCGACGCACTCGATTCCTGACGGGCGCTGCTCTGGGCCGCCGCGGGCTGGGCCCTGGCTTTGCTGCGCAGGGGTGGGCCGGCAGAAAAACCGACCGCCCAAAA
>DATAZV010000461.1:0-18696 GCA_036271855.1 Burkholderiales bacterium
CGCCTTCGCCTTGGCCAGTTTCACAATGGCGCCCCATTTCACGCTCTCGCTGTGCATATAGGCGGCGAGTTCTTCCGGGCTTTTGCTCGACACGGCGCTGCCGCCCTGGTTTTCGATGCGGTCGCGAAAGGCCGGGTTTTGCACTGCCTTGACCGCCGCGGTGAACAGCTTGTTCACCACTGCCGCCGGCGTGCCGGCCGGCGCCCACAGTGCGCCCCAGGACTCCTGCACCAGCGACTCGTCTTTGTATACTTCGAACAGCGTGGGAACCTCAGGCAGTTGCGCCATGCGCTTGCGCGAAGTGAAAGCGAGCGCGCGCAGGCGCCCGGCCTTCACATTGGGCACGCCGGTGCCGGCCACCGGAAAGGCGAACTGGGTCAGGCCGCCGACCAGGGACTGCATGATCTCCACCGAGCCGCGCAGTGGCACGTGCACCGCATCGAGCTTGTTCACCGCGCAAAAGCTCGCGCCCGCCAGATGCGCCGCGGTGCCGACGCCGCCGGAGGAATAGTTGTATTCGCCGGGGTGGGCGCGCAACAGGGCGGTGAGTTCCTGCACGCTCTTGGCGGGCGAACTTGCCGCCACCACCAGGATGGTCGGGCTGGTGGCCAGCAGGGTGATGGGGGCGAAGCTTTTTTCCGGATCGAACTTGGCCTGCGGCTGCAAAATCTTTTGCACCACCTGGCTGTTCGAGCCGTACAGCAGCGTATAGCCGTCGGGTGCCGATTGCGCCACCACCTCGGCGGCGATGATGCCGGCGGCGCCGACGCGGTTTTCGATCACCACGTTGCCGCCCAGGACCTCGCTATAAGGCTGGGCGAACAGGCGCGCCTCGATGTCCGGCCCGCCGCCGGCAGCGAAGGGCACGACGATGCGCACCGGGCGCGAAGGGAAATTGTCCTGCGCCGCAGCGGGGCCGGCGCCGAGGGCGGCGCCTAGCGCCAGCAGCGACGCCAGTGCAGTGTGAATGACTTGCATGTCTCCTCCATCTGTTTGCGGCCAGTGTAGCGAGGCACTGCCCCGCGGTAAAGGCCGCGCGGCTAATGGCCCAACTCAGTGCTGCCTCATTGCCTCAAGCGGTGCGCTCAGGCGCGCCGCTTGAACATGGTGGAGGCGCCGCTCAGGTTGACCACATCGCGCGCGGTGCGCAGCAACTGCGGGCCGAACCCCAGCATGCGCTCTTCGGTCAGGCGCACGCTGGGCCCGGCAACGGTGATCACCCCCAGCACGCGGCCGCCTTCGCCCAGCAAGGGCGCGGCCATCGCGGTCATGCCGGGGGTGAACACCTCGTTGATCATCGCAAAGCCGCGCTTGCGCGCGGCGCGCACGTGGGCCAGCACGCCCTTGATGGTGGTCGGGGCATTGGGGCCGTAGTCGGCGGGCTTGCCGAAGCCCTGGCGCGCCACCCGTTCCCGCGCGGCTTCGTCGCTCATGGTGGAAAGCCAGGCATAGCCGGCGGCGCTGCAGGAGAGCATCGGCAGGCGGCCCATGTCGGGGTCGTAGCGCAGGCCGCTTTTCGCGCCCTGCGCCTTGGCGACGAAGGTGAGGTCGTCGTCGATCACCACACCCAGGCGCACCAGCTCGCCGGTGGCGGCGGCGAGTTCGTCGAGCAGCGGCTGGGCGACATCGACGATGCCGCTGGCACCGAGGAAGATCAGGCCGAGCGACACCAGCTTGATGGTCAGGGTGTAGTTGCCCTGGGGTCCGTCCTGGCGCACGTAGCCGCAGCGCACCAGCTCGGTGAGCAGGCGGTGGGTGGCGGAAAGCGGCATGTCGAGTTCGGCAGACAGGGCTGACAGGGGTTTCCCCTCGCGGTGTTTTGCCAGTGCTTCCAGTACCCTGAAACTGCGCTCCAGTATCGCGCTCAATGCATTTGTCCCGAGTTGATTTATGCTGCCGGGGCTCCGCCCTGCGGGGTGCGGCAGTGAAACGTTTTCCAATGTGGAAACATTTTCCACAAATGATATAGTACGCGCTCGAATTTTGCCGGGCGCGATGCGAAGACGGGTCGCCGGTGACCTTGTCTTGCAAGGGAAAATGCCGCCGGTCAAAGATCGTCAACAACGTTTGTTCTTTCAAAGAACAACCTCGGGACAAGCAAAGGATGGAACCCTCATGAGATACGCTTCGATTTTGCGCGGCGCCGCGGCGCTGCTGGCAAGCACCCTGCTGTGCGGCGCCGCCCAGGCGCAGGACACCATCAAGATCGGCGTGGTCATTCCGATGACCGGGCCCTTCGCCTCCACCGGCCGCCAGGTCGACGCTGCGATCAAGCTGTATTTCGCGCAAAACGGCAACACCGTTGCCGGCAAGAAGGTGGAAGTGATCCTCAAGGACGACGCCGGCGTCGCCGACACCACGCGCCGCCTGGCGCAGGAAATGGTGGTCAACGACAAGGTGACGGTGCTGGCGGGCTTCGGCCTGACGCCGCTGGCCTTCGCCACCGCGCCGATCGCCACCCAGAGCAAGACGCCGATGGTGGTGTCGGAGGCGGCCACCTCGGCCATCACCGACAAGTCGCCCTACATCGTGCGCTCCTCCTTCACCCTGCCGCAAGTCACCATGGGCATCGCCGACTGGGCGGCGAAAAACAAGATCAAGAAGGTGGTGACCCTGGTGTCGGACTACGGCCCGGGCATCGATGCCGAAAAGACCTTCAAGGAGCGCTTTACCGCCGCCGGCGGCACCATCGCCGCCGAACTGCGGGTGCCGGTGGCCAACCCCGACTTCGCGCCCTTCCTGCAACGCGTGCGCGACGCCCAGCCGGATGCGGTGTTCGTCTTCGTGCCTTCCGGCATCGGCGGCTCGTTCATGAAGCAGTTCGCCGAGCGCGGCCTGGACAAGGCCGGCATCAAGCTGATCGGCACCGGCGACGTGGTCGACGACGACCTGCTCAACGACATGGGCGACGTGGCCCTAGGCGTTGTTAGCTCGCACCATTATTCGGCGGCGCATCCGTCGGCAATGAACAAGAAATTCGTTGCCGAGTTCGAGAAGGCCAACAAGGGCATGCGCCCGAACTTCCATGGCGTCGGCGCTTACGACGGCATGCACCTGATCATGGAAGGCCTGAAAGCGACCAAGGGCGAAGGCGGTGACGCCCTGCTGGCGGCGATGAAAAACGTTTCTTTCGAAAGCCCGCGCGGCCCATTCCAGATCGACCCGGCCACCCGCGAGGTGATCCAGGACGTGTACATCCGCAAGGTCGAGCGGGTGCCGGCGATGGGCAACAAGCTGTACAACGTCGAGTTCGAGACCATCAAGGCCGTCAAGGATCCGACCAAGGGTCAATGAGGGCAAATGAGCCCGGGTAATACCTTTAAGGAATAGCCGCTCCGCGCCGCTGCGCCGGCGGCGCCTCTCGCCCCTCCTCCGATGCTGACCCTGCTCTTCGACGGCATTGCCTACGGCATGCTGCTGTTCCTGCTGGCCGTCGGCCTGGCCGTCACCATGGGGCTGATGAATTTCATCAACCTGGCGCACGGCGCATTCGCCATGGCAGGGGGCTACATCACGGTGTTGCTGATGAGCCGGGCCGGGGTGCCGTTCCTGGCGACCCTGCCGATCGCCTTCGCCATCACCGCCCTTGCGGGCGCCTTGTTCGAGCGCACCCTGTACCGGCCGATGTACGCCAAGCCGCACCTGGACCAGGTGCTGTTCTCCATCGGCCTGGTCTTCATGGCGGTGACGGCGGTGGATTACCTGGCCGGCTCGCAGCAGCAGAATGTGCAGATTCCCGCCTGGCTGCAAGGGCGCTTTGATCTGCAGTGGATCGGCATCGGCAAATACCGCCTGTTCATCATCGTATTGTGTGGCGCCCTGGCGCTTACCCTGCAGGCGCTGTTGACGCACACCCGCTTCGGCAGCCAGTTGCGCGCCGCGGTGGACGACTCGCGCGTGGCCAACGGCCTGGGCATCAATGTGAACCGCGTGTTCATGCTGACCTTCGCGGTGGGCTCGGGCCTGGCCGGCCTGGGCGGCGCGCTGGGCGGCGAGGTGCTGGGGCTGGACCCGACCTTTCCACTCAAGTTCATGATCTACTTTTTGATCGTGGTCTCGGTCGGCGGCACCACCACCATCACCGGGCCCTTGCTGGCGGCGCTGCTGCTGGGCATCGCCGACGTGATGGGCAAGTACTACGTGCCCAAGCTGGGCGCCTTCATTGTCTACACCGTGATGATCATCATCCTGGTGATCCGGCCGCAGGGCCTGTTCGCGCGCACGGGGAGCGGCAAATGAGCGCGGCGCTCGCGGGACTGAAGCGCGATACGCGCTGGCGCTGGTGGGAGTTCGCGCTGTTCGCGGCCCTGCTGCTGTCGTGGGTGGTGTTGCCGGGGCGCGCGCTGCTGTTGAACGAGATCGCCATCCTGGCACTGTTCGCCATTTCGCTCGACCTGGTGCTGGGCTACGCGGGCATCGTCTCGCTCGGCCATGCGGCTTTTCTTGGTTTCGGCGGCTACGCGGCGGCGTTGTTCGCCAAGCTGGTGATGCCGGACCCGTGGGTGGGACTGGGCTTCGCCGTCGCGGTAACCGCGCTGCTGGGCTTGCTCACCAGTGTGTTGATCCTGCGCGGCTCGGACCTGACGCGTCTGATGGTGACCCTGGGCGTGGCTTCGATATTGCACGAACTGGCCAACAAGATGGACTGGCTCACCGGCGGTGCCGACGGCTTGCAGGGCGTGGCGATGGGGCCGCTGATCACGCCGTTCGGCCGCTTCGACTTCGACCTCGGCGGCCGAGTGGCTTACGGCTATACCCTGTTCGTGCTGATCGTCTGCCTGCTGCTGGCCCGCAAGGTGGTGCATTCGCCCTTCGGCATTTCGCTGCAGGCGCTGCGCGACAACCGCCTGCGCGCCTCCTCCATCGGCCTGTCGGTCAACCTCCGTCTGGTGGCGGTCTATACCCTGGCTGCCGGCATCGCCGGCGCGGCCGGGGCGCTGCTGGCGCAGGGCAGCGGCTTTGCCTCGCTCGACCTGTTCGACTTTCACCGCAGCGCCGATGTCATGCTGGTGCTGGTGATCGGCGGCACCGGCTATTTGTACGGCGGGATTTTCGGCGCCATCGTGTTCAAGATGCTGGAGGATTTGATCTCGGCGTGGACGCCGCAGTACTGGAACTTCTGGCTCGGCCTGTTCCTGGTGCTACTGATGCTGATCGGCCGCGAGCGCCTGCTGAGTCCGCGCTCCTGGCTGCGCCGGAGGGGCGCATGAGCGTCGTGCTGGAAACGCGCGCGCTGGAGAAGCGCTTCGGCGGCATCACCGCGACCAGCGACGTTTCGCTGAAGGTGGAAACCGGCGCGCGGCATGCGCTGATCGGCCCCAACGGCGCCGGCAAGACCACGCTGATCAACCTTCTCACCGGGGTGCTGGCGCCGACCTCCGGCACCGTTTGGCTGGACGGGCGTGACATCACCGGGCTGGCGGCACATAAACGCGTCGGCCGTGGCATGGTGCGCACTTTCCAGATCAACCAGTTGTTCAGCGACCTGACGCCGCTGCAATCCCTCGCCCTGAGCGTGTCGGCGCAAAGCGGCGCCAGCGCCGGCTTCTGGAAGGCGCTGGGACGCGCGCCGGGCGTGGCCGAGACCTGCGACACCCTGCTGCGCCAGTTCCATCTCGAAGACGTGATGCACATGCGGGTCAAGCACCTGGCCTACGGCAAACGGCGCCTGCTGGAAATCGCGACGGCGCTGGCGTGCAAGCCGCGCGTGCTGCTGCTGGATGAGCCGGTGGCGGGCGTGCCGGAAGGCGACCGCCAGGAGATTTTCGACATCATCAATGCGCTGCCGGGCGATGTCTCGATTTTGCTGATCGAACACGACATGGACCTGGTGTTCAATTTTGCCAAAAGTGTGACCGTGCTGGTCAATGGCGGCGTGTTCGCCGAAGGGGATGTGGCGAGCATCGCCGCCGACCCGCGGGTCAAGGCAGTGTATCTCGGCGAAGGGGGGAACGCGCATGGCTGAGCTGCTGCGCGTCGAGGGCCTGCGCGCCGGCTATGGCGAGGCGGTGGTGGTGCATGGCGTAGACCTGGCGCTGGACCAGGGCCAGTCGCTCGCGCTGCTCGGGCGCAACGGCACCGGCAAGACCACCCTGCTCAATACACTGATCGGCGCGACGCGGCGCCATGCGGGCACGATCCGCCTGGGCGGCGTGGACATCAGCGCCATGCCCTCGCACCTGCGCGCGGCGGCCGGCATCGGCTGGGTGCCGCAGGAACGCAACATTTTCAAGTCGCTGACGGTGGACGAGAACCTCACCGCGGTGGCGCGGCCGGGTCCGTGGACGGTGGCGCGCGTCTACGAAATGTTTCCGCGCCTGGCCGAGCGCAAGTCCAACATGGGCAACCAGTTGTCGGGCGGCGAGCAGCAGATGCTGGCCGTCGCCCGCGCGCTGGTGCTCAACCCGCGCCTGCTGCTGCTGGACGAGCCGCTCGAAGGCCTGGCGCCGATCATCGTCGAGGAGCTGCTGCGCTCGATCGCGCGCATCGTGCGCGACGAGGGCATGAGCGCTATTATTGTGGAACAGAACCCGCGCCTGATTCTGCCGATCACCCATCGCGCCGTGGTGCTGGAGCGCGGCGCGGTGGTGCACCAGGGCGCGAGCGACGAACTGATGGCCGACAAGCACCTGCTGGATTCGTGGCTGGCGGTCGGAGGCGCGGAGCATGCCGCGCGCAACAGCTAGCCGTACTACCAGTCGTAATGCCGGCATCGCCGGTACATTTGGAGATTTATGGTCATGAGCAAGCTTCACCTCCGCAAGACGCCCGGCGACCTGCACCCGCCGCTGAATTCGCCGGCTTACCGCAGCACCGCGCTGCGCCACCCCAAGCAGGCGCTGATCGCCGTGCCGCAGGCGGCCACCGAACTGTCGGCGCCGCGCTTCGACGAAACCATCTACTACCCGCATCACGACGACCTGACCAAGCAATGCACCGGCGAGCCGCTGGGCGAGCGCATCATCGTCACCGGCCGGGTGCTGGACGAGAACGGCGATGCCATCCCCAATACGCTGCTGGAGCTCTGGCAATGCAACTCCGCCGGGCGCTACCACCACGAGGTCGACGATCATGCCGCGCCGCTGGACCCCAATTTCAAGGGTGGCGGGCGCGTGCTGACCAACGCCCGGGGCGAGTATTCGTTCACTACCATCAAGCCGGGCGCCTACCCCTGGCGCAATCATGAAAACGCCTGGCGCCCGGCGCACCTGCATTTCTCGGTGTTCGGCACCAGCATGCTGCAGCGCCTGATCACGCAGATGTATTTTCCGGGTGACCCGCTGCTGGGCTACGACCCGATTTTCAATACAGTGCCGACCGAGCGCGCACGCGAGCGCCTGATCTCCAAGTTCGATCTTTCGGTCACCAAGCCGGAGTGGGCTCTGGGTTACCGTTTCGATATCGTGCTGCGCGGCTCCGAAGCCACGCCGGCGAACTGAGGAGAGCCGACCATGACTCCTACCCCTGGCCTTTCCGCCTCGCAGACCATCGGCCCGTTCTTTCGCTACGGCCTAGCCTGGGACAATGGCGAGCATGCATTCCCGAAAGACGCGCCCGGCGAGCATATCGAGCTGACCGGCATCCTCACCGACGGTGCGGGCACTCTGATCGGCGACGCGATGATCGAATTCTGGCAGGCGGACGCCGAAGGCCGCTTCGGCGGCCCCAACAAGGGCTCCTGCCCGGGTTTCGCGCGCTGCTATACCAATACCGAGGGACGCTACACGCTGCATACGGTGAAGCCCGGCGCGGTGGCGGGGCCGGGCGGCGGGCCGCAGGCGCCGCACATCCTGGTGTGCCTGTTTTCGCGCGGCATGCTGGCGCAGGTGTACACGCGCGTCTATCTCGAGGCCGATGCGCAGGATGCGGTGCTGAAGGCGGCCGGGCCGCGCGCCGATACCCTGGTAGCGCGCGAGACGGCCAAATCGAAGTATGAGTGGGACATCGTCATGCAGGGCGGGCGTGAGACCGTGTTTCTGGATTTCTGAGCGCACGCCCCGCGTAACCCGCGCAAATGGAAAGTAGCCCATGAGTCCGCTGCAGGCCCGCTTGTTCGGCGCCGAAGGCATCAGCGCCTGCTTTTCTGACGCCGCGCTGATCGCTGCGATGCTGGAGTTCGAGGCGGGCCTGGCGCTGGCCGAGGCCGAAGCGGGGGTGATCAGCGAAGCGGCGGCCAAGAGCATTGCGGCGGTATGCCGCGAGGCGGTGTTCGACGCCGACATGCTGGGGCGCGACGCGCGCGTGGCGGGCACGCTGACCATTTCGCTGGTCAAGGGGCTGACCGCGCAGGTGGCGGCGCGCGATGCGGAAGCGGCGCGCTACGTGCACTGGGGCGCGACCAGCCAGGACGTGGTCGATACCGCGCTGGTGCTGCAGTCGCGCCGCGCGGTGCAACTGCTGCGCGCCGACCTGATTCGTCTCGGTGACGCGGTGGCGAAACTGGCGCATGACCACCAACTGACGCCGATGGCCGGGCGCACCCTGTTGCAGGCGGCCACGCCGATCAGCTTCGGCTGGAAGGCTGCGACCTGGCTGACCCAGCTCACGCGCAGTCTGGAGCACCTGGACCTGGCCAGCCGCGAAGCCTCGCGCCTGCAATTCGGCGGCGCCAGCGGCGTGCTGGGCTCGCTCGGCACTGAGGGCTGGGAGGTGGCGAATGCCTTGTCGCGCATCCTCAAGCTCGATTTGCCGGACAGTTCCTGGCATAGCACGCGCGACACCATTGCGCGCCTGGGTTCCGAGCTGGCGATACTTTGCGGCGGCGTGGGCAAGATCGCGCGCGATGTGGTGCTGCTGATGCAAAGCGAAGTGGCTGAGGTCTTCGAGCCGGCGGCCGGCGGGTCTTCCGCCATGCCGCACAAGCGCAACCCGGTGGGCAGCGTGTTCGCACTCGAAGCCGCGCAGCGCGCGCCGGGGCTGGTTGCCACCTTGATGGTGCAGATGACCGCCGAGCACGAGCGCGGCTTCGGCCAGTGGCAAAGCCAGTGGTGGACGGTGGCCGACCTGTTCGGCGCCACCGGCAGCGCGGTGCAGGCGATGGCGGCGGTGTGCGCGGGCTTGCGGGTGGACCCGGCGGCGATGCTGGCCAACATTGAGCGCACGCGCGGCTTTTTGTTTGCCGAGACGCTGTCGGTGGCGCTGGCCGCCAGGCTGGGCAAAAGCGAAGCCCACAAGGTGGTGCAGGCGCTGTGCGAAAAAGCCGCGAGCAGCGGCGAGCATTTGCGCGAAACCGCCGGGCAGGACGCGCAGGTGCGCGCGGCCTTGCCGGGCGCCGCGCTCAATGCGCTGTTCGAGGCCAATAGCGCCCTGGGCGCCGCCGCTGAAATGACCGATTGGCCGATCGCGGCGTGGCAAGCGCTGCGCGACAAACATTGACCGGGAGAAACAAGCAATGCCTTTTGTGAACATCGATGGCGTACGTCTCTATTGGCGCGCCGACGGCCGCGGTGACCGGCCCGCACTGCTGCTGGGCAATTCGCTGGGCACTGACCATGCGCTGTGGGATGCGATCATGCCGATCCTGCTGGAGCGCTTTCGCGTAGTGCGCTACGACATGCGCGGACATGGCGCTTCGGATGCACCGGCGGGGGAGTACACCATCGAACGCCTGGGACGCGACGCGCTGGCGGTGGCCGATGCGGCCGGGGCCAAGGTGTTTTGCTGGGCCGGCGTTTCGCTGGGCGGCATGGTCGGCATGTGGCTGGGAGTGAATGCGCCGGAACGGGTGACGCGCCTGGTGCTGTCCAACACAGGCGCCAAGCTGGATGCCGGCGGCTGGGCCGACCGCATCGCGCGGGTCAAGGCGCAGGGCATGGCCGGGATTGTCGACGGCGTGATGCAGCGTTTTTTTACCGCCCGCTTCATCGAGCGCGGCGACGCTTATTTCGCCAGCGTGCGCAATACTTTTCTCGGCCTGGACGGCGGCGGCTATTGCGGCTGCTGCGCGGCGATCCGCGACATGGATCAGAGCGAGGCGATCAAACGCATCACCACGCCGACGCTGGTGATTACCGGCACCTTCGACCAGGCCACGCCGGCGGCGCTGGGCGAGGCGGTGGCGGCGGCGATTCCGGGCGCGAAGGTGGCGAGCCTGCCAGTGGCGCACATTCCGCACCTCGAGGCCGGGCGCGCCTTCTGCGACGTGGCGATGCGATTCCTGCTGGATGTGGAAGCGCCGATCGGCGAAGACGAGCGCTATCGCCTCGGCCTGGAAAAGCGCCGCCAGGTGCTCGGCCACGATTACGTGGAGCAGCGCTTGCAGCAACTCACGCCCTTCAATACCGAGTTCCAGAATTTCATCACCCGCTATGCCTGGGGCGAACTATGGACCCGCACTGCGATGGACGATCGCACCCGCCGCCTGCTGGTGCTGGGCATGACGGCTGCGCTCGGGCGCTGGGAGGAGTTCCGCCTGCACATTCGCGCCGGCCTGGAGTCGGACCTGACGCCGCAGGACATCAAGGAACTGCTGATGGAAGCTTCGATCTATTGCGGGGTGCCGGTAGGTAACACCGGCATGCATCACGCGCAGGAATATCTGCCGAAGTAGGATTTCGCCGGAGCAAGATGACGCAGGGCAGTCAGCAGGAGCGCGGCCGTTCAGAGCCGCGCCCTGCGCAACAAAAGACCTCACTCAGACATGAATCAACGCATTTCCACACGCAAGTTTTCCGAGATGGCGCGCAATGGCGAAAAGATCGTCATGCTCACCTGTTACGACGCCAGTTTCGCCGCTGTGATGGAGGGCGCCGGGGTAGAGATCCTGCTGATCGGCGATTCGCTAGGCATGGTGGTGCAGGGGCACAACTCCACTCTGCCGGTGACCATGGAGCAGATGGTGTATCACACGCAATGCGTGGCGCGCGGCAGCCAGCGCGCAATGGTGCTGGCCGACCTGCCCTTCGGCAGCTACCAGGAAAGCCCGCAGCAGGCGTTTCGCAATGCCGCGCAACTGATGGCCGCCGGCGCGCAAATGGTCAAGCTCGAAGGCGGCGAATCCATGGCGGCGACGGTGGAATTTCTGACCTCGCGCGGCATTCCCGTGTGCAGCCATCTCGGGCTGACGCCGCAGTCGGTGCATCAGCTGGGCGGCTACCGCGTACAGGGGCGCGGCGAAGCGGAGCAGGCGCGCATGCTGGAGGAGTCGCGCATGCACCAGGAGGCCGGTGCTTCGATGTTGCTGTTCGAGGCCGTGCCGCGCGAGCTGGCCGGGCGGATCACCGCTGTGCTCGCGATCCCGACCATCGGCATCGGCGCCGGCGTCGATTGCTCGGGCCAGGTGCTGGTGATGCATGACATGCTCGACGTCTTCCCCGGCAAGAAGGCGCGCTTCGTGCGTAACTTCATGCAGGGCGCGGGCAGCGTCGGCGAGGCAGTTGCGGCTTATGTGAAGGCGGTGAAGGACAAGAGCTTTCCCGCGCTGGAGCATACCTTCAGCGTGCAGCCGGGCTAGCGGCTTGGTCTAAAAACCATAAAGCCGCGCGGGGTTGTGCACCAGCACCTGCTCGCGCGCTTTTTCATCCGGCACCCAGGCGGCGAGGCAATCTGCCAGGTCGCCATCGTTGGGCATGCCGCTTTTCACCATCACGTGCGGCCAGTCGCTGCCCCAGACGATTTGCGCCGGCGCCGCTTGCACAATGGCGTGTGCATAAGGCGTGACGTCGCCGTAGGGCAGCGCGCCGGTGCTGATGCGATAGGGCCCGGTGAACTTGACCCAGGCGCGGCCGCTTTGCAGCAGGCGCAGCAGTGCCTGGAAGCCTGGCGTCTGCAGGCCTGTTTTTAAACTTTCGGTGGTACGCATGTAGCCGAGGTGGCCGAACACCACGTCGACCGGGAATTTGTCCAATAGCTGGTCGAGGTCGGCGAACTCGTCGACGTGCATCAGGAATTCCAGATGCCAACCCAGCGGCTGGATGCGGCGGGCCAGCGCCATCAGCATCTCCATCGGCAGGCTGCCCTTGCCTTCCTTGACGTCGACGATATTGCAGCGCACGCCGCGCACGCCGGCCTGGTGCATGCGTTCGAGTTCGGCCATCGGTGCGTCCGGCTCGATCACCGCCACGCCTCTTAGATGTGCCGGGTCGGTCGCCAACGCGTCGAGCAAGACGCGGTTGTCGGTACCGTAGACGCTGGGCTGCACCAGCACCGCGCGGCTCACGCCCAGGGTGTCCAGCATGTGGCGGTAGGCCGGCAGCAGGGCGTCAGGCGGGGTGTAGATGCGCCCGGCGTCGTAGGGATAATTCGCCGAGGGGCCGCAGATGTGGGCGTGGCTGTCGCAGCTTAATGCTGCAAACTTGAACGAAGGCGCGCGCGGCTGCGGGTTGGGGGCGGCGCACAAGGGCGCGGCGGGGGTGGCTTGGTCTGACATGGGAGATGGGGAGATTGCGATTGTCGGCGATGATACGAAGCTTGCGGGCGGACGGCAACCGCTAGAATCACGGAAAGCCCATAAGGCGGCGGTGAAAAATCAGCGAGGGGTGAGATGAAACGCGCGTTGCAACTCTTTACCGTACTGGCATTGCTGCTGCCCGCGCTCGCAGGGGCGCAGCCCCTGCCCAAAGCCTACCGCTGGATCGTCCCCAGCGCGCCCGGCGACGGCTCCGACACCGCCGCGCGCCTGGTCGGCGACAAGCTCGGGCAGCGCCTGGGCGTGCCGGTGGTGATCGACAACAAGCCCGGCGCCGGCGGGGTGATCGGCTCCGAGGCGGCGGCCAAGTCGGTTGCGGATGGCGCCACCATGATCGTCGGCAACGCCGGTTCGCACGGCATCAACGCGGCGATCTTCACCAGGCTCAGCTACGACGTGGTACAGGACTTCGCGGCGGTGGCGCTGATCTGCGCCTCGCCCAATGTGATGGTGGTGAACGCCAGCCTGCCGGTGAAGACGGTGGCGGAGTTCATCGCCTATGCGAAAGCCAATCCGGGCAAGATCAACTATGCCTCGGGCGGTGTCGGCAGTTCCTCTCATCTTTCCGCCGAGTTGTTCAAGAGCATGACCGGCGTCGAGATGACCCACGTGCCTTACAAGGGCGCGGTGCCGGCCAATGCGGCCGTGCTGGCGGGCGAGGCGACGGTGATGATCGGCAACCTGCCGCCCTGGTCCGGCCACCTCAAGGGCGGCCGCGCCCGCGCGCTGGCGGTGACTACGCTCAGCCGCTACCACGGCCTGCCGGAAGTGCCCGCGCTGGCCGAAACCCTGCCGGGTTTCGAGACGGTGGCCTGGTTCGGCCTGCTGGCGCCGGCGGCAACCCCCAGGCCGGTGATCGAGCGCATCAACCGCGAGGTCAATGCGATCCTCGCCGACGCAGAGGTGAAGGCACGGCTCGAAGGCTCCGGTTGCGATGCGGCGCCCGGCACGCCGGAGGCGTTTGCGGCACGCATCCGCAGCGATGTGGCGCGCTGGAAAAAACTCGCGGCCGAGCGCAACATCCGCGCCGATTGAACCTTACCCCGCGAGCTTGCTCTCGATGCCGAAAGGCACTGGCGCGTAGGGGTGGGCTTCCAGGGTTTCGATGTCGATGGTGATGCCCAGGCCGGGCTCGGCCGGCACCGTGAAGGCGCCATTTTCCAACAGCGGGTGGGTGCCGCCCAGCAGATCGTAATACAGCGGGGATTCGCCGAACTGGAACTCCAGCAGGTCGCATTGCGGCGCGATCGCCGCCACGTGCAGGCTGGCGGTGGTGCATACCGGGCCGGTGGGATTGTGCGGCGAAAAAAGTACCCCCGCTTGTTCGGCCGACTCGGCAATCGCCAGCATCTCCCGCGGGCCGCCGCAGTATTTGATGTCCGGCATTACCGCGTCGACAATGCCGCTGTCGAACATCGCCTGGAAGGCGGGGGCGCCGACCTGGGTTTCGGCGGCGGCGATGCGCACGCCCTGCGCATGCGCGGCAGCGCGGATGCGCTGGTAGGCGGGCCAGAAGTCGGGCGCCTCGTTCATCGGGCACTCGAACCAGAAGAGTTTGGCGGCATCCAGGGCGCGCAAGGTATCGATGGCGCGCGCTTCGTCGAAGCGCCAGTGGCAATCGACCATCAGGCGCGCCTCCGGGCCGACGGCGTCGCGCAGGGCCAGCACGCGTTCGATGCCGGCGGCGATCAGGGCGCGGCCCTCTTCGCCGGCGCAATTGGCGGGCGTGACGCCGTCGAAGGGGGCGGCCTTGAAGGCGGTGAAGCCGGCGGCCATGGCTTCCCTGGCGGTGGCGGCGAAGCCGGCGGGGCTGCGGTCGGTGGTGGCGCGATTGATGTTCGCATACGCCGGCACACTGGTGCGCTGCTGCTTGCCCAAGAGGGCCCACACCGGGATGCTGTTGCTTTCCGCGTCGATCGCGGCGATCGCCTGCTGCAGGGCGCTGGTGATGGCGTTCATCACCAGGCCGCCGGGCGAGCGCGGCGCGGGCCGCAGGCGCTCCTGCGCTGCATGCAATTCCATGCCGGCGAGTTCATCGGCGCGCAAGGCGGTGGCGGCGACCAGCATCGGCTCCCAGCCGTTGAGCGAAGCCTCACCCCAGCCGGTCAGGCCGTCGTCGGTTTCCACTTCCAGAAGACACCAGTTGGTCTTGGGGGAAACATTGAATACCCGGGCCGCAAGCCCGGCGATGCGCATGATGGACGAGCTGTCGCCTTAATGCAGGGCGCAGCCGCTCCCGCAAACGTGGCCGCCGCCGCCGGAGGGCGCGGCATCATCGGAACCGCCGCCGCCGGTTGCGGCGGCGAACACCGACAACTGCTTGGCCAGATAGCTGCCGCCGCAATTCGGGCAGGTCGGCTGGGTGTTGGAGCGCACCAGGGTTTCGAACAACTCGTCGCAACTGCTGCACTTGTACTCGAAGATCGGCATACATACTCCCGCGCGAGGGAAGACGCGATAAGGGATTCTAGCAGTTAAGGAGACGGGTCTTTCGTGTCTAGCGCGGATAGACCGCGCCCAGCACCCGCGCCCCGGCCGCGCCGGTGACGCTGGCCAGGTTGCCGGGCGCGCCGGCCAGGGTCTGGTGCGCCAGCCAGGCAAAGGCCATCGCCTCGACCCAGTCCGGCGCCACCCCGAGCGCGGCGGTGGATTGCCAGCGCCACTGCGGGGCCAACGCCGCCAGGCGCAGCTGCAAGGTGGCGTTGTGCACGCCGCCGCCACAGACGAAGACGTCCAGTGTGTCCTGCGCATGGCCGTTCAACTGGCCCCGGATCGCGGCGACGATGGTGCTGGCGGTGAGTTCGCACAGGGTGGCCTGGACGTCGGCGGCCGGGTGGTCGCTATCGTGGCGAGCCAGCCAGCCGGCGTTGAACAGGTCGCGGCCGGTGCTCTTGGGCGAAGGCAGGGCGAAGTAGGGTTCGGCCAGCATTTGCGTGAGCAGGGCCGCCTGCACCTTGCCGCTGGCAGCCCAGGCGCCTGCGGCGTCGTGTGCCTTGCCGTGGTGGCGGTTGATCCACAAGTCCATCAGCACATTGCCGGGACCGGTGTCGAACCCCAGCACGCTGTCGTCGGCCTGCAGCACGGTGATGTTGCCGATGCCGCCGATGTTGACGATCACCCGGCTTTGCCCGGGCGCGCCGAACGCCGCGCGGTGAAACGCCGGCACCAGCGGCGCGCCCTGGCCGCCGGCGGCGACGTCGCGGGCACGGAAATCGGCGACCACCGGGATACCGGTCAACTCGGCCAGCAGCGCCGGGTTATTCAGTTGCAAGGTATAGCCGAGTTCGGGCCGGTGGCGCACGGTCTGGCCGTGGGCGCCGAGCGCGCTGATCGATTCGGGCTCGAACCCGGCCTGGTCCAGCACCACCGTGACGGCGGCGGCGTAGGCGCGCATCAGGCGGTTGGCGGCCAGGGCGGCGCGCTCCAGTTCATTTTCCGCCGGGCTTTGCAGCGCCAGCAGTTCGGCGCGCAGGTCGGAATCGAAGGGCGCGAAGTGGGTGGCCAGGGTGCGCGGGGCGGCGCCGGAAAAATCGGCCAGCGCGGCATCGACCCCGTCCAGGCTGGTGCCGGACATCAGGCCGATGCAAAGTGGCGGGTTCATTTTCACAGCTTCCTCGCTCCGGATTCTGCCAGAGGAGGCCGGTTCACCGCTAGTCCAGCGCGGCGTATTGTCGGGTGTCGCGCAGCAGGCCGATGCGGTCCATCAGCGGCGCGGCGCGCAGCTTGAATGCGGCCAAGTGGCGGCCTTCCAGCGGGAAGGCCTGCGGCAGGGCGATGGTCAGCGGATTCACCGGCACATCGGCGACACGGAATTCGTAGTGCACGTGCGGGCCGGTGGCCCAGCCGGTCTGGCCCACATGCCCGATGATCTGGCCCTGGCTCACGCGGGTGCCCTTGGTCACCGAAGGCTCGAAGCGGCTCATGTGGCCGTACAGGGTGGAAAACTGGCCCTGGTGGCGCAGCACGACAACGTTGCCGTAGCCGTTTTGCTGCCCTTCGAAGGCAACGATGCCGTCGGCGGTGGCGTGGATGTCGGTGCCGCTGGGAGCGGCATAGTCGACGCCGGTGTGCTGGCGCCAGGTATTGAGGATCGGATGCAGGCGGCCGCCGAAGCCGGAAGTGATGCGCGAGAACTCCAGGGGCGAGCGCAGGAATGCCTTGCGCAGGGTCTTGCCCTCGGGGGTGTAATAGCCGGACGGTGTTTCGTCGTCCTTTTCGCCGTTCGCACCCTTGTCGCCCTCATACCAGACGGCGGAGAAGGTCTTGTTGTTGTTGACGAATTCCACCGCCAGCACGCGGCCGGCGCGGACGAACTCGCCTTCGTGATACAGCATCTCGTAGACCACGCGGAAGCTGTCGCCCTTGCGGATGTCCTTGTGGAAGTCGATGTCGCTGGAAAAGATCTCGGCGACCTGGGTGGTGACGTTGTCCGGCAGGTTGACCGCGTCGGCGGCGCCGAACAGGGAGCCGCGGATTTCCGCGCTTCTCATCTGTACCCGGCGCTCCAGCACCAGGTCTTCGGTGACGATCTTGAAGTCTTCGCCGGCGCGCTCGACCTTCACCACCTGGGTGGGCGAAAGGTTGTAGGACAGCGTGACCAGGCTGCCGTCGCTGCCGGTTTCGGAGCGGAAGGTGCGCCCCGGGCGCAGGTTGTTGCTGATCACGGCGGCTTCACGGCCGCTGCGCAAGTATTTGAATGCATTGGCGTCGGCCACGCCCAGGCGCGAAAGCAGGCTGCCCAGGGTATCGCCGCGCTGCACCTTTTCTTCGTGGAAAATGCCGCGGGTGTCTTCGTCCAGGCTGGCCACCCGGGTGTTGTTCAGGGGCAGGACCAGGCTGACGGGGGTGGTGCGGATGGTGTCTGGCGCGGTAGCGTCCAGGGTGGCGAAAGCGCCGCCCGAAACCGCCAGGGCGACGAGGCCGAAACGCAATTGTCGTTTTTGTTTCGGGTTCAGGCGAGCTAAAATCTTTGTCTTCACGCGATAGTTTTCTCTAAAGGTCCGGGGAACGTCGCGCCTCTTGGGGTTTATAAGAGGTTATTCCGGGCGCGTGATGAAAGTCACAAAACCGCCGCAGTATACCAAAACTGTCACAATCGCCAGTCCGGCCCCAAAAACGGGTCCCAGCCGTTTCCTCCATGACTCAAAACGCATTCGAAATCCTCAAGGAGCGCGGCTTTGTCGCGCAGACCAACGACGAGGCCGCCATCCGTGCGGCGCTGGGGGGCAAAGCCCTTACCTACTATATAGGTTTCGATCCGACCGCCTCTTCGCTGCACTGCGGTAGCCTGGTACCGATCATGGCGATGGCGCATATGCAGCGTGCCGGCCACAAGCCGGTGGCCCTGGTGGGCGGCGGCACGGCCGCAGTGGGCGACCCGTCGGGCAAGACCGAGATGCGCCAGATGCTGTCATTTGAGGACATCTCCGCCAATGGACGCGGCATCCTCGGTCAATTGCAGCGTTACCTGCAGCTCGACGGCAGCGCCGGCATGAGCGCCAACAACGCCGACTGGCTGATGCAGCTCAATTACATCGAGTTTTTGCGCGACATCGGCCGCTACTTCCGCGTCAACGAGATGATCCGCGCCGACGCCTATCGCGCGCGGCTGGAACGCGAGGAGGGCCTGTCCTTCATCGAGTTCAATTACCAGCTCCTGCAAGCCTATGACTACCTGCAGCTGTTCGAGCGCCACGACTGCGTGCTGCAAATGGGTGGCGACGACCAATGGAGCAACATCCTTGCGGGCACCGACCTGATTCGCCGCAAGCATGCAAAGCAGGCTTTTTGCATCACCTTTCCCTTGCTCACTACCGCACGTGGCGAAAAAATGGGCAAGACCGCCGCCGGCGCGGTCTGGCTGGATGCCGAACGCACCAGGCCCTACGACTTCTACCAGTACTGGATCAACACCGACGACCGCGACGTGCGCAAATTCCTCGCGTTGTTCACCTTCCTGCCGATGGCCGAGGTCGAGCGCCTGGGCGCCGCGCAAGGCGCCGAGCTGAATGCCGCGAAGGAAGTGCTTGCTTACGAGGCCACCAGCCTGTGCCATGGGGCGGGGGCGGCGGATGAGGCACGCTCGGCGGCCAAGGCGGCGTTCGGCGGCGGCGGCGATTTATCGGCGATGCCTTCGACTACGGTCACTCACGACCGGCTGGCGGCCGGCATTGCGGTGCTCGACTTGTTCGTCGAAACCGGCCTGACGCCGTCCAAGGGCGAGGCGCGGCGCTTGGTGCAGCAAGGCGGCGCCTATGTGAACGATGTGGTGATCAGCGACGCCCAGGCCA
>DATAZV010000462.1:0-9568 GCA_036271855.1 Burkholderiales bacterium
CAGCCTGCACCGTGCGCAGCTACCAGGAGACCGGCATCATGCTGGCACTGCTGGCAGGCGTCTGCGCCGGCCTGCTGAGTGCGGGCCTGGCGGCGCGCCAGGTCACCCGGCGCCTGCGCCGCGAAGGCGAGCATCGGACGATGGCGCTGGCCGACATCGGAGGCCACCGCTGATGCGTATTCCGGCCCTGTTCATCTACTACGCCTTTGCGCGGCATCTTCCGACCCAGCCGATGCCCGGCTGGCGCTTCGCCTACTGGTTGCGCGGCCTCCTCGCACGGCGGATTTTCCTCAAATGTGGCGAGGGCGTGCTGATCAAGCGCGGCGCCTATTTCGGCTCCGGCAGAGAGATCGAACTCGGCGCGCGTTCGCAAATCGGCCACAACGCACGCCTCGACCATGACGTGGTGATCGGCGCCGACGTCCTGATGGGCCCGGACGTGGTGATGATGTCCGCCGGCCATGCCTACGAAGACCCGGAAGTGCCGATCAACCGCCAGGGCCAGACGCCGCGGCGGCCGATCCATATCGGCAACGACGTCTGGCTCGGCACCCGCGTGGTGGTATTGCCGGGGGTGCGTATCGGCGATGGCGCGGTGGTCGGTGCCAATGCAGTCGTCACCAGGGACGTGCCACCCCGCGCCGTAGTGGCCGGCGTGCCGGCGCGGGTGGTGCGCATGCGCGGCGAATCTTTCCAGCACCGACGCAAGCCTGCCCATCTGCGCGCGGCCGGTGGACATTCGACATGAAGGAGGAAGCAGCAATGACGGCAATCGACCCGCTTGTGGCGACCCGCGCGGAGCCGGAGGACAGTAATCCCCTGGCGGCGCGGGTCCTGTTGTTCCTGTGCCGGCACCATGTGCCGGTGTTGAGCCGGCTGTGGCGCATCCTGCTCAATTGCGACATCTATTGCGACCTGCGCCAGCGCACGGTGTTGATGCCGCATCCCTATGGCATCGTGATCCATTCGCTGGCGCAACTCGGCAGCGGCGTGGTGATCATGCAGCACGTCACCCTGGGCGGACGGGTGCCGGGCAGGAATGAGGCGCCGGTGATCGAAGACGGCGTTTATCTCGGCGCCGGTGCGCGCGTGCTGGGCGCGGTGCACATCGGCCGCGGCGCGGTGGTCGGCGCCAATGCCGTGGTGACGCGCGACGTACCCGCCGGCGCCACCGTGGTGGGCTTCAACCGCATTCTCGAGGTGCCTGGGCACCCCGTTGCCTGAAAGACCGGACATGCAGATCGACCAGCCGAAGATTTCCATCGTCACCTGCTCCTACCAGCAGGGGCGCTATCTCGACGCCACCCTGCGCTCGGTGCTCGACCAGGGCTACCCCGACCTCGAATACATTGTCGTCGACGGCGGCTCGACCGACGAGAGCGCGGCGGTGCTCCGCGCGCATGAGCATGAACTGGCCTATTGGGTGTCGGAACCGGACCGCGGCCAGACCGACGCCCTGATCAAGGGGTTCTCCCGCTCCACTGGCGAGATTTGCGGCTGGCTGTGCTCGGATGACCTGCTGTTGCCCGGCGCCCTGCAAAAGGTGGCCGATTTCTTCGCCACCCACCCGGATGTCGCCGCGGTTTATGGCGACGCCTTGTGGATCGATGCCGCCGGCGACTACATCCGCCCGAAGCGCGAAATGGGCTTTTCGCGATTTGTGTTCCTGTTCGACCACAACTATATCGCCCAGCCCTCGATGTTCTGGCGGCGGGACTTGTACGAGGGCGTGCGCGGCCTCGACCGCGAATTCAACCTGGCGATGGATGCCGACCTGTGGGAGCGCTTTTCGCGCCACACGCACATCGCGCACCTGCCCGAATACTTATCCTGCATGCGTTACTACCCGGAACAAAAGACCCGGGCGATGCGCCCCCAGGGCCGCCTGGAAGATGCGCGGATTCGCGGCCGCTCGGCACTGGCGCGCCTGCCCGGCGCGACACCGGTGCTGCAACGGCTGGCGCGCCTGCAACGGGTGCTGGCCAAGGGGCTGGCGGGAGGCTACTGGGGCAACCCGCCGGAGGGCCAGTTGCGGGCGCTGGAGCGCTATCGGATCGAAGGAGGCGGCGCTTGAGTTTCAATGATCTCAAATTCCCGCTGCTGGCGATGAGTGATCCCGCAGGAGGCGGGGCCGCGTGCGTTTTCGAGGCCAAAGTGCTGTTCGCCTGGCGGCGCCAGCCCTTGCTGGTACCGGCGCGTGACCCGCGTTACGCACATGCGGCGGTGAGGTTTTTCGTCGGCAATCCGCTGCTGCGCGGCCTGGGCCATCTGCTCCTGACCCTGGACCGCTGTGTACCGCGCGCCGAGATACTGCCCTTGTTTCGCTGGGAAGGCTTTCCGGCGGCGGCGCTGTTCGGGGAGAACGCCGCAGCGGATGCCTCGCACGCGGTTCTGTGCGGCTCGCCGGGGCCGCTGCAGAAGCTGACCATCCTGTGCCAGCCGGGCGACGGCCTGGCGCCCAGGGTGGCCAAGGTCGCGGTGCAGCCGAGCGCCGATATGGCGGTCGCACTGGAAGAACACTGGCTGCATGAACTGGGACACTTGCCGCAGATCGCCGCCTTTTTACCGCGGCTGGCCAATGCGGGCGCGCTGGCCAGCGGCCGCCGCTTTGTCGCCATGAGCGCGCTGCCGGCGGGTGGCGGCGCGATGCGCTTCGGCCATGCGCACCGTCAGTTCCTGTTGGCGCTGGGCGCGCAGAGCGGGGTGCATCCGTGGTCGGATACCGAGGCATTCAACCGCCTGCGGGCGCGTGCGCTGGCGGTGCGGCCGATGATGAAAGCGGAGCATCGCGCGCTGATCGACGCCGCGCTGCATGAGGTAGAACAACGCATCGGCGTTTGCCGCCTGCCGGCTTGCCTGGCGCATGGCGACTTCGCGCCCTGGAACGTGCGCGTGCAGGCCGGGCGGCTGTTCGCCTTCGATTGGGAGTACGCGCAGGCCGGCGCCAATCCCCTGCATGACTTTTTGCATTTTCACCTGATGTCGCGCCTGGCGCGCCATCGGCCGCTGGGCACGCGTTACATGGCGCCGCTGTTGTCGCGCGCCGGCCGGCACGCCGATTCGGTATTCGGCGTGCGCAGCGGCGTGGCGGAGGCGGCCGGCGCGCTGGCCATGCACTACCTGCTCGATGTCATCACTTTCTACGTCGAGGCTTCGCGTTGCCTGGACCCGCGCCACCCGGTGCTGCGGGCCTATTTGCGCCTGCTGGAGCAGCGCGGCCAATGGCTGGCCACGGGCGCCGCAATCGGGGGACGGACATGAGCGGCAACCAGGGAATCTTCCGCGAGCTGGTCGACGTCTTCGAAGAGGCGTCGGTGCCTTACTGCATACTCGCCGGCTACGATCGACTGCCGGAAGACATCAGTTCCGATATCGACTTCATGATCGACGCCGAATGGGCGCCTCATTTGCCGGTGCTGCTGCAGATCATCGCCGGGCGCAGCGGCGCGCACATGGTGCAATGCATCCACCATGAAACCACCGCCACCTATTTCGCCCTGGCGCGCCTGGAGGGTGGCGTGGTTTCCTATTTGCACCCGGACTCCAGCACCGACTACCGCCGCTCCGGCCGCCTCTGGCTGCACGCCGGGCCGGTGCTGCGCGCGCGGCGGCGCCACCGCAACGGCTTCTGGATACCCTCGGCGGCCGATGCCTTCGCGTACTACCTGATCAAGAAGATCGACAAGGGCGCGCTCGACGAAGCGCAGGGGGCGGAACTGTCGCGCCGCTTTGCGGAAGACCCGGCAGGTTGCGAAAATGCGTTGCGGCGCATGTTGTTCGCCAGCAGCGCGCGCGCCATTGCGATTGCCGCGCGCAACGGCGATTGGCGTCCCGTGGCCCTCAGCCTGCCACGCTTGTCCGGCGAACTGCAGCAGCGCGCCGGCGCGGAGCGTTTCCGCGACCGCCTTCGCCAGTCGGCAGCAGACTTGCAGCGTATAGCAGGCCGGATGACGCAGCCGACCGGCCTGTCGATCGCCTTTCTCGGCGCCGACGGCAGCGGCAAGAGCACCCTGATCAAGCGGGTGAGCGAAGAACTGGGCGAATCCTTTCGCCAGGTGCGCTATCGCCACTTGCGTCCCGGCGTGCTGGCGGCGCGGCGCGGCAACGGCGGCGTGGTGGTCGACCCGCATGGCAAACCGGCCCGCGGAGTGCCCGGCTCCCTGCTCAAATTGCTGCATTTCTGGGCCGACTACGTCGTCGGCGGCATGGTCTGGTTATACCCCTTGCGCGTGCGCTCGACGCTGGTGATCTTCGACCGCTATTACCACGACCTGCTGGTCGATCCCATGCGCTACCGCTATGGCGGCCCGCTGGCGCCGGCGCGCTGGCTCGGCCGCCTGGTGCCGCAGCCGGATCTCTCGTTTGTACTGGATGTGCCGGCCGAGATGCTGCAGGCGCGCAAGCAGGAAGTGCCGTTTGTTGAAAGCCAGCGCCAGCGCGACGCCTATATCGAGACGGCGACCGGCATGCGCGGCGCCCATGTGATCGACGCTTCGCGCCCGGTCGAGGAAGTGGTATCGCGCATTCTGGAGCAGGTGATCCAGCATCTGGAAGCGCGCACCGCGCATCGCCTGGCCCTCGAGACTTGAAGGAATATCCGTGCAGTCCCTGAAAATCCTCTATTCCGCCTATGCCTGCGAGCCGGGCAAGGGCTCGGAGCCGGGCATCGGCTGGCACTGGGCGCTGGAGACCGCGCGCCTCGGGCACCAGGTGTGGGTCATGACCCGCGCCAACAATCGCGAAATCATCGAGCAGGCGTGCGCGGCCGGTGCCCCGCCGGCCGGCCTGCACTTCGTCTACTACGACCTGCCGCGCTGGGCCGCCTGGTGGAAGCGCGGCGGGCGTGGCGTGCATCTTTACTATGTGTTGTGGCAATGGGGTGCGTGGCGCGCCGCGCGCACCCTGCATGGGCAGGAGCGCTTCGATGCCGTGCATCACATCACCTTTGGTGTGATGCGCCATCCGATTTTCATGAGTCGCCTGCGCATTCCCTGCGTGGTCGGCCCCGTCGGCGGCGGCGAAAGCACACCGCCGGCATTGCGCCGCCATTATCCGTTCAGGGAACGCTGTCGCGACGCGCTGCGCGACTTGGCCAACCTGGCGGCGCGTTTCGATCCCTGGGTGCGTGGCGCCTACGCACAGGCTGCGTTGATTCTCGCCAAGACGCCGGAAACCCTGCGCTGGCTTGGGCGGGCTCATCGCGGCAAATCCGAATGCATGCTGGAACTGGGCATCCAGGCCGTGCGCGGCAGCGGCGCGGCGCGCGTGCGTGAACCCGGGCGCATCCGCTTGCTGTACGTCGGCCGCTTCCTTCCCTTCAAGGGCATGGGCCTGGGCCTGCCAGCTCTGGCGCGCCTGCGGGCGCAGGGAGTCGATGCCAGCCTGACCATGATCGGCCAGGGGCCGCAGGCGGCGAACTGGCAGGCGCTGTGCCGCGAACACGGTGTGGCCGACGCAGTCACCTGGGTTCCCTGGATGCGCCAGGAGGACCTGTTGCGCAGCTACCAGGAATTCGATGCCTTGCTGTTCCCCAGCCTGCACGACTCCAGCGGCAATGTGGTGCTGGAGGCAATGGCCAGCGGCCTGCCGGTGGTGTGCCTGAACCTGGGCGGGCCGGCGCAACTGGTCGATAGTAGTTGCGGGCGGGTGGTGGCGGTCGCCGGCCGTAGCGAAGCGCAGGTCATCGACGGCCTTGCCGCGGCCCTTGTCGAGATCGCGGATTCGCCGGCGCTCGCACGCTCGCTTGGCGCCGGCGCCGTGGTGCGGGCGCGGCGCTTTGCCTGGGCCGACGTGGTGGCGCGGGTCTGGGGTTCGCAAGGCTGCGGCTACCGACTGGTGAACGCGCCCGGCGGCGGCTACGCCGGCAACGGGCTGCGCGTGACCAGCGCGCCATGATCGCGCTGGAAGCCTCCGGCTCCGCTGCTCTGCCGCAGGCGGATCGGCGCATTGCCATGGAAGGCGCCGCAGTCCGCGCACCGCTGCGCGTGCTGCTGGTGCACAACCGCTACCAGCAGCCCGGCGGCGAGGACGCCGTGGTGGCCGACGAAATGCGCATGCTGCAACAGAACGGCGTGCAGGTGGAACTCTACGAAAGGCACAATCAGCAGGTGGCGGCGATCTCCGCCGCGCGTCTGGCGGCGGGCACCGTGTGGTCGACGCGCACGACGGCGGACGTGGGCGACATCATCGGCCGCTTTCGCCCGGACGTGATCCACGCCCACAATACCTTCCCCCTGATCTCGCCTTCGCTCTACTACAGCGCCGCCGCGCACCGGGTCCCGGTGGTGCAGACGTTGCATAATTTTCGCCTGTTCTGCGCCCAGGCCATGTTCATGCGCGAGGGCACGGTATGCGAAGACTGCCTGGGCACGCTGCCCTGGCGCGGCGTGCTGCGGCGCTGCTATCGCGGCTCGGCGGCGCAGTCCGCCGTGCTGGTGACGATGCTGGGCGCCCACCGCATGCTGGGCTCCTACCGCCGCCGCGTCACCCGCTACATCGCGCTGAACCGTTTTTGCCGCGACAAATTCATCGAAGCCGGCCTGCCGGCGGAACGCATCTTGGTAAAACCGAATTTCGTCGACCTGCCGGCGCCGGATGCGGCGCAGCCGCGGGCCGGCGCCCTGTTCGTCGGCCGGCTCTCCCCTGAAAAGGGCATCGGCGTGATGGCTGACGCCGCCGGGCTGCTGCCGAACGCGGGTATCGAAGTGATTGGCGACGGGCCGGAGGTGGGCCGTCTGCATGATCTGCCAGGCGTCCGCCTGCTTGGCCGGCTGGCGCCGGCGGATATCTATGCCCGCATGCGCGGCGCTGCCTGCCTGGTGCTGCCTTCCATCTGGTACGAGAACTTTCCCCGTGTCCTGGTCGAGGCGTTTGCCTGCGGCTTGCCGGTGATCGCCAGTCGCCTGGGTGCGATGGCCGAACTGGTGGAGGAGGGTGTCACCGGCCTGTTGTTCGAGCCCGGCAATGCGGGCGATTTCGCCGACCAACTGGCGTGGGCGCAGGCACACCCCGAGCGCATGCGGCGCATGGGCGACGCCGCGCGCGCGGTTTACGAGCGTAACTACACATCGCAAGTCAATTTCCTGCAGCTCTCGGCGATTTATCGCGAGGCGATGGCGCACGGCCACCATACACAGCAAGCTGTCTGAGGGGCGACAGCCGCCGTCTCTGTACGCCACCGAACCGACGTGTGCGCGCTGCGCCGCTATTTTCCGGGTATGACTTTCGCGAGTGAAACACCGGTGCAGCGCCGTGGCGCGTGCGTGCTGGGCGCCTTCATCGATGCGCTGAACTGGGACCAGGCCCTGGGCCTGATCCAGGGCTGGGCGCAGGTGCGGGCGCCGCGCTCCGTCTGTTGCTGCAACGCGCACTCGCTGGTCACCATGCAGCGCGATCCCGAGGTGCGGGAGGCCATCGGCGCGGCCGACCTGGCGGTGCCCGATGGCATGCCGGTGGCCTGGATGTTGCGCAAGCTCGGCTACGCCGGGCAGCCGCGCTTGAATGGCCCGGACCTGATGTGGCGCTACTGCGAGCTGGCGCAGCGCGAGGGCACTTCGATCTTTCTGTACGGCAACCGCGACGAAGTCCTGCAGGCGCTGCATGCCCGGCTGGCCGCGGCTTTCCCGCGGCTGCGCGTGGCGGGGATGATAGCGCCACCGTTTCGCCGGCTGAGCGCCGCCGAAGATGAGGCGGCAGTGGCGCGGATCAATCATTCCGGCGCGGGCGTGGTGTTCGTCAGCCTGGGTTGCCCGAAACAGGAGATGTGGATGGATGCCCATCGCGAGCGCATCATGGCCGTGCAGATCGGCGTCGGCGCCGCCTTCGACTACCATGCCGGCACCTTGAGGCGGGCGCCGCTGTGGATGCAGCGGCGCGGCATGGAATGGCTGCATCGCCTGTGCACCGAGCCGCGCCGCCTGTGGCGCCGCTACTTTTTCACCAATTTCATGTTCATGCTCGGTGCCGGCCGCCAGCTCCTGGGCGGCGAGCGGGTACGCGGATGAACGGCGCCATGCGGCAGGCGCAGCCGGCCACCATACTCGTCACCGGGGGTGCCGGCTATATCGGCTCCCACGCGGTGGTCGAGCTGCAGGCGGCGGGATATGCGGTGACCATCGTCGACAATCTTTGCAATTCGCGCCCCGATACGCTCGACCACATCGAGCGCATCAGCGGTGTGCGCCCCGGTTTTGCCGAGCTGGACATTCGCGATGGCGCCGGCCTGCGCGCGCTGTTCGCGCGCCAGCCGATTGCCGCGGTAGTGCATTTCGCCGGCCTGAAGGCGGTGGGTGAATCGGTGGACGATCCGCTGCGCTATTTCGACAACAACGTCCATGGCAGCCTGGCCTTGTTCAGTGCGATGCGCGACGCGGGCGTCAAATGCCTGGTGTTTTCCTCTTCGGCCACGGTGTATGGCAATCCTTCCAGGGTGCCGATCGCCGAGGACGCGCCATTGCGGGTGACCAATCCCTATGGCCGTTCCAAACTGATGATCGAGGACATGCTGCGCGATCTCGCACAATCGGATCCCGATTGGCGCATCGCCCTGCTGCGTTACTTCAATCCGGTGGGCGCGCATCCGTCCGGCCTGCTGGGCGAAGACCCGCGCGGTGTGCCAAACAACCTGATGCCCTATGCGCTCAAGGTTGCCGCCGGCCTCTATCCGCGGCTCGACGTGTTTGGCGATGATTATTCGACGCCGGATGGCACCGGGGTGCGCGACTACGTGCACGTGGTCGACCTGGCGCTGGGCCACGTCGCGGCGCTGCGCACGCTGGAAGCGCAAGCAGGGGTGCTGACGGTCAACCTCGGCACCGGCAAGGGCTCCAGCGTGATGGAGCTGATCCATACCCTGGCCGAAGTCAGCGGCCGGCCGGTGCCCTATCGGGTGGTCGGCCGGCGTCCGGGGGATGTGGCGCAGTGCTACGCGGACGCGCATCGGGCCCACGAACTGCTGGGCTGGAAGTCGCAGCGCGACCTGCGGCAAATGTGCGCCGACAGCTGGAACTGGCGCAAGAATCGCGCTGAGACGCCCTAGACTCGGGCGCCAGCGGCTTTCCGGCGTCGTCTGATCCTCCGGGTACGGCGCAGCCGCGGCGCCCTTCAGAAGCCGCTATTGCAGGGCGGCGCGGCGCCGCATGACATATAGCATCAGGCCCAGTGCCGCAATCGGTAGTGCCAAGCCGGAACCGGGCGCTTCCTTGCGCGCACCGGAGGCCGTCGCCTGGGAACGTATGCCTTGCGTGGGGTCGAGGCTGGCGCCGCTCCAGGCCGCGCCCGCGTATGTGGATGCGGCGGGCGCGCCCCAGCCTCCAAGGGTGTCGGCCAAGCCACTTGCCGCACCGGTGAACCCAAGCGCGGCCGGCGTGCCGTCGTGGTCTTGCGCGAATTGATAATAGAAATCCGGCGAGCCGACCGGATAGCGCTCGTGCCAGCCGCTCCAGGCCGCATAGCGGGCTTGGGCGGAGGGCGCATGCGTGCGTGCCGCAGCGTTGCCCGCATGCAGGCATACCCCCAGGGCGAGGGTCGGAACGAGCAGGTAGGTGAGTCGAAAAAATTTCATCTTCCA
>DATAZV010000463.1:0-14984 GCA_036271855.1 Burkholderiales bacterium
GCCGCGTCGCCCATCCGGAGGAGGACGACCGCCAGGCGCTGCCGCCGGGTTACGGGCTTTACGAATACCGTATTGAGCGGGTGCTGGGCAGCGGCGGTTTCGGCGTCACCTACCTGGCGCGCGACAGCATGCTGGGCCACCAGGTGGCGATCAAGGAATACCTGCCCAACGAGCTGGCCGCGCGCAACGGCGAAACCGGCGCGATCTACCCGCGCAGCAAGCGCCATGGCGAGGAGTACGGCAACGGCCTGACCCGTTTCCTGCTCGAAGCGCGCACCCTGGCGAGCTTCCGCCACCACAACATCATCGGCGTGCACCGCTTTTTCGAGGCCAACAACACAGCCTACATGGTGATGGCCTATGAGCAGGGTGAAAGCCTCAACACCTGGCTATCGCGCCGCCTGCTGCGTGGCGGCGGCACGCCGGTCGAGGCCTTGCTGGTGGCCATGTTCGTGCCCCTGCTGGAGGGCCTGGCCCTGGTGCACGAGGCCGGCTTCCTGCATCGCGACATCAAGCCGGCCAACATCTACGTGCGCGATGGCGACGGCAGCCTGGTGCTGCTCGATTTCGGCGCCGCGCGCCAGGCCGGCGCCGGCGTTTCCACCCAGGGGCTGACCAGCATCGTCACCCCCGGCTACGCGCCGTTCGAGCAATACCACGCCCATGGCCGGCAGGGGCCATGGTCCGATCTCTATGCCATCGGCGGCGTGCTCTACTGGTTCGTCACCGGGCGGCGGCCGGTGGAAGCGGCGGCGCGGGTGCATGACGACCCGCAGGAAAGCGCGGTGCGCGCCGGCGCCGGGCGCTACGGCGAGGACTTTCTCGCCGCCGTCGACTGGGCGCTCGAAGTCGACGAGCGTACGCGCCCGCAGACGGTGGGCGAATTCCTGCCGGTCCTGACCGGCGCCATGCCGATATCGCGCGACGAGCTGGAGCCGGGTGGTCGTGACGATGCCGCAATCCGGATGCCGGATTCCACCACCGTTGCCGCACCCCTGCCGCAGACCGCGCGGATGGATCCGCAAGCCGCCGCGGTGGTGCTCGATGCCGAGCCCGCACTGGTGATGGGGGTGGAACAAAGCCTCGAAAGCACCAGCCGGCCCGGCATGCTGGCGCCCGATTCCGTCGGGCCCACCACCGTCACCAAGGCAGAGCAGGTGACGGTGATCGACCACGGCGGCGGCATGGACGCGCTGTACCGGATTCCGCGCTGGCGCAACTGGATCAAATGGGTGTGGCTGGGCGTGGCCCTGCTGCTGGCCGCCGCCGCCGGCATGTGGACCCTGTGGCACGGCGGCATCGGCCCGCCCCTGAGCCTGGCGGTGCATCCGGGCGGGCTGCAGCAAAGCGCGGCCGAGACCCGCGAATCGCTTGCTTCGCTGGCGGAGCTTGCCGCCGTGCTGCAAAAAGCCACCGGCCGGCCAGTGGTTGCGCTGCCGCTGCACGATTTCGGCGCCGCGGCGGCCGACGGCGCCGGCACCCCCGATCTCTACCTTGCCACCGTCGACCAGATGGGCAGCGCGCTGGAGCGCCTGCGCCTGACGCCGCTGGCGCGCTTTCGCGACTTCCGGGTCAATCTGCTGGTGCGCGGCGGCAGCAACATCAAACGCATCGACCAGCTTAAGGGGCGCAGCATCGCCAGCTTCCCCGGCAGCTCGTCGCACGGCGCCATCATGATGTACTGGCTGGGCAGCAACGGATTGAGGCCGCAGGACATCAGGCTGCGCATTTCGCGCAACCCGGAGGCGATGATCGACGCGCTGCTGTTCGGGCAGGTCGATGCCGTCGCCTTGCCGCAATACGGCGCCGACGAGGCGCTGCGGCGTTATGGCGAGAAACTGCAGGTCTTGAGCCGCAGCGAGCCCTATCCCGGCTACGTGCTGGCCGCCGGGCCGCGGGTCAGCCCGGAGCTGGCGCGGCAGATTACCGACACCCTGCTCGACATGCACGACACGCCGGCCGGCGCCGCCGCGCTCAAGGCGGTGCGCATCCGCCAGACCACCGGCACCGCCCGCCTGGAGCGCATCAGCGCCGCCGACGTGGTCGGGGCCGCCGGGCGCATGGAACGGGCGCGGCGCCTGTTCCCGGCCTCTGCGGTGCCGCTGCAGCCGAATTGAGTCGCGCCGTTCTTTCCGCCGCCGGCCCGGTTCGCGGGGATTTGGCCTAACGCTGGCAGGCCGGGCAGTAGAAAGTGGAGCGCTGCCCCTGCACCACCCGCCGGATCGGCGTGGCGCACACCTTGCAGGGCTCGCCGGCCCGGTCGTAGACGAAATAGTCGAGCTGGAAATAGCCGGCCTCGCCATTGCTGTGAAAATCGCGCAGGGTACTGCCGCCCTTGGCGATGGCGTCGGCCAGCACGTCGCGGATCTGCGGCACCAGCTTCTCGAAGCGCGCCAGGCTCAGGCGCCCGGCTGCCGTGGTGGGGCGGATGCGCGCCCGGAACAGCGACTCGCTGGCGTAGATGTTACCCACCCCGACGACGATGTCTCCCGCCAGCAGCACCTGCTTGATACTCGCCTTGCGCCCGCGCGTGGCGCGGAACAGCAACCCGGCGGTAAAGGCCGGCGTCAGCGGTTCGACGCCGAGACCTGCCAGCAGGGGATGGCTCTCCGGCGGGCCATCGCCGGCCGGGTGCCAAAGCACCGCGCCGAAGCGCCGCGGGTCGTTCAGGCGCAGGGTGCGCTCGCCGGCGGTGAGGTCGAAATGCGCGTGCTTGCCCGGTGCCACGCCGGGCTCGACCATCGAAAGGGAGCCGGACATGCCCAGATGCAGGATCAGCCAGCCTTTTGCGGTGGCCGGTTGGGACGCTGTTACGGGAATGCCGGCCTTTGTTCTGCTTTTTCGGGCTTTTGCCGGCAAACCGGTGCCTGGGACGCACTCCAGCAGCAGGTATTTGCCGCGCCGGCCCACTTTGCGCACGGTCAGGCCGCGCAGGGTGTCGGCCAGGCCCGCGGGCACCGGCCAGCGCATCCCGTGGTGGCGCACCACCGTATTGGCTATGGTGCGGCCCTCGAGATGCGGGGCGATGCCGCGCCTGGTTACTTCCACTTCCGGGAGTTCTGGCATTGGCGTACTATGACGTTGGTTTGGCCGGGAAATTGCGGCGTCGATGGCATTGAAGATGGTGCGGGCCGCAACGCAATCAAGGCGGGAAACCCTGGCAGAGCGCGGTGCGCCCAACCGGCGGACTATACCGAAAGCCGGTTCAGGCCTACGAAACAACAGGAAAAGTCTCTTGAACAAGTCCCTTTATGCATTGCTGCCGGCCGTGGTGCTGGCTGCCTGCGCGCAAGCGCCCAACCGGCCGGGGTCGGTAGCCGCCGTTTCTTCGGACCCGCCGCCGCCCGCGGCCCGCGCGGCCCGCACCCCTGCAGCGCCCGAAGCGCCGCTGCCCAAGGTCGATCTGACCCCGGAGATGCTGTATGACTTGATGGCGGCGGAAATCGCCAACCAGCGCGGTGCCTCCAGCGTCGCTTATGCGAAGTTCATCGAACTGGCCGAGCGCACCCGCGACCCGCGCCTGGCGCGCCGCGCCGCCGAGATCGCCGCCGAAGACCGCGACGACGAAAAAGCCCTGCGCGCCCTCAAGCTGTGGGTGCAGACCGACCCGTCCAACGCCGAAGCGCGCCTGAACCTGGCGCGCCTGCTGCTGGCCACCGGCCATGGCGACGAAGCCGGGCCGCATCTGGAAAAGCTGCTCGCCGGCGGCGAAGTCAGCGTCACCGACGTGTTTTCGCAAATCAACCGCCTGCTTTCGCGCGACCCCGACCGCAAGGCAACGCTGATCACCATCCAGCGCCTGGCCGCCAAGTACCCAGGCGTGCCCGAAGCGCGCCTGGCGGTGGCCCGTGCCGCCGCCGCCGCCGGCGAGGACGGCCTGGCCATCAGCGAAGCGCGCGCCGCCGCCAGCCTGAAGCCCGACTGGGAGTTGCCGGTGCTGATGTCCTCGGCGCTGCTGGCCAAGCGTTCGGCCGCGGAAGCCAGCCTGGAGCTGAAAAAATTCATCGACGCCAATCCGAAGTCGCTGGAAGCGCGCCTGGCCTATGCACGTTCGCTTTACGCCGAGAAAAAGTATCCGGAGGCGACCGCCGAGTTTCACGCCATCGAGCGCAGTTCGCCCGACAATCCCGACGTCCTGTTCCCGCTGGCCTTGCTGGCGCTCGACGCCAAGGACTACGGCAACGCCGAGACTTATCTGAAAAAGCTGCTCGACACCGACGTGCGCGACCGCAACCCGGTATTCCTGTATCTCGGCCAGGCCGCCGAGGAGCAGAAGAAATACGCCCAGGCGCGCCAGTGGTGGGGGCAGATCGGCCGCGGCGAGCAGTATTTTCCGGCGCAGGCGCGGATCGCCGAGTCCTTTGCCAAGGAAGGCAAGATGGACGAGGCGCGCACCTTCCTGCATGGCGTGGCCACCACCAACAACCAGCAGCGCGTGCAGATGGTGCTGGCGGAGGCGCAGATCCTGCGCGAGGCGAACCTCAATCGCGAGGCCTTCGATCTGCTGGAAAAAAACCTGGAAAAGCTGCCCAACAACCCGGACCTGCTCTACGAATCGGCGATGACCGCGGAAAAGCTTTCCAAGCTCGACGTGCAGGAAACGCAACTGAAAAAACTGATCCAGTTGAAGCCCGACTACGCCCATGCCTACAACGCGCTCGGTTATTCGCTGGCGGACCGCAACGAGCGCCTGGGCGAGGCGCGCGACCTGATCGAAAAGGCGCTGAAAATCGCCCCGGACGACGCCGCCATCATCGACAGCATGGGCTGGGTGCTGTACCGCCTGGGCGACATGAAGCGGGCCATTGACCTGTTGCAGCGCGCCTATGAGGCGCGCCCGGATCCCGAAATCGCCGCCCACCTGGGCGAGGTGTTGTGGCAGAGCAACCGCAAACCGGAAGCGCAGCGCGTCTGGCGCGAAGCCCGGGCCAAGGCCCCGGCCGATGAAATCCTGCTCACCACGATGAAGCGTTTCAAGCAGTAAGGGTAGCGTGAGGCGCTTCGCGGGATGGCTGCTGACGGCCTTGCTGGCCGGCCTCGCCGGCTGCGCCGGGCCGGGGCCGGTGTCGGCACCGGTCAAGGATGTGCCATTGACGGCGGCGAATGCCGAAAGCTTCGCGCTGGAGGGCCGCCTGTCGGTGCACTACGGCGATGACAGCCTCTCCGGCAAGTTTTCCTGGACCCACGCGCCGGAGCAGGACGAGGTGAACCTCGCCAGCCCGCTGGGCAACCAGATCGCGCAAATCGTCCGCGACCGGGCCGGCGTCACCCTGACCAACAGCAACAAGCAGCAGTTCCACGCGCGCGACGTCGAAACCCTGACCGAAACCCGGCTCGGCTGGCGCATGCCGCTGGCCGGCCTGATCGACTGGGTACGCGGCCGCCCCCAAGGCGCCACGGCCGCCGTGCAGCGCGATGCCGCCGGGCGGCCGGCCAGCATCAAGGAAGACGGCTGGGTGGTCGAACTCAGCTATGACGGCGAGGCCCGGCAGCCGCAGCGCCTGTTCCTCAACTACACCCGCGCCGAAAAGCCGCTCGACATCCGCATCGCCATCGATACCCGCGGTTAGCCCGGGTTGGCCCGGGTTGGCCTCCCTCGGGCGGCCGCGGCGCGAAATGGTTTATCGTGGCGCCCTTGCCGCTCCGGCTCGCGCCAGCCTTTCGTGAACACCTTTTTCGCCCCCGCCAAGCTCAACCTGTTCCTGCACGTCGTCGGCCGGCGTCCCGACGGCTATCACCTGCTGGAAAGCGTGTTCCAGTTGCTCGATTTCGGCGATACGCTGGAAATAAGCATGCGCGCCGACGGCGCCATCCGCCGCGTCGGCGAGGTGGCCGGCGTGGCCGAGGACGACGACCTGGCGATCCGTGCCGCCCGCGCCTTGCAGGCCGCCGGCGGCACCCCGCAGGGCGCCGACATCGCGGTGCGCAAGCGCATTCCCATGGGCGGCGGGCTGGGCGGCGGGTCGAGTGACGCCGCCAGCGTGCTGCTGGCCCTGAACCACCTCTGGGGACTGCGCTGCGCGCGGGCGCAACTGGCGGCGATCGGGCTGAAACTGGGCGCCGACGTGCCGTTTTTTATCCACGGCGAGAATGCCTTTGCCGCCGGCATCGGCGAGCAGCTGACCACGGTCGATTTGCCGCAGCGCTGGTTCGTGGTCCTCAAACCCCCGGTGGCGATCCCCACCGTGGAGATTTTCCGTGACCCGAATTTGACCCGGGACACGAAATCTGTCAAAATATTGGACTTTCCTGCCGGTGGATGGTCGTTCCCGCAAACCCGCTTTGCCAACGACTTGCAGCCGGTGGCGCTCGCCAGATATCCGGCGGTCGCGCGGACGCTGGAATGGCTGGCCCGGCATGATGGCCAGGCCACTATGACGGCGAGGATGACCGGTTCCGGCGCCTGCGTTTTCGCGGCTTTCGGGTCGGAGTCCGAAGCGCGCGGCATCCTGGAAGCGCGGCCGCGGGAAATCGAAGGTTTTGTCGCGCGCAGCCTGGCGCGGCATCCCCTGGCCGGCCTGGCGGATTGAGTCAGCGGCGGGCGGGAAGCAGCAAAGCTGTATGTTGTAAAGCGGCGGCAGCAGCGCCGTGCATCAAGCGTCAGGCCGTGAGGCCTCGCGTGCAGCAGAGCAGGACCCACCGTTGGGGAGTCGCCAAGTTGGTTAAGGCACCGGATTTTGATTCCGGCATTCGAAGGTTCGAATCCTTCTTCCCCAGCCAATCCCTTTTAACCGTCTTCCCTTAGCGCCTCCGCGTTCCCGTCATGTCCAACGCGAATTTGATGATCGTGACCGGTAACGCCAATCCTTTGCTCGCGAAGGAGGTGGCGCGCCGCCTGGCCATTCCGCTGGGGCGGATTTCGGTCGGGCGCTTCTCGGACGGCGAAGTCAGCGTCGAAGTGCTGGAGAACGTGCGCGGCAAGGATGTGTTCATCCTGCAGTCCACCTCCGCGCCGACCAACGACAACCTGATGGAAATCATGGTGATGGCCGATGCGCTGAAGCGTTCTTCAGCAGCGCGCATCACCGCCGCGATTCCGTATTTCGGCTATGCCCGGCAGGACCGCCGGCCGCGCTCGGCGCGCGTTGCCATCTCCGCCAAGGTGGTGGCCAACATGCTGGAGTCCGTCGGCGTCACCCGCGTACTGACGATGGACCTGCATGCCGACCAGATCCAGGGCTTTTTCAACATCCCGGTGGACAACATCTACGCCGCGCCGATTCTGCTAGGCGATGTGTGGCGCCACAACTACGAGAACCTGATCGTGGTATCGCCCGACGTCGGCGGCGTGGTGCGTGCCCGCGCCCTGGCCAAGCGGCTGGAGAGCGACCTGGCGATCATCGACAAGCGCCGGCCGAAGGCGAACGTCTCGGAAGTGATGAACATCATCGGCGAGGTCGAAGGCCGCACCTGCGTCATCATGGACGACATGGTCGACACCGCCGGCACCTTGTGCAAGGCCGCCGAAGTGCTCAAGGAGCGCGGCGCCAAGCGCGTGCTGGCCTACTGTACCCACCCGGTGCTGTCCGGCCCCGCGGTGCAAAGAATCACGACGTCGGAACTCGACGAACTGGTCGTGACCGACACCATCGCACTGCGCGACGACGCGCGCGCGTGCAGCAAGATCCGGCAGCTCTCGGTGGCCGAACTCCTGGCGGAAACCATCCGCCGGATCAATTCCGAGGATTCGGTGAGCAGCCTGTTCATCGAATAGTTACGAAACCCTAGTACGTAAACCCCCGTGTAGTCTCTGGTCGCGGAGCGCGCGGTTAAACGGAGTATCAATATGAAAATCGAAGTCATTGCGTCCACGCGCAAGCTGCAGGGAACGGGTGCGAGCCGCCGTCTGCGCCGCGCGAACAAGGTCCCCGGTGTGATTTACGGCGGCGACAAGGCCGTCTCCGTCATCGAGATCGACCACAACCCGCTGTTCCACGCCATGCGCAAGGAAGCGTTCCACGCCTCCATTCTCGACATGAAGCTGGACGGCGCCGCCGAGCAGGTGCTGCTGCGTGATTACACCATGCACCCGTTCAAGCAGCAGATCCAGCACATCGACTTCCAGCGCGTCGATGCGAAAAAGGAAATCCACATTCGCGTGCCGCTGCACTTCCTGAACGCCGGCGAATCGCATGCGGTCAAGTTCGGCGGCGCCATGGTTTCGCACGTCGCCAACGACATCGAGATCGCCTGCCTGCCGAAAGACCTGCCGGAGTTCGTCGAGGTTGACCTGAAGGACATCGCCGCCGGTCACTCGGTGCACGTGGCCGACCTGAAGCTGCCGTCCGGCGTGCGCGCCGTGCTGCACGGCAAGGAAAACCCGGTGGTCGCCACCGCCGTGGTCCGCGGCAAGGAAGAGGAAGTGGTGGTCGAGGCCGCAGCGCCGACTGCCGCCGACGTGCCTGCCACCGCGCAGAAAAAGCCCGCCGAAGCCGCTGCTGCCGCACCGGCCAAGGACGCCAAGGGCGGCGACAAGAAGGACAAGAAGTAAGCTTTATTCCGCATCTCGCGGACCGGGCCGGATCATCACTTTGGCGCGTGCGTCGAAGGCGATGTCCGGCCTGTTTTGTTTAGGTGTCGGCGGTAACCCGCGACTCGATATCCATTCCTGTTCAAGCGCATGGCCATCAAACTGATCGTCGGTCTCGGCAACGTCGGCGCCGAATACGAAGCCACCCGCCACAATGCGGGCTTCTGGTTCGTCGACGCCTATGCGCACGACATGGGCGCCGGGCTGAAGACCGAGAAGGGGTTTTTCGGCCGGGTCGGCAAGGCCGGCGGCGTGATGTTGCTGGAACCCTCCACCTACATGAACCGTTCCGGCCAGGCGGTGCTGGCGGTGGCGACGTTTTACAAGATATTGACGGACGAAATCCTGGTGGTCCACGATGAGCTGGACCTGCCGCCGGGCGCCGCGAAAATGAAAAAGGGCGGCGGCGTCGCGGGGCACAACGGCCTGAAGGACATCCAGGCCCGCCTGGGTACGCCGGAATTCTGGCGCCTGCGACTGGGCATCGGCCATCCGCGCGAACTCGGCCTGGCGCAGGACGTCGGCGACTTCGTGCTGCACAAGCCCAGCCGCGAAGACAACAAGCTGATCGACGAAGCGATCGAGCGCGGGCTTGCGGTAATGGCCGACATGGTGGCCGGCAACATGGACACCGCGATGAAGAACCTGCATTCGAAGAAGTGACGGAGAACGGCGGCGATGAATTGCCTTAACATCCGCGCGGCAACACCCAATTTGATCGAGAGAACATCATGAGCCTCAAATGCGGCATCGTCGGCCTGCCCAACGTCGGCAAGTCCACCCTGTTCAACGCGCTGACCAAGGCCGGCATCGCGGCGGAAAACTATCCGTTCTGCACCATCGAGCCGAATGTCGGCATTGTGGAAGTGCCGGACGCGCGCCTGCAAAAGCTCGCCGACATCGTCAGCCCGGAGCGCATCCTGCCGGCGGCGATGGAGTTCGTCGACATCGCCGGCCTGGTGGCCGGCGCCTCGAAGGGCGAAGGCCTGGGCAACCAGTTCCTCGCCAACATCCGCGAGACCGACGCCATCGCCCATGTGGTGCGCTGCTTCGAAGACAATAATGTGATCCACGTCAACAACAAGGTCGACCCGATCGCCGACATCGAGACCATCAACACCGAGCTAGCGCTGTCCGACCTGGCCAGCGTCGAAAAGCAGTACATCCGCTATTCCAAGGTGGCGCGCTCCGGCGACAAGGAAGCGCAAAAACTGATTGCCGTGCTTGACAAGATCCAGCCGGTGTTGAACGAAGCCAAGGCCGCGCGCAGCGTCGCCCTGAGCAAGGAGGAGCAGGTGCTGGTGCGCCCGCTGTTCCTGCTTACCGCCAAGCCCACCATGTACGTGGCCAACGTGGCAGAGAACGGCTTTCAGAACAATCCCATGCTGGACCGTGTCGTCGCCTACGCCAAGAGCGAGCATGCGCCGGTGGTGGCGATCAGCGCCGCGATCGAAGCGGAAATCGGCGGCCTGGAACCGGCCGACCGCGACGACTTCCTCAGCGAAATGGGCATGACCGAGCCGGGCCTGAGCCGCGTCATCCGCGCCGCCTTCACCCTGCTGGGACTGCAGACCTATTTCACCGCCGGCGAGAAGGAAGTGCGCGCCTGGACCGTGGCCGTGGGCGCTACCGCGCCGCAAGCCGCCGGCGTGATCCACACCGACTTCGAAAAGGGTTTCATCCGCGCCGAAGTCATCGCCTATGACGATTACATCGCCTGCAAGGGCGAGCAAGGCGCCAAGGAAGTCGGCAAGATGCGCCTGGAAGGCAAGGAGTACATCGTCAAGGACGGCGATGTGATGCACTTCCGCTTCAACGTCTGAGGCTGCGCCCGGACAGTCGAATTCCGGCCGCCCGCCGGCTTTCCGTCAGGCTGTTAACCCCTTCCGCGGCACCATCATGGTGCCGTGCACCGCAAGCATGCGCGCGCCGCATGCGGCGACATCGCTTATGCGTCGCACGACGCAGATAAACGATCCATTGCCTTGGTATGTTATTTGCGAAACGCCTGATGGTGGCGATCGCGCGAGGCGCCATGCATTGTTGAATTTGGTTAAATGCATGGCCTGCGCAAGAAAAATAGTTCAGGGTTGGGCATGGGCGGATTTCCCGCAGCAAGTGCACTCGTACCGCCAGGTCGCTGTACGGGAAGCACAGAGCCGTCTTTCGCAGACGAAGGGAACGATATGCAGATTGGCGCACGAAGACGTATACAAGGGCGGCCGCATTTCAAGTTTCGCGCGGCATCGTCCGATAAGGTAATGAGCGCTGCCGCATTCGCAGCGCCATTGACGACTCCGCCCCTCTGCACTTGAAGCCGACCCAACCGCCATGCCATCTCTCGTCTCGCGATTTCTCGGCCGCCTCTCCGTCGGCAGAAAGCTCCTGCTGATCTACCTGCTGGATCTGACGGCGGTGATTTTCGTCTCCAGCATCCTGATCAACGAGAAGTACCTGGCGATCAACTTCGCCCGCAAGGAAGTCATCGGCAATTCCTACATCCTGGTGGTGCGCGACGCCATGCTCACCGCCGCCAGTTCCGAACTCGATCAGCCGGGCACCGTCGACAAGCTGAAAAAGCAGGCCGGCGCGGTGGCCGATATCGAGACCGAGCTGGGCAATGAAGGCCTGCAAAGCCGTGAGCCGAATCAGCTGTTCATCCGCTCCCTCGACAAGCTGGGGGAGCGTGCCGCCGCCTTGCCGGCGCCGGCCGGCGCCGGCGACCCGGAGAAAGCCGTTGCCGCAAGCAACAGCCGCGTGAAGAACGACGAGGGCGCCGTGGCCGAGGCGTTGACCCGCGGCCACGACCTGATGACCCGCATCGCCAACCAGTCGAACCTGATTCTCGATCCCGATCTCGACAGCTACTACACCATGTCGATCATGGCGCTGCGCTATCCGGAGCTGGTGGAGGCGATCACCGCGACGGCGGCCAAGGCGCGCGAACCGACGCCGCCCGATGCCGTGCGGCAAGGCGAGAAGCGCACCCAGTACCTGATCATCGAAGGGCGCCTGGACGCCGTAGCCAAGGGTATCGAGGCCGATTTCAGCGAGGCCTTCGCCGCTGCCACGCCGGAACTGAAGGAGGCACTCGACCCCTCGCGCGCCAAGCTGGCGGCATCGATCGAACGCTTTCGCCACGAGGCCCGCGACGTGGTCGAGAACAAGACCACCGCTGATGGACTAAATCGGCTGGAGGCGGAGCGGCGCAACGCGCTGGTGGCGCTGGGCGAGGCCTGGGCCGGGTCCAACGTGCAAATGCAGCGCCTGCTTGAGTTGCGCATTCACAACCTGTTCACCCGCATGTGGACCCACCTGGGCACCGCGCTGTTCCTGCTCGGGGTTATTTTGACCATGGTGTTTTTCGTCGCCCGCGCCATCGCCCTGCCGCTGCGGCGCCTGGCCGATGTCGCCGACGACGTGCGGCGCACCGGCGACCACACCATCCGCGCGCACTGGAACAGCACCGACGAAATCGGCCGCCTGGTGGGCGCCTTCAACGACATGCTGACCCAGCTCGACCACGAGCGCATGATCCAGCAGGAAATGGCGGCCAGTGCGCGCGCCGCCCGCGCGCAGCACGAACTGCTCGAAGCGATCCCGATTCCGCTGGTGGTCACCGCGGTGCCGGACCATGAGGTATTGCACGCCAACCAGCCGTCGCAGAACTGGCTCGGCGGCAGCGCTGCCGATCCGTGGAGCCAGGGCCTGGAGCCGGGCGTGCGCTCGCGCTTTTTCCAGCGCCTGGCCGACCGCGACGGCGTCGACGAATTCGAGGTGCGCTGGAAGAGCGGCACCGAGCCGGTGTGGGCGGTGCTTTCCGCGCGGCGCCTCAACTACCAGGGCACGGATGCGGTGCTCACCACCTTCACGCCGATCAACCGCATCAAGCTGATGGAGCAGCGCCTCGAGCTGTGGGCGAAGGTGTTCGAGGCCTCGTCCGAATCCATCATGATCATGGACCCGGACCACCGCATTCTCTCGGTGAACCGCGCCTTCTGCCGCAGCACGCTGTATGAATTCCACGAAGTGCTGTCCGAGACACCGGACTTCCTGCTCTCCGACCGCCACAAGCAGACCGACTTTTTCGCCAATTTCTGGAACTCGGTGGATGCGCGCGGCGCCTACCAGGGCGAAATCTGGATCCGCCGCCGCAACGGCGACGTCTATCCGGCCTGGCTGGTGGTCTCGGTGGTGCGCGACGCCGTCGGCGACGTCTCCCACTACATTGGCATCTCGCTGGACATCAGCGACCGCAAGGAGAGCGAGGAACGGATCCAGTTCCTGGCGCAGCATGATGCGCTGACCCAGCTGCCGAATCGTTCGCTGTGCCTGGAGCGCCTGTCGCTGTCGATGCACCAGTCGCAGCGCACCGGGCAGAAGGTCGGCGTGCTGTTCATCGACCTCGACCGTTTCAAGACCATCAACGATTCCCTCGGCCACCATGTCGGCGACGGCCTGCTGCGCTCGATCGCCCAGCGCCTGACCGAAGCCACCCGCGGCGGCGACACCGTCAGCCGCCTGGGGGGCGACGAGTTCGTGGTGGTGCTCAACGGCGTCGCCGACAGTGTCGAGATCGCCAGCATCATCGAGCGCCGGCTGATCCCGTCGATCAACCTGCCGCACCAGGTCGAAGGCCAGCAGATCCACATCTCCTGCAGCGTCGGTATCGCGGTCTATCCGGACGACGGCAACGATATCGGCGAGCTGATGCGCCACGCCGACGCCGCCATGTACCATGCCAAGGCCAACGGCCGCAACATGGCGCACTTCTTCACCCCGGACCTGAACGCCCGCGCGCAGGAGCGCATGGTGCTGGAAACCAGCCTGCGCTACGCCCTGGAGCGCGGTGAGCTCTGCCTGCATTACCAGCCACGGGTGGACGCGAAGACCCGTCGCATTCTCGGGGTCGAGGGCCTGCTGCGCTGGAACCATCCGGAAATCGGCCTGGTATCGCCGGCGCATTTCATCCCGATCGCCGAGGAAACCGGCTTGATCGTGCCGATCGGCGACTGGGTGGTGGCAGAAGCCTGCCGCCAGTATGCCGAGTGGCGCGACGCCGGCATGGGCGACGTCTGCATCTCGATCAACCTGTCGGCGGTGCAGTTGCGCAAACCCGGGCTGCTGGAAACACTGAAGACCAACCTGGCACGCTACGAAGTGCCGCCGCACATGCTCGAACTCGAGCTGACCGAGACCATCCTGATGGACAGCGTCGAGACCACCATCGAGCAACTGGTGGGCTTCAAGAGCATCGGCGTGCAACTGTCGATCGACGACTTCGGCACCGGCTATTCCAGCCTCAATTACCTGAAGCGCTTCCCGATCGACAAACTGAAGATCGACCGCTCCTTCGTCCATGCCATGCTCGACGACGCCACCGCGCTGGCGATCACCAAGGTGATCATCGGCCTGGGCCACACCCTTGGCCTGCGGGTGGTCGCCGAAGGCGTCGAGCAGGAGGACGAAGCGCGCGCCCTGCGCGCGGCGCAATGCGACGAGCTGCAGGGCTACCTGTTCGCCCGCCCGATTCCCGCCGCCGAATTGATGGCCTGGGTGCACGCGGAAGGCGAGCGCACCGTCGCCGCCTGACACCGGTTCCGGAGCGTCAACGGCAAGGTATGCCGCTGACGCATTTTGAGGCCGGTCGGCGACGATCCGGCCTGTTTTTTTGTCGGTTTTATCCTACAGGCGGTGCCGCCCGCTCCCGACAGCCCCTGGCGGCCCGCCTGGCTATCCTCTGTCCCAAGCCAGGTTTTTGGCAGGCGTTGTAACGCCGCTTGTTACACGCTTGTAACGCTTTGTATCACTTGTATCTCCGGTAGACAGCACACCCGCCTGGCGCGTTAATCAGTTATGCCCGCGTGGAACCGGAGTTGAAGTTGAGCAGAAGGCGGGCCAAAACCTACAACACGACCTCGAGGACGACATGGACACCGTTACCAAAGCTTCGATCATCGGCATCCCGGTAGCCACCCTGGTGATAGCCGCCGCGGTTGCCGCCGCTTACCACGGCCCATCGATGGCGCAGTCGCAAAACACGCCTGCGCCCGTCGTTGCGCAGGCCGCCATGGACCCGCCGCCCCCGCCCGCCGGCCAGCCGCCGGGGCCGCCACCGGACTATGCGTCCCCCGCGCCCAACTACGCGCCTGCACCCGCTTATGCCGGCGCGCCTGCCGCGGCTCCGGCCGCACCGGCGGCCAGCTTTTCGCAGCAGGAACTCAACCAGATGCTGGCGCCGGTGGCCCTTTATCCGGACCCGCTGCTGTCGCAAGTTTTGATGGCCGCCACCTATCCGATGGAAGTGATCGAGGCCGACCGCTGGCTCATGGCGCACCCGAACCTCAGAGGCGATGCCGCCGTGCAGGCCGCGCAAGGCAACAACTGGGACCCCAGCGTGGTCTCCCTGGTCGCCTTCCCGCAAGTGCTCGACATGATGGACCAGCGCCTGGAC
>DATAZV010000464.1:0-9349 GCA_036271855.1 Burkholderiales bacterium
CACATGGTGATCCAGGTGATCGGCATGTACTTGCGCAAGCCACCCATGTAGCGCATGTCCTGCTCGTGGTGCATGGCGATGATCACCGAGCCGGCGCCGAGGAACAGCAGTGCCTTGAAGAACGCATGCGTCATCAGGTGATACACCGCACCGCTATACGCCGATACGCCCAGCGCCACGGTCATGTAGCCCAGCTGCGAAAGCGTCGAATACGCGATCACCCGCTTGATGTCATTTTGGACTATGCCGATCAACCCGGTGAACAGTGCGGTGGTGGCGCCGATCACCATCACGAAGCTGAGCGCGCTCTGCGACAGCTCGAAGATCGGCGACATGCGCGCCACCATGAAGATGCCGGCGGTGACCATGGTCGCGGCATGGATCAGCGCGGAAATCGGCGTGGGGCCTTCCATCGAGTCCGGAAGCCACACATGCAGCGGCACCTGTGCCGACTTGCCCATGGCGCCGATGAACAGGCAGACGCACACCGCCGTCAGCACCGTGGGGTCGCCCGGGATGTTCGGGATGGTCGTTTCCGCCAGCTTGTGCAGCAAGGCATCGTTGCCGTAGAACACCTGGGCGTAGTCCAGGCTGCCGAAATAGGCCAGCACCAGGCCGATGCCGAGCAAAAAGCCGAAGTCGCCGACGCGGTTGACCAGAAAGGCCTTGAGGTTGGCGTAGACGGCCGTCGGCCGGGTGTACCAGAAGCCGATCAGCAGGTAGGACACCAGGCCCACCGCTTCCCAGCCGAAGAACAGTTGCAGGAAGTTGTTGCTCATCACCAGCATGAGCATGGAGAAGGTGAACAGCGAGATGTACGAAAAGAATCGGTTGTAGCCGGGGTCGTCCGCCATGTAGCCGATGGTGTAGATGTGCACCATCAGCGAGACGAAGGTGACCACCAGCATCATGGTCACCGTCAAGTGGTCGATCAGGAAGCCGACGTTGAAGTTGACGCCGTCGGCGACAGTCCAGGTGTAGAGCGCGCCGTTGAACAACGGGCCGCTGGTCTCGAAAGCCTGCTGCGCGACTACGCAGGAGACGATGAAGGACACCAGCACACCCAGGATGGCGACAGAGTGCGAGGCAGTGCGGCCGAGAAAGGCGCCGCCGAACCTGGTGCCGAAAAAGCCGGCGATGATCGCGCCCGCGAGAGGCGCAAGCGCGACGACCAGCAGGAGCTGCGGAAGGGTCATTTGTTCTTATCCCTTCAGGTTGTCGAGTTCTTCGACGTCCACGGTTTCAAGATTGCGGAACAACACCACCAGAATGGCCAAGCCGATGGCTGACTCGGCCGCCGCCACCGTGAGGATGAAAAACACGAACACCTGGCCGTCGGGGTCGCCCAGAAAGTGGGAGAAGCCGACGAAGTTCATGTTCACCGCCAGCAGCATCAGCTCGATGGCCATCAGCAGGATGATCAGGTTCTTGCGGTTCAAAAAAATGCCGACAATGCTGATGGCGAACAAAATCGCTCCCAGCACCAGCACGTGGGATTGGGTGATGGCGCCGATCATTTGCCCGCCTCCTTGGGCGCAGGCGCCGGGGCTGGCGCCGCCGGTGCCGGCACTTCCCTGGCCACCGAGGCCATCTTGACGATGCGCAGGCGGTCGCCGCTTTTCACCAGTACTTGGCGCGACGGGTCCTGGGCCTTGCTTTCCTTGCGCCCGCGCAGCGTCAGGGCCAGGGCGGCGACGATGGCCACCAGCAGGATGATCGCCGCTACCTCGAAGGGGAACAGGTAGTCGGTATAGATCAGGCGCCCGAGTTCCTTGACGTTGCTGTAGTTGGGCTGGTTGAACGGCGCGCCGGCCGGCGAAGTAGCATCAAAGCGCGGGCTCAGCAGGACGAAGGCCATCTCGGCCAACATGGCGCCGCCGACCAGAAAACCGAACTTGGAATTTTTCCAGAAGCCCTCGCGCAGCTTGTCGAGGTTGATGTCCATCATCATCACCACGAACAGGAACAGCACCATCACCGCGCCGACATAGACCAGCACCAGCGCGATGGCCAGGAACTCTGCCTTGAGCAGCATCCAGATGGCGGCGGCGTTGAAAAACGACAGCACCAGCCAGAGCGCGGCGTGCACCGGGTTGCGCGCGGTGATCACGCCGAAGGCGGCGAACACCAGCACCGCCGCGAAGACGTAAAACAGGATTGAGGAGATCTGCATCATTTATGGTTTTTAGCGGTAGGCGGCGTCCGCGGCACGGGCGGCGGCGATGTCTTTCTCGTAGCGGTCGCCCACCGCCAGCAGCATGTCCTTGGTGTAGTACAAGTCGCCGCGCTTTTCACCGTGATATTCCAGCACATGGGTTTCGACGATCGAGTCGACCGGGCAGGACTCCTCGCAAAAGCCGCAGAAGATGCACTTGGTCAGGTCGATGTCGTAACGGGTGGTGCGGCGCGAGCCGTCGTCACGCACTTCTGACTCGATGGTAATCGCCAGCGCCGGGCATACCGCCTCGCACAGCTTGCAGGCGATGCAGCGTTCTTCACCATTGGGGTAACGGCGCAGCGCGTGCAGTCCGCGAAAGCGCGGCGACTGCGGCGTCTTTTCTTCCGGAAACTGCACGGTGATCTTGCGGGCGAACACATAGCGCCCGGTCAGGGCGAGGCCCTTGAACAGTTCCTTCAACAGCAGGCTGTTGAGGAAATCCTTGACGGTGGCGGTGGGAGACATGGACATGATGGGTTTCCGGCTCTAGTTCCAGATGCTCCAGGGCGACACCACCCACAGGCCGATCACGGCCAGCCAGACGATGGTGAGGGGGATGAATACTTTCCAGCCCAGACGCATGATCTGGTCGTAGCGGTAGCGCGGGAAGCTGGCGCGGATCCAGATGAAGAAGGAGAGCACGCAGAAGGCCTTGCCGATCAGCCAGATCCAGCCGGGGATGAAGGAAAGAATCTTGAACGGCGCATCCCAGCCGCCGAGGAAGAACACCGCGGTCAGCATGGAGATCAAAATCATGTTGGCGTATTCGGCCAGGAAGAACAGCGCGAAGGCCATGCCCGAGTACTCGACCATGTGGCCGGCGACAATCTCGGACTCACCCTCGACGACGTCGAAGGGGTGGCGGTTGGTCTCGGCCACGCCGGAGACCACGTAGATCACGAAAACCGGCAGCAGCGGCAGCCAGTTCCAGGACAGGAAGTTGAACCCCTTGTCGGCGAACATGCCCTTGGTCTGGCCCAGCACGATGTCCGTCATGTTCAGGCTGCCCGACACCAGCAGCACGATCAGCAGCGAAAAGCCCATCGCCAACTCGTAGGACACCATCTGCGCGGAAGCGCGCAGCGCGCCGATGAATGCGTACTTCGAGTTGGAGGCCCAGCCCGCGATGATGATGCCGTATACCTCAAGCGAGGTAATCGCCATCACGAACAGCAGGCCGGCGTTGACGTTGGCCAGCACCGCTTCGGGGCCGAAGGGCATCACCGCCCAGGCCGCCATCGCCGGCATGATCACCATGATCGGCGCGAGAATGAACAAGCCCTGGTTTGCGCCGGTGGGCACCAGCACTTCCTTGAGCAGCAGCTTCAGGCCATCGGCAATCGGCTGGAACAGCCCCAGCGGGCCGACGCGATTCGGGCCGATACGCACCTGCATCCAGCCGATCAGCTTGCGCTCCCACAGCGTGGTGTAGGCGACGCAGCCCATCAGCGGCGCGACGATGCAGACGATCAGGATCAGGTACACCACCAGGTGAGTGAGCGGATCCCAGACCGTGGCGCCGAAAGTCGCCATGCCCCATGCATCAAACGGCTTGCAAAGCAACGAAGCGGAGCAGAAAGTCTGGTTGGCCATCAGGCGCGCTCCACCGAAAGAACGCCGGCCAGCGGCCCGGCGTTGAGAGTGGAGGGATGCGCCCCGGCCACGCGCACGCAGCCGGCCGGCAGGCGGTCATCGCGGCCGGCGGCCAGGGTCAGGTCCCCTGTCCCGTTGCGCAGCTTGACCTGCCCGCCTTCGGCAACGCCGAGTTTTTGCAGCTCGCTGCCATGCAGCCAGGCACGCGGCGCCTTGGCGTCCGCCGTGGTTTGGAGCGCCTCGGCGCGGCGCACCAGGGCGTCGGCGAAGTAGATCGGCACGTCGGCGATGCGCTGGTAACCGGCGCCGGGCGCCGCCACCTTTTGCACCGACACTTGCGTATGGTTGTTCAGCTTCGCCGCGATATCGGCCGGCAGGCATTCGGCGCGCACGGCTTCCGGCGTGTCCTGCTCGAAGCCGGTCAGGCTCAGCAGGTTGCCCAGCACACGCAGCACCTTCCACGCCGGGCGGGTGTCGCCCAGGGGCCGCACCACGCCATTGAAACTTTGCGCACGGCCTTCGGTGTTGATGAAGGTACCGGCGGTTTCGGTGAAGGGCGCGATCGGCAGCAGCACATCGGCCACGTCCAGCGAATGCTTGAAGGGCGACATGACGACGACCATCTCGGCATCAGCCAGCGCCTTCAGCGCCTGCGCGGGATAAGCGGTGTCCAGCGCAGGTTCCGCGTGTACAAGCACATAGGCCTTGAGCGGCTGCTCGAACATCTGGCGGGCATTCTTGCCGCCCTCGCCCGGCAGGTTGCGGGCGATATGGCCGCCGACGCTGTTGGCCGCCTCGCCGAGAAAGCCGATGCGAATCTTCGCGTCCGCCTTCAGTTCGCTCAAGTGATGCGCGATTGCCTGCACACGCGCATGGATTTGCGCGGCATCGGCCGATTGCGCCGCCAGGTTGCCGATCCACAGTGCGACGTTGTTGCCACTTTTCAGGCTGGCGGCGATCGCTTTGGCGGCATCGTCGGCCGCGCCGTCGTCCAATGAGGCCAGCACGCCGTCGAGCGCGGCGCAGATCTGCGACGGCGCCACGACCAGCTTGTTCTTCACGTTCATCAGCCAGTCGTCGTCCACCGCGTGGATCATGCTGACCTGGGTCAGTTTTTTCTTCGACAACTGCCGCACTCGCTGGGCGATCAGCGGATGATCCTTGCGCAGAAAGGATCCAATCACCAGCACGCGGTCGAGTTGCCCGATCTCCGCCACCGGCATGCCCAGCCAGGGGGCGCCGTCCATCGCACGATCGCCGGAGAAGTCGCTCTGGCGCAGACGGTGGTCGATATTTTCCGAGCCCAGGGCGCGCGTCAGGTGCTGCGCCAGGTGCATTTCTTCCAGCGTGGCATGCGGCGACACCAGCGTGCCGATGTTCGCGGCACCGTGTTTGGCCTTGATGTCGGCCAAGCCGTGGGCGACGAATTCCAGCGCCGTCTGCCAGTCCACGGTCTTCCACTCGCCGCCCTGCTTGACCATCGGCGCGGTCAGGCGCTGGTCCGAATTCAAGGCCTCGTAGGAGAAGCGGTCCTTATCCGAAATCCAGCATTCGTTGACATCGTCGTTTTCCAGCGGGACGACGCGCATCACCTTGTTGTTCTTCACCTGCACCACCAGGTTGGCGCCGAGCGAGTCGTGCGGGCTGACGCTCTTGCGGCGCGACAATTCCCAGGTGCGGGCGGAATAGCGGAAAGGCTTGCTGGTCAAGGCGCCGACCGGGCAGATGTCGATCATGTTGCCCGACAGTTCCGAATCGACCGTCTTGCCGACGAAGGAGGTGATCTCCGAATGCTCGCCGCGGCCCAGCATGCCCAGTTCCATCACGCCGGCGATTTCTTGGCCGAAGCGCACGCAGCGGGTGCAGTGGATGCAGCGGGTCATCTCTTCCATCGAGATCAGCGGGCCGACGTTCTTGTGGAACACCACGCGCTTTTCTTCCTGGTAGCGCGAGCCGGAACCGCCGTAACCCACCGCCAGGTCCTGCAGCTGGCATTCGCCGCCCTGGTCGCAGATCGGGCAATCCAGCGGATGGTTGATCAGCAGAAATTCCATCACCCCGGCCTGCGCCTTTTTGGCGGCATCCGAAGCGGTAAACACCTTCATGCCGGCCGTCACCGGCGTGGCGCAGGCGGGCAGCGGCTTTGGCGCCTTCTCGACCTGCACCAGGCACATGCGGCAGTTGGCCGCGATGGACAGCTTCTTGTGATAACAGAAGTGCGGCACGTACAGGCCGAGCTTGTTGGCAGCGTCCATCACCATGCTGCCTTCGAGCACTTCGACCTTCTTGCCGTCGATTTCCAGTTCAACCATTTAGGATTCCTTCCCCGCTTTTTTCTGCCGACCGGCCATCAGGCGTGCACCGCTTCAGGCTGGGCCGCCTGGGCGTGCGTATGGCCGGGCACGAGGCACCGCTTGTTTTCAATGTGGTATTCGAACTCGTCGCGGAACACCTTGACGAAGGCGCGCACCGGCATCGCCGCGGCGTCGCCCAGGGCGCAGATGGTGCGGCCCTGGATGTTGTCGGCGATCGAGTTGAGCATGTCGAGGTCTTCCTTGCGGCCCTGGCCGTGTTCGATGCGATGGACCATGCGGTACAGCCAGCCGGTCCCTTCGCGGCAAGGCGTGCATTGGCCGCAGCTTTCCTCGAAATAAAAATACGACAGGCGCAACAGGCTGCGCACCATGCAACGGGTTTCGTCCATCACGATCACCGCGCCGGAGCCGAGCATCGAGCCGGCCTTGGCGATGGAGTCGTAATCCATGTCGGTGTTCATCATCACTTCGCCGGTGAGCACCGGCATCGACGAACCACCAGGGATCACCGCCTTGATTTTTTTGCCACCGCGCATGCCGCCGGCCAGTTCCAGCAATTTGGCGAAGGGCGTGCCCAGCGGAATCTCGTAATTGCCGGGCAAGGCGACGTCGCCGGAGATCGAGAAAATCTTGCTGCCTCCATTGTTCGGCTTGCCGATCTCGAGGAACTTTTCGCCGCCGTTGCGGATGATCCAGGGCACCGCGGCGAAGGTCTCGGTGTTGTTGATGGTGGTCGGCTTACCGTAGACACCAAAGGAGGCGGGGAACGGCGGCTTGAAGCGCGGCTGCCCCTTTTTGCCTTCGAGTGATTCGAGCAGCGCGGTTTCCTCACCGCAGATATAGGCGCCGTAGCCGTGGTGCGCATGCAACTGGAACGAAAAATCGGTGCCGAGAATCTTGTTGCCCAGGTAGCCGGCGGCGCGCGCCTCTTCCAGTGCCTCTTCAAAACGCTCGTAAGCGGCCCAGATTTCGCCGTGGATGTAGTTGTAACCCACCGTCACGCCCATCGCGTAGCCCGCGATGATCATGCCTTCGATCAGGATGTGCGGGTTGTAGCGGATGATGTCGCGGTCCTTGAAGGTACCCGGCTCGCCCTCGTCCGAATTGCACACCACGTACTTCTGCCCGGGAAAGCCGCGCGGCATGAAGGACCACTTCAGCCCGGTGGGGAAACCGGCGCCGCCGCGGCCGCGCAGGGCCGACTTCTTCAGTTCGGCAATCACGTCTTCCGGCTTGATGCCGGTGTTGAGGATCTTTTTCAGCGCCTCGTAGCCGCCGCGCTTTTCATAGTCGGCCAGGCCCCAATTCTTGCCGTCGAGGCCCGCCAGGATCAGCGGATTGATGTGTCGATCATGCAGGCAGGTCATTTCAGCTCCGCGATCAGGGCATCGAGCTTTTCATTGCTCATGAAACTCTCCATGCGCTTGTTATTCACCAGCAGCACTGGCGCGTCGCCGCAGGCGCCCATGCACTCGCCTTCCATCAGGGTGAACTGGCCGTCGGCGGTAGTCTCGCGAAAACCGATGCCGAGTTTTTCCTTCAGATGTTCGGCCGCCAGTTCGCCGCCGGAGAGCTGGCACGGCAGGTTGGTGCACACCGTGAGCTTGTACTTGCCACAGGGCGCCAGGTTGTACATGCCGTAGAAGGTCGCCACTTCCTGCACCGCCACCGCCGGCATGCCGATATAGTCGGCGACGTCCTGCATCACTTCCGGAGACAGCCAGCTTTTCTCGTCCTGCGCGATGGCCAACGCAGCCATCACGGCGGACTGCCTCTGGTCCGGCGGGTACTTGGCGAGTTCGCGGTCGATTTTCTTCAGGGATTCGGCGCTTAGCATGGGAGGCTCAAACTTGTGTATCGCTTAAAATTGCTGCTGGTCGGTGCTAACGGTCGATCTCGCCAAACACGATGTCCTGGGTGCCGATGATGGTCACCACGTCGGCGATCATGTGGCCACGGGACATTTCGTCCAGCGCCTGCAGGTGGGCAAAACCGGGGGCGCGGATCTTCAGGCGATAAGGCTTGTTGGCGCCGTCGGACACCAGGTAGATGCCGAACTCGCCCTTCGGATGCTCCACCGCCGCATAGGCTTCGCCGGCCGGCACGTGGATGCCCTCGGTGAACAGCTTGAAGTGATGGATCAGCTCTTCCATGTTGGTCTTCATCGCCACGCGCGAAGGCGGCGCCACCTTGTGGTTGTCCGTCATCACCGGGCCGGGATTGTTGCGCAGCCACTCGATGCACTGGCGGATGATGTTGTTGGACTCGCGCATCTCGTGCACGCGCACCAGGTAACGGTCGTAGCAGTCGCCGTTGGTGCCGACCGGAATGTCGAAGTTCAGCAAGTCGTAGACCTCATACGGCTGCTTCTTGCGCAAATCCCATTCGATGCCGGAGCCGCGCAGCATCGGGCCGGTGAAGCCCATCGCCAGCGCGCGCTCAGGGGTGACGATGCCGATGTCGACCAGGCGCTGCTTCCAGATGCGGTTGTCGGTAAGCAGCGTCTCGTATTCATCGACGTAATGCGGGAAACGGGCGGTGAAGTCCTCGATGAAGTCCAGCAGCGAGCCTTCACGGTTGCTGTTGAGTGCCTTGATCGCCTTGTCATTGCGGATCTTCGAGGCGCGGAATTGCGGCATCACGTCCGGCAGGTCGCGGTAGACGCCGCCCGGACGGTAATAGGCAGCGTGCATGCGCGCGCCCGACACCGCCTCGTAGCAGTCCATCAGGTCTTCGCGCTCGCGGAAGGCGTAGAGGAACACCGTCATCGCGCCGACGTCCAGCGCGTGCGCGCCCAGCCACAGCAGGTGATTCAGGATGCGCGTGATCTCGTCGAACATCACGCGGATGTACTGCGCGCGCAGCGGCACTTCGACACCCACCAGCTTTTCTATCGCCATCACGTAGGCGTGCTCGTTGGACATCATCGACACGTAGTCGAGGCGGTCCATGTAGGGCACCGACTGGATGAAGGTCTTTTGTTCCGCCAGTTTTTCGGTCGCGCGATGCAACAGGCCGATGTGCGGGTCGGCGCGCTGCACCACTTCGCCGTCGAGTTCCAGCACCAGGCGCAAGACGCCGTGCGCGGCCGGGTGCTGCGGACCGAAGTTGAGCGTGTAATTCTTTATTTCGGCCATTATTTCTTCAGCCCGGCGTAGTTCTCTTCGCGGATGATGCGCGGGGTGATCTCGCGCGGCTCGATCGACACCGGCTGGTAGATCAC
>DATAZV010000465.1:0-24160 GCA_036271855.1 Burkholderiales bacterium
CCGAGCCGCGCTTCCACTTTTTCGAAGGCGACATCACGATCAACCGCGAGTGGATCGAGTACCACGTGAAAAAGTGCGACACGGTGCTGCCGCTGGTGGCCATTGCCACGCCGGCCACCTACGTGAAGGAGCCGCTGCGCGTTTTCGAACTGGACTTCGAGGCCAACCTGCCGATCATCCGCGCCTGCGTGCGCTACAACAAGCGGGTGATCTTTCCCTCGACTTCCGAGGTGTATGGCATGAGCACGGATGCCGAGTTCGACCCGGAGCTTTCGAACATGGTGCTGGGCCCGATCAACAAGCCACGCTGGATCTACTCGTGCGCCAAGCAGCTGATGGACCGGGTGATCCACGCCTACGGCATGCAGGAAGGGTTGAAGTACACCCTGTTCCGTCCGTTCAACTGGATCGGGCCGGGGCTGGATTCGATCTACACGCCGAAGGAAGGTTCTTCGCGCGTCATTACCCAGTTCCTCGGGCACATCGTGCGCGGCGAGAACATCAAGCTGGTGGATGGCGGCGCGCAAAAACGCGCCTTCACCTACGTAGATGACGGCATCTCGGCCCTGATGAAAATCATCGAAAACAAGGACGGCGTGGCCGACAGCCAGATCTACAACATCGGCAACCCGAAGAACAATTATTCGGTGCGCGAGATGGCGACCATGATGCTGGCGCTGGCCAAGTCGATTCCCGAATACGCCGTCAATGCCGGCAAGGTGCAACTGGTCGAGACCACTTCCGCCGAGTATTACGGCAAGGGCTACCAGGACGTGCAAAACCGCGTGCCGAAAATCACCAACACCATGAAGGACCTGGACTGGGCCCCGAAGGTGGCGATGGAAGCGGCGCTGAAGAATATTTTCGAAGCCTATCGCGGCGACGTCGAGCAAGCCCGCCAGCTCATGAATTGAAGAGACGGCGCCGACAGCGGTGAAAATCGCCCTCAAGATCGACGTCGATACCTATCGCGGCACCGTTGAAGGCGTGCCGCGCCTGGTGGCCCTGCTGCAAAAGTACAACGCCGGGGCCACTTTCCTGTTCAGCCTGGGCGCCGACCATACCGGGCGGGCAATCAAGCGCGTCTTTCGCCCCGGTTTTTTCGGCAAGGTGTCGCGCACCTCGGTGGTCGAGCATTACGGCGTCAAGACCCTGCTCTACGGCACCCTGCTGCCGGGACCGGATATCGGGCGCGGCTGCGCGGACATCCTGCGCGGTGTGGCCGCCGCCGGCTTCGAGACCGGCATCCACACCTGGGACCACGTCAAATGGCAGGACGGCGTCGGCACCGACCTGAAGTTCGCCTCCAACGAGTGGACCGAGCGCGAAATGCGCGCCGCCTGCATGCGCTATGAGGAGATTTTCGGCGTCCCGGCGCGCACCCACGGCGCTGCCGGCTGGCAGATGAACCGCCATGCGCTGCGCCTGACCCAGCGCCTGGGTTTCGACTATTGCTCGGACACGCGCGGTAGCCAGCCCTTCATTCCAGTGGTGCGCGGCGAGGTGATGGCCTGCCCGCAAATCCCCTCCACCCTGCCGACCCTGGACGAACTGATCGGCCTCGAGGGCATGACGCCGGAAAACGTCCATCAGCACATCCTGAAGCTGTCGCAGGCGGCAGCGAGCGGCCATGGCCACGTCTACACCCTGCATGCCGAACTCGAAGGGATGAAGCTGCTGCCGGTGTTCGAGCGCCTGCTGCAGGGCTGGCGCGAGCGCGGCGACGCCCTGGTGGCCACGCGCGATATTGCCGCCGGGCTCGACCGGGCCGGCTTGCCGCACCACAACATCGTCTGGGCTGAAGTGCCCGGGCGTTCGGCGGTGCTGGCGACCCAGGGGCCGGAATTCCTGCCCGCGTTGCAGCACGCCGCCTGAGCAGGACCCACAAAATACAGGCGTCATCGGATTGACACGCGCAGCGGGTAGTGTGATGATGTTCCTCAGGCAGTTGTTTGGCTGAACGCGTGCCTGCCCTGCGAGCTTGGTGTTTTTGCGCTAATCTGTGTGGGACAGGCCAATCTGAAAGTATCTGATCACCGCATGAGTTCGCCCTCCACCGCAGGTCTGGCAGTTCCCGATTTCAGCGCGCCGCTGACCAGCGGCAAAACGTTCAAGCTATCGGACTACCGCGGCAGCAAGCTGGTGCTGTATTTCTACCCCAAGGACAGCACCCCCGGCTGCACCACCGAAGGCGAGAATTTCCGCGACCTGAGCCCCGCCTTCGCGGCGGCCAATACCAAAATCGTCGGCGTCTCGCGCGACAGCCTGAAGTCGCATGAAAACTTCAAGGCGAAAATGAATTTCCCGTTCGAACTGCTCTCCGACCCCGACGAGGCGGTGTGCCTGATGTTCGACGTGATGAAAATGAAGAACATGTACGGCAAGCAGGTGCGCGGTATCGAGCGCAGCACCTTTTTAATCGATGCCGAGGGCCGGGTGGCGCGCGAGTGGCGCGGCCTGAAAGTACCCGGCCACGCACAGGAAGTGCTGGAGGCGGCCCAGGGCCTATGAGGCTAAACGTGCCGCTCCGGGAGACGCGCCCTTGCTGATGGCGCGCCCAGCATCCCCACCACAGTCCCGGTTCGTTACCGAACCGCACCTAGGCCGTTTGTCTTCGCGACAAACGGCTTTTTTGTTTTTCAGCACCCGCTTTCCGCAACGTTTTTTCCAGCCCAGGAGTCCATGTTGAACGCTACCGTGACGAAACTGACGCCGCCGAAGAAGTCCTCTCCGAAAAAGTCCGCCACCGTCACCCGGCTGCGCGCGCAGCCGAACAAGCTGTTCGTTCTCGATACCAACGTGCTGATGCACGATCCCACCAGCCTGTTCCGTTTCGAGGAACACGACGTCTTCCTGCCGATGGTGACCCTCGAAGAGCTGGACAACAACAAGAAGGGCATGACCGAAGTGGCGCGCAACGCGCGCCAGGCCAGCCGCTTTCTCGACGAGCTGGTGAGCCGCCATCAAGGCGCGATGAACGAGGGCATCGCCATGTCCGACCAGCAGGGCAAGGACGCCACCGGGCGCCTGTTCCTGCAGACCGAGGCCATTACTTCTGCGCTGCCGGCTTCCCTGCCGGTTGGCAAGGCAGACAACCAGATTCTCGCGGTGGTGTTCTGGCTGCAGGAAAAATATCCGCAACGCAATGTGGTGCTGGTGTCCAAGGACATCAACATGCGCATCAAGGCGCATGCGCTGGGGCTGGCCGCGGAGGACTATTTCAACGACAAGGTGCTGGAAGATACCGATCTTCTTTACACCGGCGTCTCCGCCCTGCCCGGCGATTTCTGGGACACCCACGGCAAGGGCATGGAAAGCTGGAAGCAGGGCGACAAGAGCTTCTACCGGGTGCGCGGCCCGCTGTGCCGCGACTGGCTGGTCAACGAATTCCTGTATCTGGAAGAAGACCGGCCGGCGGCGGCCGCCTTCCAGGCGCGCGTCACCGAGGTCAGCGGCAAGACGGCGGTGCTGGAAGTGCTGCGCGACTTCAGCCACCACAAGAACTCCGTGTGGGGCATCACCGCGCGCAACCGGGAGCAGAATTTCGCTCTCAACCTTTTGATGGACCCGGCGATCGATTTCATCACCCTGCTGGGCCAGGCCGGCACCGGCAAGACCCTGCTGACCCTGGCCGCGGGCCTGATGCAGACCCTGGAAGAAAAAATCTACACCGAGATCATCATGACCCGCGTCACCGTGCCGGTGGGCGAAGACATCGGCTTTCTCCCCGGCACCGAGGAAGAAAAGATGACGCCGTGGATGGGCGCGCTGGAAGACAACCTCGACGTGCTCAACAAGACCGATGACGAAGCCGGCGACTGGGGCCGCGCCGCGACGCGCGACCTGATCCGCTCGCGGATCAAGGTGAAGTCGCTCAACTTCATGCGCGGGCGCACCTTCATCAACAAGTTCCTGATCATCGATGAAGCGCAGAACCTCACGCCCAAGCAGATGAAGACCCTGATCACCCGCGCCGGCCCCGGCACCAAGGTGGTCTGCCTGGGCAACATCGCGCAGATCGATACGCCTTATCTCACCGAAGGCTCATCGGGCCTGACCTTCGTGGTGGACCGCTTCAAGGGTTGGAACCACAGCGGCCATGTGACGCTGCAGCGTGGTGAGCGTTCGCGGTTGGCGGATCACGCGGCAGAGGTGCTGTAGCAGCGACAGACCAAGTCTGCACCCGTGGCCAAAGCAGATTAAAATGCGTAATACAATGTTTTACACGGGTGCGCCATGGTCAAAACCATAAGCAAGATCGGTAATTCGCAAGGCCTTATATTCGATACGGCGCTGCTTGAGTTGAGCGGGTTGAAGATCGGCGACCCGGTCAACGTCACCGTGCATGACGGTGGCGCCATTACCATCATGCCGATGCGGCCCGAAGTTCAGGCTGAAGAAGCTGGCGCCGCCGCACGCGATCTGATCAAGCGCAACACCAAACTGTTCAAGCGCTTGTCCTAAGCGATGTTGCGCTACCTCACGGTAGAAGCGGTGCTCGCCATCCACGAGCAGGTGTTGGCCGCCCATGGCGGCGGAACCGGCATCAGGGATCGCGCGCTGCTTGAGTCAGCCGTCGCGGCACCGCAAGCGAGTTTCGGCGGCGAGGCTATGTTTGACGACCCATTGGACATCGCCGCCGCCTATCTGTTTTATCTATGCCGCAATCACCCTTTCGTCGATGGCAACAAACGCGTGGCGCTCGCTTCGTGCCTGGTGTTTCTGCAGACGAACAACGAGCTCACGGACCTCGACTTACCGGGACGAGATATCGATGCCTGGGAATCATTCATCATCGATCTTGCTTCAGCACGGATTGACCGTGAACAGACCGCACAACGGCTGCGCGAACTGCTGGCTCAGGCGAGATCCTGATCTTTGTCAGAGTCGGCCTGCTTGAACGGACTATGCTCGTTCAGTTCATCCACATAACGCGCGACGCCGCTGCTCTCGCGCTTCAGGTAGTCCTCGATCGCATCGGAAAACTGCGGCTGCTTCAGCCAGTGCGTCGATAGCGTTTCCACCGGCAAAAAGCCGCGCGCCAGCTTGTGCTCGCCCTGGGCTCCGCCTTCGAACAGTTTGATTCCCTCTGCAATGCAGAATTCCAGCGGCTGGTAGTAGCAGGTCTCGAAGTGCAGCCCCGAGAGGAAGCCGATGGCGCCCCAGTAGCGCCCGTACAGGGTCTGGCTGTCGTGCAGGCACAGCGAGGCGCAGATTTTTTCGCCCTTCATGCTGCCCAGCGCCAACATGATGTTCCCCGGCATGGCCGCGCCGATGCGCTCGAAGAATTTCAGGTTCAGGTAGGGCGTGGAATGGTGGTCGCGATAGGTGTGGCTATAGCAGCGATACCAGAACTTCCACAGCTCGGGCGTGATCTCGGCGCCGCGCAGGTGCTGGTAGGTGACCCCGGCCTCGCGCACCTTGCGCCGCTCCTGCTTGATCTTCTTGCGCTTGTCGTGCGACATGGTGGCGAGGAAAGCGTCGAAGTCGGCGTAGCCCTGGTTGGTCCAGTGGAATTGCACGGTCTTGCGCAGCATCATGCCGCGCGCGGTCATCAGCTCGGCTTCGGCGTCGAGCGGAAACAGCACGTGCAGGGAAGAGACCCCGGCCTCCTCACCCAGTTTCAGTGCCGCTTCCACCAGGGTGACGCGCGCCTCGGCGTCGTCCGGCGCCGACAGCAGGCGCGAGGTGGTGCAGGGTGTGAACGGCAGCGCGGACAGCAGCTTGGGGTAGTAGTCCAGCCCGTGGCGGTTGTAGGCGTCGGCCCAGGCCCAGTCGAACACGTATTCGCCGTAGGAGTGGGTCTTGACGTACAGCGGCATGGCGGCGCGGATGCGCTTGCCTTCCCACAGCGTCAGGTACTGCGGGGTCCAGCCGGATTTTTCGCTGGCGCAGCCGGTCTCATGCAGGGCGTGCAGAAATTCGTGGCGCAGCAGCGGATGGCTGCCCGCCAATGCATTCCATTCGGCCGGCGCCACACCAGCCAGGGATTCAAGTATTTTCAGCGTTGTCAAAGCTCGGAACGGACGAACGGGGCGATAAGCGCCGAGGTGGCCGGCGGGGTGCGATAATTCGAGTTCATTGTGACATTATTTTCTTTTCCCCACCATGAATCATGAAGCTGGCCGCGACACGGGCCGCGCGATAGTCGCCCTGGCGCAGATCAATTGCACGGTCGGCGACCTTGCGGGCAATGCCGCGAAAATCCTCGATGCCGCCGCCAAGGCGCGCCTGCAGGGGGCCGACGTGCTGCTCACGCCGGAACTTTCGCTGTGCGGCTATCCGCCGGAAGACCTGATCCTGCGCGACAGCTTTCTCGCCGCCGCACGCGAGCGCCTGGACATCCTCGCAGCCGCCATCGGCGAAACCGCCCCCGGGCTCGCCGCGATTGTCGGCTTCCCGGAAAAAGACGGCAGCTATGTGTACAACGCCGCCGCGCTGATCGAGGCCGGCCGCGTCACCGGCGTCTATCGCAAGCGCAACCTGCCCAACTACACAGTGTTCGACGAGCAGCGCTACTTCCACCCCGGCGACACGCCGCTGGTGTTCGAGACGCGCGGCATCAAGCTGGGCATCCTGATCTGCGAGGACATCTGGGGCAACCTGGGACCACTGACCACCCGCCCCGAACCTTCGCTGGACCAGTTGAAGGGCATGCTGGCCTCGCGTCCGGACGCCTGGGACGCCAAAGCGGCGATGGCGGCGCGCGAAGCCGGCGCCCAAGCCCTGCTGGTGCTCAACGCCAGCCCGTACCACATGCGCAAAAGCGCCACCCGCTACGACGTGGTGCGCGAGCGGATCAAGGAAACCGGCCTGCCGGTGATCTACTGCAACCTGGTCGGCGGCCAGGACGAGCTGGTGTTCGACGGCGCCTCCTTTGCGCTGGACACCCAGGGCGAACTGGCGCTGCAAATGCCGCTGTTCGAGGAATCGCATGCATCGGTGACGCTGACTGCCGAAGGCCGCGCCCCGGCGCGCCTGAAGGGCTTTCACGTCAGCGCGGACATGAACATCGAAGCCGAGGTCTACGGCGCCCTGAAACTGGGGGTGAAGGACTACGTCGGCAAGAACGGCTTCCCCGGCGCCATCATCGGGCTCTCAGGCGGCATCGACTCGGCCCTCACCCTGGCGATCGCCTGCGACGCACTGGGCGCCGACCGTGTGCGCGCGGTGATGATGCCCTCGCAATATACCGCCGACATTTCGTGGATCGACTCGCGCGAAATGGTGAAACTGCTGGGCGTACGCTACGACGAAATCGCCATCAAGCCGATGTTCGACACCTACCTCACGGCGCTGGAGCAGGAGTTCAAGGGTCGTGCCATCGACGCCACCGAAGAAAACATACAGGCGCGGATTCGCGGCACACTCTTGATGGCGCTTTCGAACAAGTTCGGCTCGATCGTGCTGACCACCGGCAACAAGAGCGAAATGGCGGTCGGCTACTGCACCTTGTACGGCGACATGGCCGGCGGTTTCGCGGTGATCAAGGACATCGCCAAGACCCTGGTCTACCGGCTCTCGCGCTACCGCAACACCATCTCGCCGATCATCCCCGAACGCATCATCACCCGCCCGCCCTCGGCCGAACTGCGCCCGGACCAGAAGGACCAGGACAGCCTGCCCGAGTACGAGGTGCTCGACGCCATCCTCGGCATGTATGTGGAGGAGGACAAAAGCCCGCCGGAAATCGTCGCCGCCGGCTACGCCGCCGCCAGTGTCGAGCAGGTGGTGCGCCTGATCCGCGTCAATGAATACAAGCGGCGCCAGGCCCCGGTGGGGGTGCGCGTCACCCACCGCGCCTTCGGCCGCGATTGGCGCATGCCGATCACCAATCGCTTTCGCGAATAGCGGCTCCCCAATCGTGCACCATTCGCGGGCAACCGGAATGGTGCATGAACTTTCGGCACTTTCCGGTGTTCATACGTGTGTAGCATGGGCGAAGTTGTTATACTCAAACCCAGATATCACGGTCACCAGGAGACAGCAACATGAAAAAAATCGAAGCCGTCATCAAGCCTTTCAAGCTCGACGAAGTGCGTGAAGCCCTGTCTGAAGTCGGCGTTACCGGCCTGACCGTCACCGAGGTCAAGGGTTTCGGGCGCCAGAAGGGCCATACCGAGCTGTACCGCGGCGCTGAATACGTGGTCGACTTCCTGCCGAAAGTGAAGGTCGAAGTGGTGATCGCCGACAAGGACGTGCAGCACTGCATCGACGCCATCATCAAGGCGGCCCGCACCGGCAAGATCGGCGACGGCAAGATTTTCGTCAACAGCGTCGAGCAGGTGGTGCGCATCCGCACCGGCGAGACCAACGAATCGGCGATCTAAAGCCGGTTTCTGGAAACATCCGCAGAAGGCGGCCAGCCCGCCTTCTTGCGCAAGCAGCCTAGCCTGCCTCCTTGCGAACAGCGGCGGCCGGCAGGCTGCTGACCCGCGCCAGTTCCCCGGCGCCAAACAGGCCTGGATTCGCCGCGAAAGCGTTCATCAGCGCGATCGAGTCGCTGCCCCAAAAGAGTTCACCGCCAAAATCGAAGGTCGGCACGCCATAGATACCGCGCGCCACCGCGCGCTCGGTATTGGCGATCAGTTGCTGTTTCACCTCCGACCGCGCGATCAGCGCCTGCGGGTCCGCCACCCCCAGGCGCGTCGCCAGCGCCGCGAAGTTCCCGGGCGCATTCACGCCCAGTCCATCGCGCCAGATGCAGTCGAACACCGCGTGCACGTTCGCCGGGTTCACCCCGGCCCCGCACAGGAGCCGCAGCGCATGCAGGGGATTGAAGGGATGCGCCGGCGGAAAGCGGAACGGGATGCCGGCTTCCTGCGCCATGAACACGCAGGCGCGGTAGGTTTGCACCCGCTTGGCGGGGATCTCCGCCGGCCCCTTTTGCCCGTGCACCTTGAGCAGTCCGGCGAACAGCACCGGCACGTACTCGATATCCAGGTCCCCCGGCAGGCGGTCGAACTGCTTCAGGTGCAGATAGGAAAACGGCGAAATGACGTCGAAGTACCAGACGGCGCGGCGCATGGCGGATGTTCCGGAAAAGGACAAAAGCCGATTATGCCCGCGCCGCCGTCCAAATAAAAAAGCCGCAGCGAGTGCGGCTTACCAATAAAAAAGCCGCAGCGAGTGCGGCTTTTTGTGGCAGCTCAAGGCGTCAGACGCGCTTGACCTTCTCCAGCATCTTGAAAATCGCCTTCGGCGCGCCGACGAACATGCGCTTGAAGGTTTTCGGCAGGCAGCGGCGCTCGAGGGTGTTGCGGCGTACGCGTTTACGTTCGGCCATGGTGGATCTCCCAAAAAACTAGAATTCGGACCGAAATTTCGGTAAGCCGATGATTATACAGGAAAACGCTTAACAATTTACGAATACCGGACTGGAACTGATCAACCTCTCTCTAAAATCGGGGGTTGTTAAGGGGGGCAGCCCACTTAATTCGTACTTCCTACACATTTTGTATGTTCCGGGGCGGCCAATCGCGGTTCGCTTACGTCCGCTATTACGCGCCCGCGCCGCCGGCTGCCTCTAGAATCCGCCCACGCAAAAACTTCGTCGCCGGGAAACCGCATGTCCAACGCACCAAGCACCCGCTGCCCCCAGCCCTTTGTCGCCAAGCCGCCTTCCTTCGTCCCGCCCAAGGGCGCAGTCGATGCGCACTGCCACATCTACGGCAAGGTCGCCGACTATCCCTACGACCCGAACACCTGGTACCTGCCGCCGCTAGTCGACGTGCCGGACTACCTGCGCCTGCTCGACGTCCTCGGCATCGAACGCGCGGTGTTCGTCCACGCCGCCGTCTACGCCGACCATGCCGTGATCCTCGACACCATGGCCGCGCAGCCCGGGCGTTTTCGCGGTGTAGCGCAGTTGCGCGAGTCGGTGAGCGATGCCGAGCTGGCCACGCTCAACGCCGGCGGCGTGCGCGGCTTTCGCGCGAACCTGGTCTCCGGCAACGGCATGAAGCTCGACGGCGCAAAGCGCCTGGCGGACCGCGTGGCGAAGTTCGACTGGCACGCACAATTCCTGCTCGATGCCGAGGCGATGCCGGAGATGGACAAGACGCTCGCCGACTTTCCGATCCAGGTGGTGGTCGACCACATGGGCCGGCCCGACATCGACGCCGGCACTGATGCGCCCGGTTTCCAGGCGCTGATCCGCCTGCTGAAAAGCGGCCGCGCCTGGTGCAAGCTTTCCGCGCCCTACCGCACCTCGAAAATACAGCCGGGCTTCACCGACATCGACCGCTACGCCCAGGCGCTGGTGGCCGCCGTGCCGGGCCGGCTGGTGTGGGGCAGCGACTGGCCGCACGTCAACATGGAAGCCGGCAAGCCGATGCCGAACGACGGCGATCTGCTCGACAAGCTGGCGGTATGGGCGCCGACCGAGGCGTTGCGGCGCCAGATACTCGTCGCCAACCCCGAGAAGTTGTACGGCTTCGATCCGGTTTAAACCGGGCCAACGAAAAACAAACAGGAGAAGACAAACCATGAAAACCCATCTGACCCGCGCCCTGCTCGCCTGCGCGCTCGCCGTGCTCACCAGCCTGGCCGGCGCGCAGGACTACCCGAACCATCCTGTCCGCGTGGTCGTGCCCTTCCCGCCCGGAGGTGGCGGCGACGTGCTGATGCGCCCTTTCGGCAAAAAGCTCACCGATATTCTCGGCCAGACCATCCTGATCGACAACCGCGGCGGCGCCAATGGCAACATCGGTGCCGAGGCCGTCGCCAAGGCGGCGCCGGACGGCTACACCCTGCTGCTGGCAAACAATTCCCTGCCGATTTCGGCCACGCTGTACGACAAGCTCAGCTTCGACCCGGTGAAAGACTTGACCACCGTCGGCCTGGTCGCCGACACGCCCAGCGCCCTGGTGGTCCACCCCTCGGTGCCGGCGCACAACGTCAACGAGCTGATCGCGCTGGCGAAAGCAAAACCCGGCACGCTCAACTTCGGCTCGGCCGGTCCGGGCAGCACGCCGCACCTGGCAATCGAATTGCTGAAAAAGCAGGCCGGGATCGACATGGTGCACGTGCCGTATAAAGGCAGCGGCCCGGCGGTGGCAGCCGTGCTGGCGGGCGACGTCCAGGTGCTGGTGTCGAACATCGGCACGGTGCTGGCGCAAATCCGCGCTGGCAAGCTGCGCGCGATTGCCGTCACCAGCGCCACCCGCGCCGCCGTGCTGCCCGATGTGCCGACCGTGGGTGAAACGGTGAAAGGCTACGAATCGCGCACCTGGTATGCCCTATTCGCCCCGGCCGGCACGCCGCCGGCGGTGATCAACAAGCTCAGCAACGCCATCACCGAAGCCCTGAAAGTGCCGGAGGTGAATAAGCAGCTGGTCGAAATGGGCTACGAGCCCAAGGCCAATACCCCGGCGCAGATGGCAGCGCTTTACCGCGAAGACATCGCCACCTGGGCCAAGGTGATCAAGCTATCGGGAGCGAAAGCCGAATAGCGGCGCATGCTAGGCTAGGAGAATGCACATTCCTTCTCCGCCGGCCACGATGCGCCGCCGCCTGCTGGCGGCGCTGGCAGCCACTTGGGCGCTCCCCATGTACGCACAAAATTCCACCGACGCCGAACTCATCATCGCCGCCGGAGGTGGCGACACGGCCGCCGTGGCCCGCCTGATCAAGGCCGGCGCCGGCCTCACCGCGCGCGACGGCCACCGCCGCACCGCGCTGATGGCCGCCACCCAGGGCAACCACGTCGAGGCGGCGCGCCTGCTGATCGATGCCGGCGCGGACGTCAACACGCAGGACGACATCGAGGACAGCCCTTTCCTGCTCGCCGGTGCCAGCGGCTACCTGGAAATCCTCAAGCTTTGCCTGGCGCATGGCGCCGACCTGAAAAGCCGCAACCGCTACGGCGGCACCGCGCTGATTCCGGCCTGCCATCACGGCCACCTGGAAACGGTGCGCGAGTTGTTGAAGACGAAGATCGACGTCAACCACGTCAACAAGCTGGGCTGGACCGCGCTGCTCGAAGCCATCATCCTCGGCGACGGCGGCGCCACCCATACAGAGATCGTGCGCGAGCTGCTGGGCCATGGCGCCCAGGTGAACCTGGCGGACCGCGACGGCGTCACACCGCTGGCGCATGCGCGCCGCCATGGCTATCGCGGGATGGTGCGCCTGCTGGAAGCGGCCGGCGGGCACTGAGCAGCCGCATTCAGCCGGGCGCTGGTTGATGTGCTTGTTTTTGTAACAGTCAGCGCTTGACGCTGGGCACGTGGTTCCTGATCTTGTCCTGCATGCGCACGTCGAAGCGCTCGAGGTTGATGATGACGCGCTCGTGGGTGCCGCCACCGATCGGTTCGACCTCGTCCTCCGCCCACAGCTTGAAGGTGATGACGCGGCCCTTCACCTCGATGATCTCGGCGTGGGCCGCCACATGCATGCCCACCGGCGTGGCGGCGAAATGCTGCACGTCCAGGCGCGTACCCACCGTCTGATGCCCAGCCGGCACGAAGCGCTCGGCGGCGGCCAGGGCGGCGGCCTCCAGCAGGTTCACCAGCACCGGCGTGGCCAGCACGTGCACCTGTCCGCTGCCCACGTGCGGCGCGGTGTGCTCTTCGGCGACGACGATTTCAATCTTCCCGGTCAAGCCGGGCACCAGGCCTTCTGTGTTCATGAATAAACCTTCTTCCCGCTTTTTGTTTGAAACGCAGTCTATGCAAACCCGCGCATCCCGCCATTGACGGACGACAATACGCTACAAACCGGTCGAGCAGAATCTGTGCCATGCACCGGGCCTGGGTTCTATCCGGCATAAGCGCAAGGCCTTGCGCAGTCGCGTAAAATCGGGCGTTTCCGCCTCCCGTCGCGTTATTTTCGCGCGCCCAACTCCAGCCATCATGACCACCATCATCAGCCAGGAAGATTTCATCGGCTCGATCGCCGACGCCCTGCAGTTCATTTCCTACTATCACCCGAAGGATTTCATCAGCCACCTGGCGCGCGCCTACGAGCGCGAGCAGTCGCCCGCGGCGAAGGACGCGATCGCGCAGATCCTCACCAACAGCCGCATGTCGGCCGAGGGCCATCGGCCGATCTGCCAGGATACCGGCATCGTCAACGTGTTCCTGAAAATCGGCATGGACGTGCGCTTCGACACCAAGATGAGCGTCGGCGAGATGGTCAACGAAGGCGTGCGCCGCGGCTACACCAACCCCGACAACCTGCTGCGCGGCTCGGTGCTGGCCGACCCGCAGTTCGCGCGCAAGAACACCAACGACAATTCGCCCGCGGTGCTCAACGTCGAGCTGGTGCACGGCAACACGGTGGACGTGAACGTCGCGGCCAAGGGCGGCGGCTCGGAGAATAAATCCAAGTTCGTGATGATGAATCCGTCCGACAGCGTGGTCGACTGGGTGCTGAAGACGGTGCCGACCATGGGCGCCGGCTGGTGCCCGCCCGGCATGCTGGGCATCGGCATCGGCGGCACCTCCGAAAAGGCCATGCTGATGGCCAAGGAAGTGCTGATGGAACCGATCGACATGCACGAGCTGCTGGAACGCGGCCCGCGTGACAAGTTCGAAGAGTTGCGCATCGAGCTGTTCGAGAAGGTCAACGCCCTGGGCATCGGCGCGCAGGGCCTGGGTGGCCTGACCACCGTGCTGGATATCAAGATCGCCCATTACCCGACCCACGCCGCCTCCAAGCCGGTGGCGATGATCCCCAACTGCGCCGCCACCCGCCATGTGCATTTCACCCTCGACGGGTCGGGCCCGGCGCAACTCGAACCGCCCTCCCTGGAAGACTGGCCGAAGGTCACCTGGACGCCATCGGCACAATCCAGGCGCGTCGACCTGAACAATCTCACCAAGGAGGAAGTGGCCACCTGGAAGGCGGGCCAGACCCTGCTGCTCAACGGCAAGATGCTCACCGGCCGCGACGCCGCCCACAAGCGCATCCAGGAAATGCTGGCCAAGGGCGAACCGCTGCCCGTGGACTTTGCCAACCGCGTGATCTACTACGTTGGCCCGGTCGACCCGGTGCGCGACGAAGTCGTCGGCCCGGCCGGCCCCACCACCTCGACCCGGATGGACAAGTTCACCGAGATGATGCTGGCCGAAACCGGCCTGATCGCGATGATCGGCAAGGCCGAGCGCGGCCCCACCGCGATCGAGGCGATCAAGAAGCACAAGTCGGCGTATTTGATGGCCGTCGGCGGCGCCGCCTACCTGGTGGCCAAGGCGATCAAGGAGTCCAAGGTAGTCGGCTTCCATGACCTTGGCATGGAGGCGATCTACGAGTTCAATGTCATTGACATGCCGGTCACCGTGGCGGTTGATTCGACCGGGGTTTCGGCCCACAATACCGGGCCGGCCGAGTGGTCGAAGAAAATCGTCGACTTCAAGATTCCCGTCAAGGTGGCATAAATTCTTTATGCCGCCGCACTGCCCCTTCAGGCAGTCGCGGCGGTCCCAGAACCCAGCACAGCACACAAAGCGCCGCCAACGCAGGTCCTGGCAGCGTGGAGACATTCCCCAATGCATCCTGAAATGCGCGCCACCCGGCGCCTGCTGGCGTCCCTGCTGTCGCTGTGCCTGACCGGACCGGTGCTGGCGCAAAGTACAGCCACGGTGGAAAGCGACTCCGGGTCCACTACCGCTGCAACCGCGCCCGATGACCAGGCATTTCTGCGCGGCATGGCCGCGAAGGCAAGAAAGGATGCGCTGCGCGCGGTGCAGGAGTTCTCCGCCGCCGCCGCCAGCGGCCATGCCCAGGCGGAATATCTGCTCGGATTGATGTATTTGCGCGGCGACGGCGTCAAGACCGATCTCAAGCTGGCGGTGCACTGGTTTGAAAAAGCCCTGGGCCAGGCGCACGCGCTGGCGGCCACCCAGCTCGGTGAGATGTACGAGACCGGCAATGGCGTGGCAAAAAATCCCAAACACGCCGCCGAACTATACGAGCGCGCGGCACTCGCCGGCTTTTCCCCCGCGCAGACCCGCCTGGGCGCCCTGTTCGAGAGCGGTACCGGGGTGCCGATGGACCCGCAGGCGGCGCTGGACTGGTATTCGGTCGCGGCTGCCCAGGGCAACTGGGATGCCCAGCACCGCCTGGGCAAGCTGATGCGCGACGGCCACACCGGCGAGACCGACTACGCGGAAGCCCGGCGTTTATTCGAAGCTTCGGCGAAAAACGGCAATTCCTACGCAAAAGTGTCACTTGGCGACCTGTACGAAACCGGCCGCGGGGTGCCGCGCAGCCTGGCCCATGCCGGCCAGCTTTATCGCGAAGCCGCGCGCGAGGGCGAGCCCGCCGGGCGCGCCCGCCTGGCCACCCTGGGCCATCCGCCCCGCTCTGAGGGCGCTGTAATGTTGGTGAAATATGCCAAGCCGGCGGCCAAGCCGCGTCCGGTCAAACCGGCACCCAAACCCCTGCAATCGGCTGCCGCCGACTGAAAGTACGGCACTGCGTCGGGCGGTTGGCGCGAAAACTGCATCTTTTTCCCGGCTCCCGCGTACTTTTGCCATGCGGGTTTTCCCCCCGCATAATTCCGCGCCCGCGCGCCCCTGGCCGTGTGCGAAAGATGTAAGCTATCGGCGACGACGCCTTTTCGAGGTCGCAGCCGCCCGCGCCCGAGATTGCCGTAAACGAATGAAATCCGCTGAGGTCCTGCCCCTCCCGCCCGCCGGTGACGGGGAGCATCCCGATACCAAAGAGCTGCTGGCACGCTCGCAATCGCTGCAAATCGAGCTGGCGCAGACCAACAGCCGCTTGCGCTCGCTCGAAGAGCAACTCAATTCTTCCGAGCAGCTGGCCTCGTTTGGCCATTTCAAGATCGACACCGCACAGCGTTTCGCCCTGTCGCGCTCGGCCTTGCAGTTGCTCGGCCTGGACAACAGCCCGGCGCGCACCCTGCAAACCGTGTTCGTGCACGCCAAACCGCGCCAGCGCGAGCGCCTGGAGGGCGTGCTGACGCGCCTGAACGAAACCGGGGCGCAGGTCGACCTGGAGATGTCCTTCGACATTCCCGGCACCGGCAGCCGCTGGCTGCGGGTGGTGATCCGCCGCACCCAGGGCGCCGATCACGATCTCTATGGCCTGATCATCGACACCACCGAGTCGCGCCGCGAGCAGGCGCGCCGCGACCTCGCCCTGCATGTGAGCCATGCGCTGCTGCAGGACGTCGATTCGCAGGCCGCCTACGAATCGGTGTTGCGCAACGTCTGCACCGCGCTGGGCTGGGACACCGGTTCGTGCTGGCTGGTGACCCCGGATGGCAAGCAGTTGCGCTGCCTCGCCGTGTGGCACCTGCCCGACGAGGCCCTGGGGACGCTGGCAGCGCACCAGCGCGGCCGGGTGCTGGGCATCGGCGAGGGCCTGGTGGGCGCGGTGCTGCAGTCGCGCCAGGCGGTATGGGTGGACGACGCCGCCACCGAGACCCGCTTCGGCGCCCCCGAGCTGGTGGCGCGCGCCGGCATCCGCTCGGCTTTTACCTTTCCCACCGTGGTGGAAGGCGGCCAGGGCGTGGGGGTGCTGCAGTTCCTGTCGCGCAACCTGCGCCGCTACGACGACGAATTGCCCGCCGTCAGCGGCCTGATCGGCGCGCTGATGGCACAGCGGGTGCGCCGCGAGGCCTGGATTTCGCGCCTGCGCGACGTCGCCGAACGCGACGCCTTGACCGGCCTGTTCACCCGCTACGCGCTGGTCGAGCGCCTGTGGCGCCTGGCCGGCGGCCCGGCCCAGCCCGGCTTCGTGCTGGTGGTGTTCGACCTGAACCGCTTCAAATTGATCAATGACGGCCTCGGCCACGAGGCCGGCGACCTGGTGCTGAAAACCATCGCCCAGCGGGTGGTGCGCAACATGCCGGCCGGCGCGCGCCTGGCGCGCCTCTCCGGCGACGAGTTCGCCGCGCTGGTGCAGGGCGGCGACACCGAGCTCGACGCGGTGGCGGCGGCAATCAACCATTCGGTCGGGGAAATCCTCAACATCAACGGCTACGAGTTCAGCCTGACGGCCTCGATGGGCGCGGCGCGCTTTCCGGAGGATGGCGCCGAGCCCGAGCAGCTGCTGCGCGAAGCGAATGCGCGGCGCCACCGCAACAAGCGCAATTCGCGCAGCGGCATGGGGCCGCAGGCGGAGATGACGCACCACCATTCGCTGAACCAGATCCAGACCGAACACGAGCTGCGCCGCGCCCTGCTGCGCGGCGAGCTGCAGGTGCACTACCAGCCGATCATCCAGCTGGGCGACCGCGCCACCGTCGGCGCCGAAGCCTTGTTGCGCTGGAAACACCCGGAACGCGGCCTGCTCACCCCCGGCAGCTTCCTCGCGGTGGCCGAGGAGGCCGGGCTGACCCGCGAGATCAGCCGCCACGTGCTGGCCTGCGTCACCCGCGACCTGGCGCGCTCCAACCTGGCGCCGGAGTTCCGTCTCAACGTCAATCTCTCGGCCCTGGATTTCCGCGACCTGAAACTGTTCAAGGAGCTCGGCGGCATGCTGCGCGAAGTCGGCGTGGCACCGCAGCGCCTGCGCCTGGAAGTGACCGAAAGCATGCTGATGGAAGACGTGAGCAATGCCGAGCGCATCGTCGGCCTGCTGGCAGACTACGGTGTGGAATTCGCCATCGACGACTTCGGCACCGGCTACTCCTCGCTGGCCCAGCTCTCGCGCCTGCCGGTGCATGAATTGAAAATCGACCAGACCTTCACCCAGAGCGTCGACACCAAGCGCGGCAAGGCGGTGGTGCGCGCGGTGCTCGACCTGGCGGCACGCCTGGAAATGCCGGTGACCGCCGAAGGCATCGAGACCCAGATGCAGGCGGTCACCCTCACCGCCTATGGCTGCAACAAGGGCCAGGGCTATCTCTACGCCCGCGCCATGCCGTTCGACGAGTTGCTGGGCTACATCGAGAAAAGCAACCCGGCCGAGCCCGCCTAGGGCCTTACTTCACCGCCGCCAGCCCGGCCGAGGCGATCACGCCGTCCTGCTGGGCGGTGCCGCCGGAAGCGCCGATGGCGCCGACGATCCGCCCCTCCACCACGATCGGAAAACCGCCCTCGATCGGCACCGCGCCCGGCAGCGCGAGTATGCGCAGGCCGCCGCCGGAAGCCAGGGTCTCTTCGAATACCTTGGTGGGGCGGCGAAACGCCGCCGCCGATTGCGCCTTCTGGATCGCCACCTTGATGCTGCCGGTCTGGGTGTTGTCCATGCGCTCGAACGACACCAGTGCGCCGCCGGTGTCAACCACCGCCACCGCCATGCCCCAATTGTTCTTGCGCGCCTCGGCGGTGGCTGCAGCCACCGCTTTTTTCGCCTGCTCCAGGGTGATCGGCGTGCCATACGGAGCCACCGCTTGGGCCCACACCAGGGTTGCCCAGCCGACGCCGAACGCCACGACAACGCCCAGGCAGACGACAAGGCTGCGCCGGGAACTCATGGGGAATCCCGGAAAGCGGGCACGAAATGGAAACGTTTGCAAGATGCGGTGCCGGACATGAAGGCTGGCTTCCATTAGAGCAATACGGACCGGATTGCGCACGCGCATTTAGTGCTGTCATGCAACATATACAACCTTAAGGGTTGCTCAGTCACACTCAACTCCGGCGAATCCGCACACTATTCATCACCAACTGCAATCGACGGCAGGCTTCGATGCAGCCGGCTTTGCTAGACTTCCTCTCATGCCCAATAAACCTGCCGGGAAAACAAGGCCGCCGGCCCAGCCTCACGCGATTGATGACGCCGGCCGTCCCAAGGGCAAAACAAAAAGCGCGGGGACAGCGGCGCCTAAAAAAGTCACCGCAACCACCGCCAGGCGTCCCGTGCCAACACCGGACGCGGGTCCCCTGCTGGCTTTGTTCAAGCGCATTCTGTGCCAGGACCAGAAGGCGCTGGCGGCGCTGTATAAAATGACCATCGGCCGGGTTTACGGCCTGGCGCTACGCATCGCGCGCAACGAGGCCGCGGCCGAGGAAATCGCCGAGGACGTTTACCTGCAGGTATGGAAAAGCGCGGCCAGCTACAGCCAGGAACGCGGCCACCCGCTGGCGTGGATGATGGTGATCACCCGTTCGCGGGCGCTGGACCACCTGCGCCGCGCCGATATTGCCGTCTCCCATCCCGAACCCGAGACCCTGGCCAGCTACGCCGACACCGGCGACGACCCACAGGACCTGCTGCTGGCGCTGCAATCGGGCAACGCCCTGCACGCGGCGATCGCCACACTGCCGGCGGTGCAGCGGCAGTTGCTGGCGCTGGCGTTTTTCCAGGGCTTGAGCCACAGCGAGATTGCCGCGCACGCGCGCCTGCCGCTGGGTACGGTGAAGACCCACCTGCGGCAAGCCCTCGCGGCCTTGCGCGCCAAGCTGGCGCACTGAAGCGGGTCGGCCCCCGCTATGAGAAAATGCGCTGCGCCGCCGGCCCTCCCTCCGCTTAAGCCTTGACCTTCCCCGCATGAACCGACTCACCCTCGGGTTGCGCCGCCCCTGGGCGCTGGCAACCCTGATCGTCTTTACCATCACCGCCGGCCTCTGGCTGGACCGCAGCTATGGCTGGGCGGGCCAGGTCGTGGTCAGCCTGCTGGTGTGGCTGGAACTGGGCCTGCTGTGCGCGCGCCTGCCGCGCGGCATCGGCGCGCGCCTGATCGCCTGCACCTGGATTTCCGGCTGCGGCGAAATCATCGCCTCCCTGGTGTGGGGGTTGTACGACTACCAGTTCGGCAACGTGCCGCTGTTCGTGCCGCCCGGCCACGCCCTGCTTTATCTCGGCGGCCTGCTGATCGCCGAGCGCCTCCCGGCGCGCATGGGCGCTTACGGCCCCTATCTGGTGCCGCTGCTGGCCGCGCCGGTGGTGGCCTGGCTGGCGTGGAGCCGGCTCGACAGCTTCAGCCTGCCGCTGTTTGTGCTGTTCGTAGCCTTTGTGCTGTTCGCTCCGGAAAAACGCCTTTACGCCACCATGTTCATGATCGCGCTGGCGATGGAGCTGTATGGCACGGCACTGGGCAACTGGACCTGGCGCGAACACGTGCCGGGTACGCCCCTAGCCACCCTCAACCCGCCGCTGGCCGCCGGCGCGTTTTACTGCCTGCTCGACTGGGCGGTGAACCTGCACATGTCGATGAAAAATCGCTGGCGCGCACGCGCCGCCACACTGGCGCCCGCCACCGCGCCGGCTCCCTGATCTCCCTGACCGGCTTTTTTCCTGATGCGCGACTTCATTGTTCGTACCGCCATCGCGGCCCCGCCGCAAACCGTGTGGCCGATTCTCGCCGACCTCGAACGCTGGCCCGAGTGGACCGCCTCGATGCAAAGCGTGACGCGCCTGGACGCCGGCGCGCTGGGCACCGGCTCACGCGTGCGCGTCGCGCAGCCCAAGTTGCGCCCGGCGGTTTTCACCATCACCGAGTGGCAGCCGGAGCGCAATTTCACCTGGGCCAGCAGCACGCCGGCGGTGCGGGCGACGGCAGGCCACCTGCTGGAGCCGAGCGCAACCGGTTGCGACCTTGTGCTGCGCCTGCGCTTCGAAGGCTGGGCGGGCGGCTTAGCCGGCTGGCTGATGCGCGACCTGGTCGAGCGTTACATGGCGATGGAAGGCGAAGGCCTGAAGCAACGCAGCGAAGCAGCCGCCGGGGCCGCCCCGCCTGCCTGAAAAACGCGCTAGCGCTCGATCGCCAGCGCCACGCCCATGCCGCCGCCGATGCACAGCGCGGCCAGGCCTTTTTTGGCGTCGCGCTTGATCATTTCGTGGATCAGGGTCACCAGGATGCGGCAGCCGGAAGCGCCGATCGGATGGCCGATGGCGATCGCGCCGCCATTGACGTTGATCTTGCTGGTGTCCCAGCCGAGCTCCTTGTTCACCGCGATGGCCTGCGCGGCGAAAGCCTCGTTGATTTCCATCAGGTCGAGGTCCTTGGTGGTCCAGCCGGCCTTTTTCAAACACAACTGCGTGGCCGGCACCGGGCCCATGCCCATGATGGCGGGGTCGACGCCGGCCGACGAGTAGGCGCGGATTTTCGCCAGCGGCGTCAGGCCCAGTGCCTTGGCCTTCTCGGCCGACATCATCACCACGGCCGCGGCACCGTCGTTCAGCCCCGAGGCGTTGCCGGCGGTCACGGTGCCTTCCTTGTTGAACGCGGGCCGCAACGCGGAAAGCGCTTCGACAGTGGTGCCGTGCTTGGGATATTCGTCGGCATCGAAGACAATGACGGCGCCCTTTTTGCCGGGAATTTCCAGCGGCAGGATTTCGTCCTTGAACCTGCCGGCCTTTTGCGCAGCCTCGGCCTTCATCTGCGAGCCGGCGGCGAACTCGTCCTGCTCGGCGCGCGAGATGTTGAACTTCTTCGCCACGTTCTCGGCGGTGACGCCCATGTGGTACTGGTTGTAGACATCCCACAGGCCGTCGACGATCATCGTATCGACCAGCTTGGCGTCGCCCATGCGAAAGCCGTCGCGCGAACCGTTGAGCACGTGCGGGCTGGCGCTCATGTTTTCCTGGCCGCCGGCGATGATGATTTCGGCGTCGCCGCACATGATCGCCTGCGCGGCGAGGTGGGTGGCCTTGAGACCGCTGCCGCAGACCTTGTTGATGGTCATCGCCGGAGTCATTTCATGGATACCGGATTTGATCAGCGCCTGGCGCGCGGCGTTCTGCCCGACACCGGCAGTCAGCACCTGGCCCAGGATCACTTCGCTGATCTTGTCGGTGCCGATGCCGGTTTGCGCCAGCAGGCCCTTGATGACATGGGCACCCAGGTCGGCGGCGGCGATCTTCGCCAGCGAACCACCGAATTTGCCGACGGCGGTACGTTTGGCGGCGACGATAACGACTTCAGTCATGGTGTTTCCTCTGCGAAAAGTGGCTTGGGAACTATGCTACTCCGTTTGCGGGCCGGGGTTTACCGCATGACGTTGGACTGCGCGGGCCCCGGCGAAGGTGTGCGTACAGGCCAGCCTTAATAGCGCTGATAAGAGCCAAACATGCCGCCGCAATGGCCTCGTGCGCGGTGGGGCGGTATCATTTCATCCCTTCATCGCGTGACCCGCCGCGTGAATGAGAGCATCGGGATTTTTCTGTTCCACCGCGCCGTTTTTGCCGCTCGCGCACCGCGCTTCGCACCACCCAAAGATATAGAGGAGACAAGCTTTGTTCCCATCGTTTCGCCCGACCCTGTTGCGCAGCGCCGCTGTCCTGCTGGCCGCCGCCCCGCTGTTCTTCGGCGCCGCGCACGCCGCCTACCCCGACCACCAGGTGACCATCGTCGTGCCCTTCGCGCCCGGCGGGGGCAGCGACATTGTCGCGCGCGCTCTCTCCAACTTCCTGACGCAAGACCTGAAGCAGACCTTCATCGTCGACAACAAGCCCGGCGCGGGCGCCAACATCGGCGCCAAGTTCACCGCCGCCGCCAAGCCCGACGGCTACACCATCATGGTGATCTCCTCGGTGCTGACCGCCAACCCGACGCTGTACGCCAAGCAGCACCCCTTCGACGCGATCAAGGACTTCACGCCGATTGTCGAGATCGGCGATTCGCCCAACGTCATCGTCACCCGCCCCCAAAGCGGCATCAAGAACGTTGCCGACCTTGTCGCCCGGGCCAAGGCAGAACCCAACCTGCTCAACTATTCCAACCCGGGCGCCGGCACCGCGCCGCACATCGCGGTCGAATATTTCAAATACCGGGCCGGCATCAACATCACGAACGTGCCCTATTCGGGCGCCGGCCCCTCGATGCAGGCCGCGCTCTCCGGCGACACGCAGCTTGGTTCCTTTTCGCTGGGCAGCGTGGCGCAATACATGTCGTCCGGGCGCCTGGTCGGCCTGGTGCATACCGGCCGCGGCCGCCTGCCCGATTTTCCCAACGTGCCCAACATGGCCGAAGCGGGATTTCCGAATTCGGAGTTGGCCACTTTCCAGGTGCTGGTCGGCCCGGCGGGCATGCCCAAGGAGGTGGTGGACACGCTCGCCAAGGCAACGCTTTCGATCCTCAAGCGCCCCGATGTGCAGGAGACGCTGAAGAACACCGGCTTCGGCATCATTGGCGGCGGGCCGGACCAGCTAAAGGCGCGCATCGCGCAAGAGGTGCCGATGTACCGCGAGATGATCACCAAAGCCAACATCAAGGTGGAATGAAGTTTCGTTCGAGTTTCACCATTACCTAGACGGGAAGCCTCATCATGGAAGTCAAATCCACCCTCCGAGTCGTGCACCAGGCCGACTACCCCGGCCGCCGCGGCGTGATCGACAAGCAGAATTACCAGCGCCTGGTCGGCTGGCCCGGCGTGGTCGATACCGAGCGCATCCGCATCGGCCGCGCCACCTACAAGCCGGGCGCCTATGAGCAATTGCACTGGCACCCGATCGAGGCCTGCTATTACGTCATCGCCGGCAGCGCGACGGTGCGCAACTTCGAAGGCGAAGAGTTCGAGGTCGGCCCGGGCTCGATGATCTACGCGCCCCCCGGCATCGCCGGCGCCCACGAGTGGGAGGTGAAGGAATACCTGGAGCTGCTGGACATCCGCGCCACCACCGATACCACGCGCAAGATCCAGTTCACCGTCGACAAGGAGAGCAAGCGCTCCTATATCGAGCTGGAAGACCTGGCGTATCGCGAGGCGCTGAGCCTGAAGTCCTTTTATCCCGCCGACGACTGAGCGGTACTGCTGCCGACAAAGCCCATCGCTCGCGGTGGACTTTGTTTTTTCCTTGCCGTTCTGTGCCGCCGCTACTCGACGTCGGTCGGGTCCAGCGGTTTGTCGCTGGGCTTCTCATCCGGCGAGAGCTGCCAGAAAATCCAGCCCGAGGCCGAGGTGATCAGGCCCATGCAGATGAAGGTGGCGTGAAACGCGCCCAGGGTCTCGCCGCTGTGGGCCAGGCCGGCAAAGGCGCGCAGCAGCGCACTGGCGATCATCACGCCGACCGAGATCGAGAGCATCTGCACCATCGACAAGAGGCTGTTGCCGGCGGAGGCGCCATCGCTGTCCAGGTCTTTGAGGCAGATGGTGTTCATCGCGGTGAACTGGATCGAGTTAACCCCGCCGAACACACCCAGTTGCACCAGATGCAACCACACCGGCTGGGTTGAAGACACCAGCGCGAATTCGGCGATGCCCAGGCCCACCAGCACGGTATTGGCCACCAGCACCGTGCGATAGCCCCAGCGGGCAATCAACAGGCGCACCACGCCCTTGCTGGCGATGCCGGCGGCGGC
>DATAZV010000466.1:0-3473 GCA_036271855.1 Burkholderiales bacterium
TTTCTCCGGTGCCGCGCCATGCGTGCAGCGGGCGCGGCAGGGAGAAAAGTATGAACGAGCGCTGGTTATTCGCGGGGCTGTGGGCGGCGGGCACGGCTTTCATGTTCGTGCATGGGTTCCGGCAGGAGCGCTGGGGGTTCGGTTCTTTCGGGCTGGCCTGCCTGTTGATGCTGGTGCGGGGGCTGTGGCAGGGCGAGGCCGAAGTCGATCGCACCCGTTTGTTCGATCGCAGGATGATGCGCGACAAGCTGCAGACGGTTACCCGCGAGAGGAACCGGGGCGCATTTTGGTACGCGATGTTCGGCCGCGCGGTGGGGGCGCTGGTGTTCAGCTGGCTCTGCTGGTCGGACTTTTTCTGGAAATGAGGCGGGCAGGGCGCTGCTGTTTGCGTTCGCGCGCTGCTTGCCGCACAATTATCGGCAGGCGCAGCCCTCGAAGAAAATATCAACCATCGCCGGGCTGAAGGGGGAAGGCATGAACTCCAGTTTGCTGACGGTCGGCATTGGCGTGATTTTCCTGGTCATCGTGGCCTATTCGCTGGCGACCGGGCGCACCGGGTCCAAGCAGTCCCGCGGCTGGATTTACCGCGAGGAGGAGCCCGGCAAGTATTGGAGCGCGGTGGTTTCCTACGCGATTGCGGCGGTGCTGTTTTTCGCCGTCTCCTGGCACTGGCACGCGCGCGGGCTGGCCTGAGGCGATGTCTTCGGACCGGCTGGTCAAGCTCTGCATCATCGGCAGCCTGCTGCTGATTGCGCTGGGCTGGTACATGGCCGACCATTTGCCGGCGCCGGAGAAGCTGAGCGCCGGCATGCTGGAGGAGCCGGAGCAGCGGCCGACGCGCGACAAGCCTTTCGATACCAACGTCAGCGGCGTGCAGTACACGGTGGCGCCGCGCTTTACTTACGACATCTCCGGGCTGGTGGTGAGCCTGCATCATTCGGACGCCTGGTGGGACTACGCGCACAAGGAGTGGAACGACCATATCAACATCGCCGACCTGTGCGTGGTGTGGGGCGAGAACGTGCGCCGCGACGCCTACCGCCAGGCCAGCTATACCCACACGCAGTGGGAGTGCTGGTGGCAGACCGGCGCGCTGCCGCCGGGGAAGGGCTTCGACGGCACCGCGCTGTCGAACAACCATGTCGTCACCAACGACGCGGCCATCGCCCACGTGCTGCGCGAGGTGAAGGTGGGCGACGAGGTGCGCATGCGCGGCTACCTGATCGACTACACCACCTACACGGACGGCCGCGTGGCGGGCATGCGCAAGACCAGCATCGTGCGCACCGACGACGGCGAAGGCGCCTGCGAGGTGGTGTGGGTGCAGGAGCTGGAGATCGTCCGCTCGCACGGGCATGGCTGGCGGGTGGCGGAAAAGGTCGGCGCGGCGCTGCTGGTGCTGGCGCTGATCGCGTGGATCTTGCTGCCGGCGAAGCTCGACGATTGAGGTGTTGCCGTAAGGCGTCAGGTACGCGGCGAGAATTGGGGTCGGATCGCTTTTGCATGGTTCATCGCAAAAGCTCATTTGCCGAAACGGTGACCCCAATTTATTTCGGAGTGAAGACGTAACAATCGCTGGTCGTCGTTCACCTTTTGTGGCGGGCGAATACCCTCACTCCGCAACCCGGAAATCGGCGGTCAGAGCACTTTTTCAAAAAGCGAAAAAGTGATCTGACCCCGATTTCCTCCCGGCGCCCACGCAAGGCCCACCGATCCGGCCTAACTCTTCTTTAGTACTTTGGTGGTATTGCGGCGCGGCACGGCGCTGCCTATGATGCCTGCATACCCGCTGCATCGTTGTCAATGCATTACGCAAGCGGTCCGCACAAACCGGTTTGTCTCCTCGGACTGTTTTGTAGTCCCCTCCTTTGTACAGTCCGATTAGCCCCCGGGGTCCCTCCCCCCGGGGGCTTTTTTTTTGGCCGCGCGCGGCATGCAACCTTCGCGCAAGGGCGCTGTCTATTGCAATGGCCGCCACCGCCGCCTTGCAACTGCGGGCAGGGATGCAATGGCGGCCATGGCTGTGGCGCGGGGCTTTGCCCTCGCCCGGCCATTCATCAAGCGTTGATCGGCGTGGCCGCCTGGCGCCGTCACGCCGTCTGTTTGTCGCCGCAGATTGCGCATTGCCGGCGTGTGCCGCGCGCTGCGAACCAAGGAGCCCACCATGTCACTATCGATTTCTTCCCGCCTGGCGCTGGCCGCCGCCTGCGCCGCCGCCTTTGCCTGCGCCGGTGCGCAGGCCGCCGAACGTTCCGGCGCCGCCTCCGCCGCGCAGGCGCAATACAAGAGCGACCTCGCCGGCTGCGACAGCAGCCGTGCCACCGAAGACCGCACCATCTGCCGCACCGAGGCCGGCCGCGCCTATTCGCAGGCCAGGGCCGGCGACTTCAACACGCCCTCCGACGTGCTGGCGCAAAACGCGCGCCTGCGCTGCGACGCCCTCAAGGGCGACGACCGCAGCGCCTGCGAAACGCGCATGAGCGGCGGCGGCCAGGCTGAAGGCAGCGTCGGCGGCGGCGGCATCCTGCGCGAAAGCACGCGGACGGTGCCGGCGCGCTAGGCGGCGCCGCGCCTGCGGGCGGTGCCGGTGCGGCTGGCGGCGCAAGGCACGCGGGCGGTGCCGGTGGAAGTGGGCGGTGCGAAAGCGCGCGGGCGATGCCGGCGCGGCTGATGGCGCGAAAGGGCGGGAAGCCGGGGCAGCCTTGTGCCCCACGCCAACGCGCGGCCGGGTGCGAAACCGGGCCGCCGCGTGATGCCGCTTAGCGCGGCATGTTGCTGCTGACGATCAGGCGGCTGGAAAGGTCGGGGACCATGTTGCGCAGCGCGGCGAAGTAATCTTCGTGGCTGGGCACCGGGGCCAGCAGGCGCACCGCACCGACCATCACCTTGGCGGCGATGTAGCCCTGCAGGCCGGCGCTGCTGTAGCTGGCGCCGGGCGCGCCGTACTTCGCCAGGGTGGCGCGGAATTCATTCACCAGCGGCGCGTAGGTGCCGGCCGGCGGGGTGATTTCGATCAGCCCGGTGTCGCGGCTGATGCCTTCGGGGTTGCTGGTGAGCGGCGCTTCGTCGGCGGCGGCATTGCGCAGCGCCAGCAGCGGCACCTGGTGCTGGCGCAGCAGGCCGCTGGACACCAGTTCGCGCGTCTGCGCGCTGCCGGCGCCGGGCAGGATGCCGTGGACGTGATCGTGCTGGATCAGCGCGGCGGCCTGCGCCTGGGTCTGCGCTGCCTGGTCGGCGTTGTCCTTCAGCACATAGACGATCTTCTGGCCGGCGACGCCGCCTTCGGCGTTCACCTTGTCGATGTACGCCTTGGCGCCGGCGGCGATTTCGTGCCCGGCGGCGGCGTGTTCGCCGCTCAGGGGCGCGATCTGCCCGAGGGTGATGTCGGCGTGGGCCGGGGCTGCCAGCAGGGCGCTGGCGCAAAGCAGGCAAAGCTGTAACTGGCGCATGAGTGGGCTCCCAAACTGTTGTGT
>DATAZV010000467.1:0-1692 GCA_036271855.1 Burkholderiales bacterium
GCTCATCTTGCGGAACTGGCCGTCGCGGGTGATGCCGGCATTGTTGACCAGCACGTCAACCTGGCCATGGTCGGCCTTGACCTTGTCGAATGCAATCACCGTCGAGTCCCAGTCGCCGACGTTGCCGACCGAGGCGTAGAAGGTATAGCCGAGCGCCTTTTGTTCACCTATCCATTTTTCGAAATCGCGGCTCGGGCCGCAGCCGGCGACGACGGTGAAGCCGTCCTTGTGCAGGCGCTGGCAGATTGCGGTACCGATGCCGCCCATGCCGCCGGTGACGTATGCAACTCGTTTCATATGCTGGTCTCCCATGTTGGAAAAATGTGTTGCATCAGATGCGCGCTTTCACGTATTCGCCGGGTGCGGCGGCCAGCTTCTTGTAGCCGGCGTTGCCCAGGGCCTTGCGCGCGGCCACTTCGCCGCCGCGATGTGCGTTGAGCCATTCGATCCAGTCGTTCCACCAGCTGCCGGGGTGCTCGACGGCCGCTTCCATCCAGCGGTCGGCCGAGGCCGGCAGCTTGCGGGTGCCGGGTTTGGCCAGCCAGTAGCTGCGCTTGTTCTTTTTCGCCGAATTGATGGTGCCGGCGATATGGCCCGAGGCACCGAGCGCGAAGCGCACCGGGCCGCCGACCAGGCGGGTCGATTCGTAGGATGTTTTCCACGGCACGATGTGGTCTTCGCGCGCGGCGAATACATAGCTCGGCATGTCGAGCAGCGACAGATCGACCTGCTCACCCAGCGATTCGATCTTGCCGGGCTGGCGCAGGTTGTTTTCCAGATACATGTTGCGCAGGTACCAGCAGTACATCGGCCCCGGCAGGTTGGTGCCGTCGGAATTCCAGTACAGCAGGTCGAAGGGCGGCGGCGCCTGGCCCTGCAGGTAGCCCTTGTTGACGTAGTTCCACACCAGGTCTTTGGGGCGCAGGAACGAGAAGGTGGTGCCCAGATCACGGCCCGACATCAGGCCGCCGGCGCCCAGGGTGCTCTCGCGATAAGCCACCGAGCCCGGATCGACGAACAGGCCGAGTTCGCCGACATCCGAAAAATCCAGCAGGGTGGTCATCAGGGTCATGCTCTCGGCCGGCTTTTCGCCGCGCGCCGCCAGCGCCGCCAGCGCGGTGGCAAGGATGGTGCCGCCGACGCAGAAGCCGAGGGTGTTGATGGTCTTCGCCTTGCAGATCTTTTGCACCGCGGCGATGGTCTCGACCACGCCCATCTGCAGGTAATCGTCCCAGGTGCACTGGTCTTCTTCCGGTGTCGGATTGCGCCAGGACACCATGAAGACGGTATGCCCCTGCTCGACCAGGAAGCGCACGAAGGAGCTTTCGGGGCCTAAGTCGAGGATGTAGAACTTGTTGATGCACGGCGGCACCAGCAGGATCGGCCGTGCACCGACCTTGGGGGTGGCGGGCGCATACTGGATCAGTTCGGCAAGCTGGTTGCGCAGCACCACCGCGCCCGGCGAGACAGCGATGTTTTTGCCGACTTCGAAGGCAGACTCGTCGGTATTCGACACCCGGCCCTTGGCGAGGTCGGCGAGCATCAGTTTCAGGCCGTCGGTCAGGCTGGCGCCGTTGGTGGCGACGGCGCGCTGCAGGGCTTCCGGGTTGGTGGCGAGGAAGTTGCCCGGATTCATCGCCGCGATCCACTGTTCGGCGGCGAAGCTGAGCTTGGCGCGGGTGACGGCGTCGG
>DATAZV010000468.1:0-8984 GCA_036271855.1 Burkholderiales bacterium
ATGCTGCTGCAGACCGACCCGACCATCATTTACGGCATGGGGACGCGCTTCGACGGCAACCTGCGCAAGCGCGATTTGCAGGAAGACGGCCCCTATAACAGCTATACCCGCACCGGCCTGCCGCCGACGCCGATTGCCCTGCCTGGCGCGGCGGCGATCCAGGCAGCGCTGCACCCGGCCGATACCGAGGCGATCTATTTCGTCGCCAAGGGCAACGGCACCCACGAGTTCTCTTCCACCCTGGAAGCGCACAACCGGGCGGTCAACCGTTACCAGAAAAAGCAGGCCGGCTGACATGCAAGCCGACGTCGAGACCGATTCCGCCGCTGTCGCCCCCGAGGTGGCCGCGGCGATCAAGGGCGAGGGCGGCAAGCCCCGCTTCATCACCTTCGAGGGCATCGACGGCGCCGGCAAATCGACCCACATCAATACGGTTGCCGACCTGGTGCGCGCGCGTGGGGTGGAAGTGGTGGTCACCCGCGAGCCGGGCGGCACCGCCATCGGCGAATCCCTGCGCGGCCTGCTGCTGGCCGAGGCCATGCACCTGGAAACCGAGACCCTGCTGATGTTCGCCGCCCGCCGCGAACACGTCGCCCAGGTGATCGCCCCGGCCCTGGCGCGTGGCGCCTGGGTAATTTCGGACCGCTTCACCGATGCCACCTTTGCCTACCAGGGCGGGGGACGCGGGGTGCCGGCGGAGAAAATCCAGGCACTGGCGGACTGGGTGCATCCTGGCCTCACCCCGGATTTGACCTTACTTTTCGACCTGCCGCGCGAGGTCGCCGCCGGCCGCATGGCATCGAGCCGGGCGCTGGATCGCTTCGAAATCGAGCTGACTGATTTCCACGAGCGGGTGCGCGCCGAATACCTGCGCCGCGCCGCCGCCGAGCCCAAGCGTTTTCGCGTCATCGACGCCAATCTGGCGCCGGAACAAATCTCGAAAGAACTTGAGAAAATACTCTCAAGTATATGAAAATACTGTGAAAGAATTGTCGTACCGGTGGCTGGAACCGGCCTGGGAGCAACTCCAGGCGCAGCGTGAACGCCTGCCCCATGCCTTGCTGATTTATGGGCCGCCGAACATCGGCAAGCGCGAGCTGGCCGAGCATTTTGCGCAAAGCCTGTTGTGCGAAACGCCAGCCGCCGGGGGCCATCCCTGCGGTATCTGCAACGCCTGCCGCTGGTTCGGCGACGGCAATCATCCGGATTATCGCGCCGTGCTGCCGGAAATCCTGCAGGCGGCCGATACCGAAACAGGCGCGGAAAATGCTGAAGGCGAAGCCGGCGCCAAGTCCAAGACGCCGAGCAAGGAAATCAAGATCGAGCAGATCCGCTCCCTGGACACGTTTTTCGCTATCGGCACCCACCGCGGCGGCGCCAAGGTGGTGTTGCTTTATCCGGCCGATGCGCTGAACCAGGCTTCTGCCAATGCCCTGCTGAAAACCCTGGAGGAGCCCTCGGCCGGTACGGTTTTCCTGCTGGTCAGCAGCCGGCTGGATCATTTGTTGCCGACCATCAAAAGCCGCACCGCCAAGTTCGCTGTCGCCCCGCCGTCGCCGGCGGCGGCGCTGGCCTGGCTGGAACAGCAGGGCGTAGCCGACGCACAAACCGCCCTGGCCGAAGCAGGGGGTGCGCCCCTGGCCGCTCTGAGCAAGGCGGAAGACGAGGCGGCGGTGGAGGTGCGCACCATGCTGATCGACGCGCTTACCGGCACGCGCGCACTCGACCCCATCGCCACCGCGGAAAAATGCGACAAGGCCGGCGCCGAATTGCTGACGCTATGGCTGACCCAATGGGTATCGGACCTGATTTTGCACAGAAACAGCGGCAAAGTGCGCTATTATCCCCGGCAGATCAAGACGATAGAAAAGCTGGCGGCAGCCGCCGATTTGCCCGGGCTTTTTCGCCTTTACCGCAGCTTGTTGGCGGCACGGCGCAGCGCCGGCCACCCGCTTAATGTCCGTCTGGTCGCCGAAGATTTGCTGATCGACTACGCCCGCGCAATCCACTCCTGAACATGGCCGACGACACCACCAAGACCGCGCAAGCAGGCGGCGCCCGTCCCAGCATGCTTTCCTTGAACATCAAGGAAAAGTCGGCGCTGTACGCTGCCTTCATGCCGCACCTGACCAACGGCGGCCTGTTCATTCCCACCACCCGCGCCTACAAACTGGGCGACCAGGTCTACATGCTGCTGTCCCTGATGGACGATCCGGCCAAGCTGCCGGTGGCGGGCACCGTGGTCTGGGTCACCCCGGCCGGCGCCCACGGCAGCAAGCAGCAGGGGGTCGGGGTGCAATTCTCCAGCGACGAAAGCGGCCAGTCGGCGCGTCGCAAGATTGAGAATATCCTGGGCAACGCCATCTCCTCGACACGGCCCACGCATACCCTTTAGGGCTTGGGTTGATCGTTTTTCAGGCAATTTCGATGCTCAGCATCGACTTTATCTATATCAATTAAACATTTGATTTATATCATATTAACTATTTTCATTATGTCTAAGAGAATAGATTAGGAAGTCTTGTCAAGCTATTGATATGTTTGTTGATTCTCACTGTCACATCAATTTTCCGGATTTTGCCCCCCGGCTGCCCGAGTTATTTGCCGCCATGGCGCAAAACCAGGTCAGCCACGCGCTTTGCGTAGGAGTGAATTTCGAGGACCTGGGCAGCGTGCTGGCCCTGGCTGATAGCCACCCGAACGTCTATGCCTCGGTCGGCGTGCATCCCGACCACGACGAGGACACCGAGCCCACCATCGAGCGCCTGACCGAACTGGCGCGCCACCCCAAGGTGGTGGCAATCGGCGAAACCGGCCTGGACTACTACCGCCTGACCGGCGACCTGGAATGGCAGCGGGAACGCTTTCGCACCCATATCCGCGCGGCCATCGCCAACCAAAAGCCCCTGATCATCCATACCCGCGCCGCCGCCGACGACACCTTGCGCATCATGCGCGAGGAGGGCGCCGAAAAGGCCGGCGGGGTGATGCACTGCTTCACCGAGACCCGCGCCGTGGCCGAGGCGGCGATGGAAATGGGCTTTCACATTTCATTCTCCGGCATCGTCACCTTCAAAAACGCCAAGGAACTGAAAGAGGTGGCGCGGATCGTACCCATGGACAAAATGCTGATCGAGACCGATTCCCCTTATCTCGCTCCCGTGCCGCATCGTGGCAAGGTCAACGAACCGGCTTTCGTGGTCCATGTTGCCGAGGAGATCGCCCGGTTGAAAGACATCCCGCTGGAAAAGGTGGCACAGGCCACCACCGACAACTTTTTTCGCCTGTTCCAGGTGAGCCCGGCGGCCGCCGCATGAGCCCCTTAATCAGTCGTAGCGCCGGTGCCTTGATCCTCGGCCTGGCACTCGCCGGCCCGGTGGGCGCCGCCGCCTACGACGACTTCCTCCAGGCGGTGCAAAACAGCCGGCCCAAGGAAGTCGTTGCCCTGCTCAAGCGCGGCATGGATCCCAATTCGGTCGACACCAAGGGCCAGCCGGTGCTGCACATCGCGACGCGCGAAGGCAACCTGGAAGTGGTGCAGGCTCTGGTTGCAGCCGGTGCGGACATCGACAAACGCAATCTGCTCGGGGAAACCCCGATCATGCTAGCCTGCCTGGCCGGCTCGACCAAAATAGTCGAATTCCTGCTTTCCAAGGACGCCGAGATCAACCAGCCGGGCTGGACGCCGCTGCTTTACGCCGCCACCAACGGCCACAGCGACATCGTCAAGATGCTGCTCGACAACAGCGCCTACATTGATTCTGCCGCACCCAACGGCACTACGCCCCTGATGATGGCGGTGCGCGGCGGCTATATCAACACCGTGCGCCTGCTGCTGGAGGAAGGCGCCGACCCGACTTTGAAAAACGAGAATGGCGACACCGCCATCAGCTGGGCGCAAAAGGCCAAGCAAACCGACATGGCCGAGCTGATCGGCGCCAAGCTCAAGGCGCGCAAGTAGGGCGGCGCAGCCCGCCAAACCTTGGCGGCTGGGTAGCGCAAGACGCTTTGTCCAATAGGCAGTATCGGGGACGATTGTCGGGATTCGCCTTGAAATATTGATTTTCAAATCAATATCGAGGGCATTCCTCCATTTCAAACCCAACCCGGCCTTACCCGCGTCGGCCGGCATGCGTATATCCATCATGGTCAGCCCGGAAAGTCCGAATTACAGCATCGTCCTGAGCGATGACAACGCCTTCATCCACTACCGTTCCCTCGCCTCCGCGCGCAATCCCGCCGAAATGGCCGAACGCCTGCGGGCCGCAGTGGCACTCGGGCAGGCAAATCGGCTCAAGCGCATCATGTTCGACTCGCGGGGCGCGCCGTTCCAGGCCGGCATTGGCGCACAGTACGACTACGCCTACAACCAGGCCTGGAAACTCGGCCTGACGCGCGACTGGCGCATCGCCCTGCTGGTGTCGCCGGGGGACGCTTCCTACGGCTTCATGGAAACCGCGTTCATCAATTCAGGCTACATCGCACGCCTGTTCGACGGCTACGCGCCGGCGGCTGACTGGCTTCGCGGCCATACATCGGCGCCGGCCTAGATCCGCCTGGTCCGAAGGGCGGGAGCCAGAATAGCTCCCGGTTTGTAAAAATGCGCAAAAGTGCATCGAAGCGCTTGACAGCCCATTGCACGCACAGGCATTATGGGTCCTGAGATAAGTGAAACACTTACGATCATCCGCAAGGGTGGTGGTCCGCTCTTACCGCTGGCCTGTAACCGTCTTAGCTTTGTCTCAACCCTGTTTGAGGTCGTACTTTTAGTGCGCACTGGTTGCTCCGTCAAGAGAGTTGCCGTGCGCGCTTTTTTTTGTCCGGGGCTATCCCGTCGTCCTCGCTAGAGTTTGGTCAGCAGGTCGTCCCGCGCGCGCTGCAGCCAGCGAACCGCGCCCTCATACTCCTCGAATTTCTGCATCTGCACCCCGGCGCGACGGTGCAGCTTGAGCAGGGCGTCGAACATGGCCGGCGGCGCGTTGCTGGTTTCGTCGGCCGACACCAGCAGCGCCAGGCGCCACAGCGGATTGACCGCGTAGGGCAACACCGCTTCCTGCGAGAGGTCGTTGGCGGCGGGACGCTCGTCGAACCTGCACTTGCGCATATCGATCAGGCCGCCGGTGTAATAGTGCCTGAGCATCAGCTCGGTCAGCTCTTCCATGCGGCGCGACATTTCGTCGCGCCCGGTAGCAGGCCGGTAGGCCCGGTAGATGCCGATGCGGTCTTCGGGGGAGTCCTCGATCACATAATCGGGCTTGTTCTCCACCCCCCGCAGCGAAGGATCCCGCTGGCCCGGGCGGATGCGCTTACGCATTTCCCGCCATGCCGCCGCAACGCGCTGATAAGCAGAGGAAGAGGCCGATTTGCGCTGCATGATTGAAGTCGTAAATCCAGGCCGTGCTGCCGGCTTATGGGTCTGATGCAGCCCATAATATCATCCGCACCTTTCAAATTAAATGGCTTCGATATGCAATTGAAAAATATACCATTGGCATTGCCGGGTGACTGACATCTGCCCGCACCCAACGGTGCTTTCGCGTACGGGAGTCGGGCTTTCATTTGCACGCCAGACCCCATAAACTGCGCCTGCGATTGCGCATTCTTTTTCGACTCCCAACTGCCCCTTTCCCATGAGCTCCATCACGCCCGTTCTTGCCCCGTTTCACCTGGCTTTCCCGGTCCACAGCATCGCCGCCGCCCGCGGGTTTTATGGCGAACTGCTGGGCTGCCCCGAGGGCCGCAGCGCGCCCGACTGGGTCGATTTCAATTTTTACGGCCACCAGATCGTCGCCCACCTGGCCCCCGAGGAAGCCGGCCACCGCGCCACCAACGCCGTCGACGGCGATAACGTGCCGGTGCGCCATTTCGGCGTGGTCCTGTCGATGAGCGAGTGGCAGAGCATCGCCGACAAGCTCGAAGGCGCCGGCATGGACTTCATCATCAAGCCGCACATCCGCTTCAAGGGCGAGGTCGGCGAGCAGGCGACGATGTTCTTCCTCGACCCCTCCGGCAACGCGATGGAGATCAAGGCCTTCGCCAACATGGCGTCGCTGTTCGCCAAATAGGCGGCTTCGCCGCGTGAAGGAGGGCCGCGATTGGCTTATCATGTCGCGCCCGAACCCCCAGTGAACCCCTGGTTCACAGCGTCGAGGTCCGGCCGCCGCCGATAGGGCGGTGGCGGACCCATCTTTCAGCACCACAGGAGATTTATTTTGAGCACTTCGAACACCCCCGTCAAAGTCACCTGGACCGGCGGCAAGGAGTACTGGACCAAGCGCGAGCCCGATATCGACCTGTTCATGTGGCGCAAGTCGCCCAAGGGCAAGCCTTCCGAATTCCCGATATTTTTCGTCCACGGCTCCTCGATGGCGGCGCAGCCGACCTTCGACCTGACGGTGCCCGGCCGCCCCTTCTCCTCGGCGATGGACTGGTTCGTCGACAAGGGTTTCGACACCTGGTGCGTCGACTGCGAAGGCTATGGCCGCTCCAGCAAGCACCGCGACATCAACTTCGACATCACCAACGGCGCCGCCGACCTGGCCGCCGCCAGTGAATTCATCCTCAAGGAAACCGGCGCCAAGAAGCTGCTGGTGTACGGCATTTCCTCCGGCGCGCTGAAGGGCGCCTTGTTCGCGCAAAACCACCCGGAGCGGGTCGAGCGCATCGCGCTTGACGCCTTCGTCTGGACCGGGGAGGGCAGCCACACCCTGGACAACCGCAAGAAGCGCCTCAGCGAATGGCTGAGCATGAACCGCCGCCCGATCGACCAGGCCTTCGTGCGCAGCATTTTCGAGCGCGACCACCCGGACACGGCGGACGCGGCCACGGTGCAAGCCTTCGCCGACGCCATCCTGACCCTGGACGACTCCGTGCCCACCGGCACCTACGTCGACATGTGCTCCAAGCTGCCGGTGGTCGACCCGAAAAAGCTCGAGATGGCCACCCTGATCATGCGCGGCGAGTTCGACGGCATTGCCAGCTACGACGACCTGGCGGCTTTCTTCAAGGAACTGCCGAACAACGACAAGCAGTTCACCGTGATGGCGGGCATCTCCCACGCCAGCTTCCAGCAGAAGAACTACATGATGTGCTATCACATCCTGCATTCCTTCTTTACCCAGCCGGCGCCGGTCTACCGCGCCGGCAAGCACTGAGGCGCGCGATGCGGGTTCCGCGCTGCAAAGTCAACGCAGGCCGCGCGCTGCTGGCGGCTGCACTCCTGGGCTGCGGCGCCGGCGCGCCGGCGGCCGAGGCCTATCCGAACCACCCGGTCACCATGGTGATTCCGTTCGCGCCGGGCGGCTATACCGATGTGGTGTCGCGGCTGTTGGCCGACCAGATGGGCAGGTCCATGGGGCAGTCGTTCGTGGTGGAAAACCGCCCTGGCGCCGGCTCGACCATCGGCACCAAGACCCTCGCGCACGCGAAGAACGACGGCTACACCGTCGGCGTGGTGTCGATCTCGCTGGTGATCGGGCCCTTGCTCTATCATCCGGCGCCGTATGACCCGATAAAGGATTTCACCCCGGTGGCCAAGCTGGCCGAGGCGCCCTCGGTGATGGTGGTCAACCCGCAGTTCCCGGCGAAGACGGTGGCGGAATTCATCGCGCAGGCCAAGGCGCATCCCAAGACCATCGGCTATGCGTCCTCCGGTAATGGCAGCACGCAGCAACTGGTGGGCGCTTATTTCGCCTGGGCCACCGGCACGCAACTCAACCACGTGCCGTATCGCGGCAGCAACCAGTCGATTGTCGACGTGGTGGGGGGGGTGGTGCAAAGCAGCTTTGTCGGCATCTCCAACGCCTTGCCGATGGTCAAGTCCGGGCGCCTGCGCGCGCTTGCCGTTACCTCCGCCCAGCGCGCGGCGGAATTGCCGGAAGTGCCCACGCTGGTGGAATCCGGGGTCAAGGGCGCGGTGATCACCGGCTGGCTGGGCATGCTCGTGCCGGCCGGGACCGCGCCCGAGATTGTCGAACGCCTGCGGGTGGAATCGGCCAAGGCGATTGCCACGCCGGAAGTCAGGACCGCGATGGCCACCCAGGGGGTCAACCAGAGCCTGCTCAACGGCGCGGACTTCGAAAAGCTGATCAAGTCGGAGTCGGACCGCTGGGGCAAGCTGATCCAGGAAACCGGCGCCAGGGTCGATTGAGCGAGGGCACAAAGTCACAGCCGCCGTAAAGCCGGAACCCGTCAGGCGGCGCGCAATTGCGCCCATGAAGGCGCCGGCGGCTGCGCCGCCTGCAACAACCAGGGACTGGCCTGCGGCCGCGGCAGGCCCGAACCTGAGAAAACGCCCCGAAGGAAGTCCCCTTGGGGGACCATAGGTTTTTCGCGAAAATGACTCGCCGGTTCAACCACACTTGTGGTCGAACCCGATAAAACCATAGGTTTTTCGGAAAAATCGGCGGCGGGTGCCGCCGAAGCGCCGCCCCCATCCATCGCCTCGATCTCCTCCAGGCTTTTCACCCGCCCGGCCTTCTCCAGCCGCGCGTAATGCCGCTCGCTTTGCATCTCCAGGCGCTCATGCACCCGCTCCAGCGCCCGCAACGCCTTGTTCCGATCCGGCTGGCGCAGATGCACCTCCGGGCCGCCCTTGCGCAACACCGTCCTCACCTCCAGCGCCGCCGCCGTCTCTTCTTCCATCTCATCCGGCGCGGCCAACTCCCACCCCGCCTTGAACATCTTCCCCGCCCGAAAAAACGCCGCCCGCTTGCGCTCCATCATCAACTCCAGCGCCGAGCAGCCCACCTCCGCCAGCAGGCTCTGCATCTCCATGCGAATGCGCTCCTGCACGGCGGGATTGTTCATCAGCTCATGCGCCTGCGCGGCGCGGCTTTTCTCCGAATAGCCCGCGCGCACGGCGGCGGCGCTGGCGTTCTGGTCCTGCAGGTATTCGAAGACGAAGCGGAGTTGGCGGTCGGTGAGGGCGGTGTCCATGGGGGTTCCAGTAGTGGGGGCACTGGTAACCAAGATACGCAAGTCGG
>DATAZV010000469.1:0-8309 GCA_036271855.1 Burkholderiales bacterium
AAGGTCATTGGAGATGGCGCCGGCTCCTCGCGCATCTTCCAGGTGCGCGGGCCGATGATGGTCAAGGGCGACTATCACGTCAACCCGTCGGTCAGCAATTACATCCAGCAAAAAGACATGCGCATCATCACCGATTTCGCGCGCGACCTCGACGTGCCCACGCCGGTGTTCAACGCTTCCACCCCCTACTACGCCGCGGCGATTGCCATGGGCCACGGCGACTCCGACACCGCTGCCGTGTGCGCGGTACTGGAGGAATGGGCCGGCATCGGGAAACAAAGCGGCAAGGGCAGCAAGGCCCCGAAAAAACCTGCGGCGAAGAAGGCCGCCGCGAAAAAGTCCGCGAAAAAAGCCTGACCTGCGTCGCCCTGTTCCGCTCAGCCCTGCGCCGCGCGCAGGGCGCGCATTTCCGCCGCATGTTCCTCGCGGGTGATGTAAGCCTGCGGTGCCATCCCGGGCTGCGGCCAGTTGCCGAAGGCTTCCGCGTAATGATGCGAAAACAATTCGATCACATTGCCAAAGGGGTCTTCGCAATACACCAGCTTGTACGGGCGCCCCGGAATGAATTCGTAAACCGGAATGCGCTGCTTGCCGCCGGCGGCAACGATGCGCGCCGCCAGGCCTTCGATGTCCGGATCGGTGAAACACAAATGCCAGTAGCCGCTTTTCCAGTATTCGAGATTGTCGGCCGGCTTCTCCACCGGCGGGTCGACGAACTGGAACAACTCCAGCCCCACGCCATTGGCCGTCAGCAGATGCGCCTGGTAGGCCTTTTTGAAACGCGGGCCGAACAGGCTGGGCGTCTCGTGCGTCACGCTCGAACTCGCCTGCAGCACGCGCGGCCCCATGATGTGCGAAAGGCCGAAAATCTCGCCGTACCAGTCGATGGCGGCGTAGATGTCCGGCACGGTGATGCCGATATGGTTGAGGGCGCGCGGCGTGGTGGGAGCGGCCATGCTGTTTCCTGAAAAGTGGGTGCGCGCCCATCATAAGCCCATGACGCCGCGCGCGACAATGCCGCGATGATGGCCGATCTCTACACCAGCGGCATGGCCTACGCCCTGGCGGCGATGGTCTGCTTCGGCCTTTCCGACCTGGTCTACAAACGCGCCGCCGGCGCCGGCGTGCAGGCGCACCAGTTGCTGTTCGTGCAATCCTGGCAGTACGGTCCGATGGTGCTGCTCTACGGCTGGTTCACCCATACCCTGACCTTCAATCTTTCTTCCTTGTGGGGCGTGGTCGCCGGCGTATTCGCCTTTGTCGCCTTCTACAGTTTCGCCAAAAGCCTGAGCGGCGGCTCGGTGAGCGTCAACGCGCCGATTTTTCGCCTCTCCTTCACCCTTACCGCGGCACTGGCCGTGCTGCTGCTGGGCGAACCGCTCGGCCCCTACAAGCTGGCGGGCCTGGCCTGCGCCCTGCTGGCGGTGTGGCTGCTGCTGGGCGGCAAGGCGCCGGCGTCGAAAGTCGCCACCGTCAGCCACGCCGGCATGCGCGCCTCGCTCACGCGCGTGGGCATCGCCACGGTCACCCTGGGCATCGCCAACCTGATCTACAAGATCGGCCTGATGTCCGGCGCCACCCCCGCCGCCCTGCTGGTCGCACAGGCCGGCGTGGTGATGAGCCTGAGCGCCTTCAATGCCTGGCGTATCGACGGCCACCTGCGCGCCAGCCGCATCGCCTGGGGCCACGCCACCGTCACCGCGACCCTGCTGACGGCGGCCTTCGTCTTCCTGTTCCAGGGCCTGGCGCGCGGCGAAGCCAGCCGCCTGGTGCCGGTGGCGCAGATGGGTTTCGTGGTCACCGCCGCCGTCGGCTTCTTCTTTTTGCGCGAACCCTTCAGCGCGCGCAAAGGCGCCGGGCTGATGTTCGCCCTGACCGCACTGGCTTGTCTGGCAAAATCCTGAACATGCCGCTCTCCGACGACGAACTACAGGACATTTCCGCCCGCACCCTGGCCTACTACCAGGGCAGCGCCGACGGTTTTCGCGCCCGCACCGCCGACCACGACGTGCGCCAGAACATCGACGCCCTGCTGCGCCACATCGAAGGCATGCGGCCCTGGGTGCTGCTCGACCTCGGCTGCGGCCCGGGCCGCGACCTGAAGGTGTTTTCCGATCTCGGCCACATCGCCGTCGGCCTCGAAGGCACGCCCGCCTTCGCCGCGATGGCGCGCTCGCACAGCGGCTGCGAGGTGTGGGAGCAGGATTTCCTGCGCCTGCAACTGCCGCCCCAACACTTCGAAGGCATCTACGCCAACGCCTCGCTGTTCCACGTGCCGGCGCAGGAACTGCCGCGCGTGCTGGGCGAATTGCACGCCGCGCTGAAGCCCGGCGGCGTGCTGTTCAGCTCCAACCCGCGCGGCGACAACCAGGAAGGCTGGAACCGCGAACGCTACGGCGCTTATCACGACCTCGGCGCCTGGCAGCAATTTCTCGGTGCCGCCGGCTTTACCGAACTGGAACACTACTACCGGCCGCCGGGCCTGCCGCGCGACCAGCAGGGCTGGCTGGCCAGCGTCTGGCGCAAGACGGCCTGAGGCCCTCGTCCGGCGAGGCCTAGTTGATCTCCTGCTGGTAGTTTTCCACCCGGTCCTTCAGGTTGCGCCGGTATTTGCCGGCGAAGTCGGCGCCGCATTTGCCCTTCTGGGTGACATCGGCATCGCGGCCGGCCAGATGCAGGCGCGCTTCGCAAGCCTCCTTCATCGCCTGGCCCGAGGGGCCATCGCCCAGCTTGCTCATCATTTCGTCGGAGACGACAAAGCCGCTCGCACCCTTTCGTACCCGGTCGCCAGTCGGGCTCTCGTCCTTCAGGGTCGAGCGGATCGTGTTGCTCGACTTGTGGAACAGCAACACATCGGCCTCGCCGTCGGGCCGCGCGCGGATCAGCAGCTTCGCGCCATTGCGCTCATAGACGCCGCTGACCCGGTACACCGGGCTTTCCAGCACCGCGACGCGCTCGCCGAGCAGGCGCTTGATGCAGGCGACATAGGCCTTGGCGCATTCGATCTGGTCCTCGATCTCGCCTTCGTGGGCGGCGCGCAGCGCCTTGACGAACTCGCGCTGGTCGAAGCGCACGTAGTCTGCGCTGTCGCCGGCGGCAGCGAGCTGCTTCTTGTAGGCGGCGGCCATACGCTCGTCCAGGGCGGACAAGGCCGGGTTGGCGCAAATCGCCTTTTCCACTTTGGCGCTGGCCTTGGCGCAATCGAAGCTGGCGGCTTGCGCCTGCGCGCCGCCCAACAAAAGCAATATGGCCGCCAGGCCGCGTACCCATCCAAATTGCGAATGCCGGCATTTTTCTTGTTGCATCCTACCCCCTGTTTTCAGGTCGTCAGAAATCTCCATTTCCGGAGCAGCGCGACCACAGTTGTGGTCGTGCGCAGGCCAACCGGAGCAAAACAACAGTAAACAACAGGTTTTTTTCGTATTTTGAACCTGTGTTTTTCACAAACGCTGTTCCAGTGCCTCGCAAACGCAGCGTAGCACCTCGATGCGCGCATACTGCTTGTCGTTGGCCGGCACCAGGTGCCAGGGCGCATCGGCGGTGCCGGTGCGCTCGACCATGTCGCACACCGCCTGTTCGTAGGCCGCCCATTTCTTGCGGTTGCGCCAGTCTTCATCGGTGATCTTGAAGGATTTGAAGACGATTTTCTCGCGCGCCTTGAAGCGCTTCAACTGTTCTTCCTTGGTGATCGCCAGCCAGAACTTGAGCACGATGGCGCCGGCATTCGTCAACTGCGCCTCGAACTGGTTGATCTCGTGGTACGCGCGCATCCAGTCCGGCACGGCGGCGAATTTTTCCACCCGCTCGACCAGCACGCGGCCATACCAGGAGCGGTCGAAAATCGCTACCCGGCCCTGCGAGGGCACGCGGCGCCAGAAGCGCCACAGGTAGGGCTGGGCGCGCTCCTCCTCGGTGGGCGCGGCGATCGGCACCACACTATAGGAACGCGCATCCATTGCCGCGGTGACGCGGCGGATCGCGCCGCCCTTGCCGGCCGCGTCCTGGCCCTCGAAGGCCAGCACCAGGGAGTGCTTCCCGAATTTGGGATGGCGCATCAGCGCCGCCAGGCGGCCTTGCAGCTCGGCCAGGCGCTCGCGGTACGCCTTATCTTCCAGCGTCAGGCCGTAGTCGAGGCTGTTGATGACATTGCGCGCGCCGCCGGCCTGGCGCTGCAGCGGCGCCGGCGCCTCGGTCGGCGGCGGCGGGCTTTTCAGGCGATTGCGCATCGCCTCCAGCAGGGCGTTGCCCACCGTCAGGGAGCGAAAGCGCGGGTCGTAGCCGTCGACGATGGTCCAGGGCGCCTCACCGGTGGAGGTTTCGCGCAGCATGGTTTCGGCCACCTTGCGAAAGCGGTCGTAGCTTTTCAGGTGCTTGAGATCCAGCGCGGTCACTTTCCAGCGCGTCAGCGGGTCGTCCCGCAGCGCCTGCAGGCGGTTTTTTTGCTCGTCCTTGGAAAGATGGAACCAGAATTTGAGGATCAGCGCGCCCTCGGCCACCAGCATGCGCTCGAAGTGGCGGATTTCCTCGATCTCGCGCAAAAACGCCTTCGAACCGAGGTCGCGGTCGACCCGGCCGGCGATCGGCTCGGTGTACCAGGAGCCGAACAGGATGCCGATCTGCCCCTTGGCCGGCAGCGCGCGCCAGAAGCGCCACATCGGCGGACGCCGGCGCTCCTCGTCATTCGGTTCGCCAAAAGCGGAAGTCTTGATGTGGCGCGGGTCCATCCATTCGTGCAGGCGGTTCACCGTTTCGCCCTTGCCGGCGCCGTCGACCCCGCCGATGAGCACGATCACCGGAAAGGCCGGCCTGGCCAGCAGCGCGTACTGCGCTTTCAACAGGGCTTCGCGCAGCAGGGGCTCCTTGCGCGCGTATTCCTCCTTGGAGGTCTTCTGGCCCAGCTCGGCGGCTTCGAACATTGATTGCCCGTTTGATTGGAACCGGCGCAACGGCGCCACGGCACATATTACGGATGGAATGCGGACGGCCAAAACCCAAAGCGCCCCGGAGTGGGGCGCCTTGCCTGCAAACTACTGACCCGGCAAAACCGCCCGAGTTCAGGCAGCGCGCGGAACCTCGGGCTCGGCGGCCACGCTGCGCGCGCGTTCATCGGCCTTTTTCATCGCCGTCGCCGCTTCGCCGGCCTTCGCCAGCAGGTCTTCGAGTATGGTCGGCGCGCCCTTGGCCAAAGCCGGCTCGACCGGCTTGGGTTCCATCGGCTGGGCGGCGCCCTGCGTGGCGGAGGATTCTTCGGACCCCGGCAGTTCACCTTGCGCCTGGGCTGCGGCTTCGGCCTGCGCCCGCGCCAGCCCGCTGTCCTTGGCCTTGCGCTTGCGGCGCAGCGGCTTGCAGGAACGCACCATGCCCTTGGGAATCTGGAAGCGGCCGTTGACCCAGCTGCCGTCAGTGGTGGAGGCGATCACCAGGTAGTGCTCGGACTCGTTGACCAGGAAACCCACGGTCTTCACCAGTTGCGGCTGCGGCTTCTCGTCGTTGGGGTCGACCCAGCCGTGTTCCAGGCTGGACGCGTCGTCCCAGGTGATTTCGACCAGATCAAATTTGATGTTCAGGATGCTCATGTGCAACGCCTTGTGCTTGGGGCTTTGCGGGCGGCGCTCGGCTGGCGGACGCCGGCAATCAAACCGGGAAAAAAACCCAAAAATACTGTACAAAAAGACTGTATACCGATACCCAGCATATGCCGCTCAAGCGGGGTGGGCAAGCCCGAAACCCGGCTTTTTGACCAAATTAGCGCAAATCGACTAAAAATAGGTGACAGGCCACCCTGAAGCGGGCGCTTACTTTCATGATTTCAGTCGGATTGATCCAATTTGTGCCGTAAAAATCAATGGCTTACAGCCTAGCACAAAGTACTTGGGGGCAAGGCCTGCGCAGCACAAGCAGCCTTGACGGCGGCAAATCGGCATGCGGCCGAGCGACGGCAAAAGGAAAACGGCGCCGCTATGCGGCGCCGTTGCGCATGAACCCGCCGGCCCTTGTTAAGCCAGTGGACGCTTCAGGCGCTCGTCGAAAAACGCCAGCAATTCACCCCAGGCGGCGCGCGCCGCGCGTTCGCGGTAGCGTTCCGGCGCAATGAAATTCTCGAACGCATGGCCGGCATCGCGATAGGTATGGAACTCGTGCCACTTGCCCAGGCGGGTGAGTTCGGCAGAGATTTTGGCGACATCGTCCGGGGAGGGATTGGTGTCTTCGGCGCCGAAAAGCCCGATGATCGGGCATTCGATGCCGGGGCTGCGCTCGAACGGCGAAGGCCCTTCGCCCAGCGCCTTCATGGTGTTGCCGCCGTAAAACACCGCCGCTGCCTTCAGGCCGCGGACCGTGGTGGCGGCCAGGTAGGAAACCCGCCCGCCCATGCAAAAGCCGGCGATGCCGACCGCGCCGGTGCTGCGCCCGGACTTCATGTGGGCGATGGTGGCTTCGACGTCCTGCAGGATTTCGCTGTCCTTGAGCAGGGCGATGCGCTGCAGGGGTTCCAGCCCGGCGGGCGGCTGGCGGTGGAACAATTCGGGGGCGGCCACGATGTAGCCTTCGCGGTGCAGGCGGTGCACCGTGTCCTGCATTTGCGCGTCGACGCCGCCGGCGTGCTGGGCGATGACCACGCAGGGATAAGTGCCCGGCCGCTCCGGCACCCCCATGTAGACACGCATTTCATGAGAGCCAACCTTGACCGTTTCCCAGCGTACCGTCATTCAGTTCACCTGCCATGTTCACATGCGTGATCGATTGCCAATGCCCGGCAGCCTGGAGCCGCCGGCCGCGCCCGCGATCCGCAAGGACCGCGAGCGGGGATTTTCGCCGATGCCGGCGTTTACTTCAATACCGCCTTAGCGCAGCGCGGCGACGCCGGCCTTGCAGCTGGCTTCGTCCTGCGAGCCGGTGCCGCCGGAGCAGCCGATGGCGCCGACCATCTTGCCGTCGACCACCAGCGGGATGCCGCCGCGCGAGCCGATGGCGCCGTCCAGGGTGATGACGTAGTTGTTGCCGGCCTGGATCGCGCCTTCGAACACTTTGGTTTCGCGGCGGAAGGTGGCGGCGGCCTTGGCCTTGTGCTCGGCGATCGCGATCGAGGCGAGCTGGGCGTTGTCCATGCGCTTGAAGGCGACCAGGTTGCCGCCGGTATCGACCACCGCGATGTTCATTTTCCAGCCGTGGCTGCGCGCTTCGGCCGCCGCGGCATTGATCAGCACGTCGGCACGCTCCAGCGAGATCGGCGCGCCGTAGGGGATGTCGAAGGGCATCTTGTCGGGGATCGCGTCCATCGGGTTGGGCGTGGGCTGGGCATGGGCGGCGCCGGCAAAGGCGCAAAGGGCGGCAACAAAGGCAAAGCGGCGGAATTGAGTGTGCATATTTGTCTCCTTATGATTTTTTATCGGCCGAACGCATCTCCCGCCCCGGCGCAGGTGATGCGCCGGCCCGGGGCAAATCAAATGACTTCGATCCGGGGCGGCGCATTAGTCTCCCCTATTTGCGGCGGCAGCGCAACGCCCGCGCGCCGCGTGCAAGCACAGAGGCAAATGTGAGGCGTCTCTAATGGACGGCGGCAGTAAACATTCTTCGCGGCTGAATATTCCACCCGTTCGCACGAGGCATCGGCCGCGGCGCGGAATGTGTAACAAAGCGTGGCGCATCACACTGGCGCCGGCCGTTGCGCGCTACCATCGTCGCCCGATCGAGCCCCTGGGCACAAACAAGATGGGCAAGCTGGAGAAGAACAGGATCGACTGCGCAGCCCAACCGCGCAAAGAGCGACGGCGCTGCTGCGCCTGGCTGCTGGCCTGCCTGGCGGCGCCGGCGGCCGCGGCCGAAGATTTTTCCATCGAGTCCTCGCATCAGGGAGGCGCGGTGGTGCTGCACGTGCAGGTACGCATCCACGCGCGCCCGGCGGTGATCTGGGGCACGCTGACCGACTACGACAAGCTGGCGCAATTTGTCCCCGGCATGACGTCGAGCCGGGTTCTGGAGCGGCACGGCCTGACGGCCGTGGTCGAGCAAAAAGGCGCCGCCCGGGTACTGTTCTTTTCCTATCCGATCGAGGTGACGGTGGAGTCGCTGGAGAGCCCGCCGGATCGGCTGATGGTGCGCGTGCTCAAGGGCAACCTGCGGCAACTCGAGGGCGGCTACCACCTGTCCCCGGTGGAGGGCAGCGAGGGCGATTACCTGTTGTCCTGGCGCGGGGTGATCGAGCCGGATTTCGACGTGCCTTCGCTGATCACCGTGCCGCTGATGCGCTCCACCTTCAAGGAGCAGTTTCTGGCGATGGTGAAGGAAATCGAGCGTCGCGAGGCGCTGGC
>DATAZV010000470.1:0-18226 GCA_036271855.1 Burkholderiales bacterium
CAAGCATATCAGCCTGATCCAGGGCGGCAAGCTGGCGGCGATGTGCCAGGCGCCGATTCTCTCGCTGGTGATTTCCGATGTGACGGGGGATGCGCCCACCCACATCGCCAGCGGCCCCACCGTGCCCGACCCCACCACCTACCAGGACGCGCTGGACATTCTCGCCAAATTCAAATGCCGGGTGCCGGCGACGGTGAGCGCGCATCTGCAAGCCGGTGCGCGCGGCGACATCGCCGAGACGCCCAAACCCGGCTCACCCGTATTCGCCCGCGCCGACACCCGGGTGATCGCCACCGCGTACAAAAGCCTGGAAGCCGCCGCCGCGGTGTTCCGCGCCGCCGGCATCGAGCCGGTGATCCTGGGCGACACCATTACCGGCGAGGCCCGCGAGGTCGGCAAATCCCAGGCGGAGGCCTTGCGCGAAATCATGCGCCACGGCCAGCCGGTGGCACAGCGGGTGGCGCTGATCTCCGGCGGCGAATGCACGGTGACGGTGAAGAACCCGAACGGCCGCGGCGGCCGTTGTTCCGAATATCTGCTGGCGGCGGCGTGGGAACTGGCCGGCATCGATGGCGCCTACGGGCTGGCCGCCGATACCGACGGTATCGATGGCTCGGAGCCGAACGCCGGCGCCATTTTCGCGCCCGACACTTTGGCGCGCGCCGCCGCGCTCGGCCTGCGCCCGCGCGAGATGCTCGAGGCCAACGATGCGTGGGGGTTTTTCGAACCCGTCGACGGCCTGATCGTCACCGGGCCGACCCGCACCAATGTCAACGACTATCGCGTGCTGCTGCTCGCCGGAGACTGAAAAGGTGAAAATGGTCCCGCTCTCCGCCAGCATCGCCTGCAAGGTCTGCGGCCAGGACGCGCCCTTTTTCGGCGACGTCGATTTTTCCAGGACCGGATACGACGAGCCCTTGCGCGATACCGGCGTACCCATCGCCTACTATCGCTGCGGCCACTGCGAATTCCTGTTCACCAATGCTTTCGACGCCTGGTCCGCTGAAGACTTCCGGCGCGAAATCTACAACGAGGACTACGCCAAGCTCGACCCGGAATTCGCCAGCGACCGGCCGCTGGCCTGCGCCGACCTGCTCTCGGGAATGATCACCTCGCTCAAGGGAAAAATCCGCCTGATGGACTACGGCGGCGGCGAGGGCGCCTTCGCGCGGCGGATGAACGAAATGGGCTTCGAAGCCTATTCCTACGACCCGTTCTTCCAGGGCGAGCTGCTGCCGCGCGAGGGCGATCGTTTCGAGCTGATCAACTGCCGCGAAGTGATCGAGCACGCACCCGACCCGCACGCGTTCGCGCGCGACCTGTTGCGCTTTCTGGCCGACGACGGGGCGATTTTTCTCTCCACCGTGACCCAGCCGCCGCATATGCCCGAGATCGGCATGGCCTGGGGTTACGCCTCGCCGCGCAACGGCCACATTTCGCTATACAGCCAGAAAAGCCTGGCCATCCTGTGGGCCGCCTACGGCCTGCACACCGGTTTTTACGCCGACAACGCCCAACTGGTCTGGCGCGGCGAGCCCGCCTGTTTCGCCTGCCTGAATCGCGGGCCGGCGTAGTGCTTGCTGATCGCATGAAGCTCGCTCCGCTCTCGGACAGCGCGCCCTGCAAGGTGTGCCATGCGCCCGCGCCTTATTTCGGCGACGCCGATTTTTCCAAGGCGATGACCGACCTGCCACGCCCCGAGGTGGGCATGCCGGTCGCCTACTATCGCTGCGAGAGTTGTTTTTTCCTGTTCACCAACGCGTTCGACGCCTGGGGGCAGGAGGAATTCCTGCGCCACATCTACAACGACGAATACACCGAAATCGACCCGGACTTTGTCACCAACCGTCCCTGGTCCTGCGCCCAGGTGCTCTCGGGCCTGCTGCAGCCACGCAAGGGGGCGATCCGCCTGATGGACTATGGCGGCGGCCGCGGCACCTTCGCGCGGCGCATGACCGAGCTGGGTTTTCCCACGGCATCCTACGATCCCTTTTTCAAAGGCGAGATGGAGCCGCGCGCAGGCGAAAAATTCGAACTGATCAACTGCCGCGAGGTGATCGAGCACACGCCCGACCCGCATGCCTTTGTGCGCGATCTGCTGCGTTTCCTGGCCGACGACGGCGCTGTCTTTCTTTCCACCGCCACCCAGCCGCCGGAGATTGCCGGGATCGGCCTGGACTGGAAATACGCGGCGCCGCGCAACGGCCATATCTCCCTGTTCAGCCAGCGCAGCCTGGAAATGCTGTGGGCCGAATACGGCCTCAAGCTCGGCTTTTTCGACGCCAACAATCAGCTTGCCTGGCGCGGCGCGCCGGCCTGCTTTGCCTGCCTGACCGGCGCATCGAAATGAAGCCGCACCGTACCGCCTGGCCATTCCATCCGGAGGATTGATGTTCGCCCAAACGATCCAGTGCAAGATCTGCGGATTCGACGCCGAAATGTTCGGTGCCGTCGATTTTTCGCAGAATTGCCCGCGCGTCCCGCTGCCGGCGACCGGCGTGCAAGTACCCTACTATCGCTGCGCGAACTGCAAATTCCTGTTCACCAATCTGTGCGACAACTGGACGCAAGACGAATTCGGGGAAAAAATCTACAACGATGACTACGCAATCGTCGACCCTGACTTTTCCAGCAAGCGCCCGCTGGAACTGGCCGAGCATTTCGCCCGCCTGATGCAGGCGCGCAAGGGCGCGCTGCGCCTGCTCGACTACGGCGGGGGCACCGGCGTTTTCGCGCAGGATATGTGCGCGCGCGGCTTTGAGGCGGTTTCGTACGACCCGTTCCACGACAGCGACCTGGCACCGTCAGGCGAGGAGCGCTTTGAACTGCTGCACTGCTCCGAGGTGATCGAGCACTCTCCCGATCCGCGCGCTTTCGTGGCCGACATGGTGCGGCGCATGGCGGAGGAGTCCGCGGTCTATCTTTCCACCGCACTGCAGCCGCCCGATATCGAGCAGATCCGCCTGGGCTGGTGGTATGTCGGTCCGCGCAACGGCCATATTTCGCTGTTCAGCCAGGAAAGCCTGTCGATGCTCTGGACCGAACACGGCTTCAACTTCGGCTGCTACGATCTGTTTACCCATGTCGCCTGGCGCGGACAGCCGCCTTGCCTGCCCGCCCTGGTCGGCGCCTGAACCACGCACCGGCTTCGACCCCTTTTTCGAAAAGACCGCGCCTCATGACTTCTTCCCTGCAAATCACCACCCCCGACGACTGGCACCTGCACGTGCGTGACGGCGCGGCCATGGCGGCCGTACTGCCCGCCACCGCGCGCCAGTTCGCCCGCGCCATCATCATGCCCAATCTGAAGCCGCCGGTGCGCACCGTGGCGGAGGCGGCGGCGTACCGTCACCGCATCCTCGCCGCCATTCCGGCGGGCGTGAAGTTCGAGCCGCTGATGACCCTTTACCTCACCGACACCACCCCGCCTGACGAAATCATGCGGGTGAAGGAGTCCGGCTTCGTCAAGGCGCTCAAGCTCTATCCCGCCGGCGCCACCACCAATTCGGATGCCGGCGTCACCGACCTTGCCAAGTGTCACCAGACGCTGGAAAAGATGGCCGAACTGGGCATTCCCCTGCTGTGCCATGGCGAAGTCACCGACTCGGCGGTGGATGTGTTCGACCGCGAGGCCCTGTTCATCGAGCGGGTGATGCAGCCGCTGCGGCGCCGCCTGCCGCAACTCAAGGTGGTGTTCGAGCACATCACCACGCGCGAGGCGGCGCAGTACGTGAGCGAGGCGGATGCGAATGTCGCCGCCACCCTGACGCCGCAACACCTGCTGTACAACCGCAACGAGATTTTCAGGGGCGGCATCCGCCCGCACTTTTACTGCCTGCCGGTGTTGAAGCGCGAGGAACACCGTGTCGCGCTGGTCAAGGCCGCGACTTCAGGCAGCGCGAAATTCTTTCTCGGCACCGACTCCGCCCCGCATGCGCGCAACACCAAGGAAATCGCCTGCGGCTGCGCCGGCTGCTACACCGCGCCGCATGCGCTGGAGCTGTATGCCGAGGCCTTCGATGCCGCCGGCGCGCTCGACAAGCTGGAAGGCTTCGCCTCCTTCCACGGCCCGGACTTCTACGGCCTGCCGCGCAACAGCGGCAAGGTGACGCTCAAGCGCGAGGAATGGAAACTGCCTGAGACCGTGCCCTACATCGACGATTCCGGCATCGTGCCTCTGCGGGCAGGCGAGACGATGCACTGGAAATTCGCCGGCTGACCAGGATGCCGCGCGGCAAATTGCAGCTGGCCATTCCGGCGGCCAGCTATCTGTTCGCGCGCGAAACGCGGCGGCGCTTTTTGGCAATGGCCGCATACCTGCGCCCACATCAGGGCGTGGTACTGGCCGCCGTGAAAGCCTGAGGCATGTTTACCTGGCCCGAGTGGCGCGCACACCCGCTGGCGCCCCCGTTCGCGCCGCTGGCCGGGCTGCTGGAAGAATTGCCGGCGGCGCATTGGCCCGCCACCGAGGACTGGAATACGCTGGCGCGGCAGCGCGACCTGCGCAACGCGCACGGGCTGCCGCTATGCTTCATGCCGGCCTCCAGCAGCAAGATGGCGGCCCTGGATTTCGAGCGCCGCATCCTCGAACGAGGCGAAATTGAAACACGCGCGCAAAGCTGGCATGACTCCTTTCACGCCTGCGCCTGGGCGCTCTTCCCGCGTGCCAAGGCGCGCATCAACGCCATGCATTTGGCGGCCGGCGCCGGCGCCGCACCGAACGGCCGCGACCCCTTGCGTGACCTGCTGACCTTGTTCGATGAGAGCGGCATCGTGATCGCCTGCGCGGACGACCAACTGGCGCAACTGCTCAGCGGCTTCCAATGGCAGGCGCTGTTCTGGGACGCGCGCGAACGCGTGAACCAGGCGATGGACTTCGTCATCTTTGGCCACGCCCTTTACGAGCACTGCCACACGCTGCATGACGGCGTCACCGGCAAGGGTGTGGTGGTACCTGTCACAGCCGAATACTTCCGCCTCGCGCCGCCGCAGCGCCTGGCCCACCTGGATGCCGCACTGGCGCAGTGGCTATCCGCTTTGCCGCAGCAAGCGCGGCCGCGCGACTTGCAGCCTTTGCCGCTCAAGGGCATTCCCGGCTGGGCGGCCGAGAACGAAAACCCGGCCTACTACCAGGATGAGCGACAATTCAGGCCGGGCCGCACGCGGGACAGGGCGGGCAGCCCGCCTTGAGGCGCGCTGTACCACACCAACAAGCCAACCCAGACATGCTCGCCATCCTCAACGTCACCGCGCCGTTTTTCGCGCTGGTGCTGTGCGGTTTTCTCGCCGCGCGCTTTCGCATGCTGCCGGAAAACGCAGTGCCGGCGCTGAACACCTTCGTGCTGTATTTCGCGCTGCCCTGCATGCTGTTCCGCTTTTCCTCCGGCACGCCGTTTTCACAGATCTTCAACCTGCCGGTGTTCGCCGCCTACATGATCACCGGCCTGGCGATGCTGACGATTTTCGTGCTGTCGATCCGCTTCGCCGCCGGCGAGGGCCTGCGCGAAGCCGCCTTCGCGGCGCTTGCCGTCTCCTGGTCGAACTGGGGCTATATGGGTTTCGCCCTGCTGCCCTCGATGCTGGGCCAGGCCTGCCTGGCGCCGCTGATCGCCGCCGGCATGGCCGACCTGCTGGTGATCGTCTCCGCCGCCCTGGCGCTGGCGTCACTGGAAGACAGCGGCGGCCAGGGTGTGCGCGCCGCGCTCAAGGGAGCGGGCTTAAGGGTGTCGAAAAACCCGCTGATCTGGTCGGTGGTGGTGGGCACGGTGTTCTCCGCCTTCGAGCGCCAGCTGCCCACCGCGGCCGATACCTTCGCACGCCTGCTGGGCAACTCCGCCGGGCCGGTGGCGTTGTTCACCATCGGCGTATCGCTGTACCGCCCCGGCACCCATCCCTGGCGCGGCGACGTGCTGATGATGACCGGCGCCAAGCTGCTGCTGCACCCCTACATGGCGGCGCTGGTGGCGATGTACCTGTTCGGCCTGGACAAGCTGCAGGTGAGCACCCTGGTGCTGATGGCGGCGATGCCGGTGGCCGGCACCGTGTTCCTGTTCGCCGAGCGCCAGGGGGCGAATGCCGAGCGGGTGGCCTCCGCCATCCTGGTCACCACCGCGCTGGCGTTTTTCAGTTTTACGGCGCTGTGCTGGGCCTTCGGGATACAGGTGGGCTAAAGGTGAACGGCGGCGAGGCACGCGCCTCGCCGGTGTCCTTGCGTTAGCGCGGCGCCCTACTTCGCGGTTGCGGCTTGCTTTTGCGCCTTTTCGCGCAGGGCTTCCAGGGTGGTCGAGGTGGTGATGGCGTTGGGGTCGATCACCACTTCGATCACCGCGGGCTTTTTCGATTGCAGGCTGCGTTGTAGCGCACCGGCGAATTGCGCCGTCTCGGTGACCGTTTCGCCGTGCGCGCCGTAGGCCTGGGCGAGTGCGGCGAAGTCCGGGTTCTTCAGTGCGGTGCCGGAAACGCGGCCGGGGTAGTCGCGCTCCTGGTGCATGCGGATGGTGCCGTACATGCCGTTGTTGACGATGATGAAAATGATGTTCAGCCCGTACTGCACGGCGGTCGCCAGTTCCTGGCCGTTCATCATGTAGTCGCCGTCGCCGCTGAACGCCACCACGGTCTGGTTGCGGCGCGCGGTCTTTGCCGCCACCGCGGCGGGCACGCCAAAGCCCATCGAGCCGGCCGAGGGAGCGAGCTGGGTGCGATGCTGGGTGTACGGGTGAAAGCGCGCCAGCCAGCCGGAGAAATTGCCGGCGCCATTGGTGTAAATGGTGTCTTCCGGCAGGGTTTCGTTCATGTGCTCGACGCAGGCGCGCAGGTCGAGCTTGCCGGGCATGACGTGGGCGGGCTTGCGGAAGGCATCGAGTTCGGCGCGGCCTTCCTTGACGGAGGCGGCCCATTTCGACGAGTCGATCTTGCCCAGCGCGGCAGCGGCGGCGGCAAACTGGTTGACCCCGGAGCAGATCAGCAACTCGCCCTGGTAGACGCGGCCCAGTTCGGAAGGGTCGGCATGGATATGAATCAGGCGCTGTTTCGGCACCGGCGGCTCGATCAGCTTGTAGCCGCCGGTGGTCATTTCACCCAGGCGCGCGCCGACGGTGATCAGCAGATCGGCATTGCCGATGCGCTCGGCCAGCTTGGGCGAAATGCCGATGCCGGCCTCGCCGATGTAATTCGGGTGCCGATTGTCCAGCGTGTCGAGAAAGCGGAACACGCAGGTGGCCGGCAGGTTCCAGTTTTCAACCCAGGTTTTTATGTCCTGCAGGCCCTGCTGTTCCCACACGGTGCCGCCCAGCAGCACCACCGGGCGCTCGGCGCCCTGCACCAGCGCCTTCAGCTTTTGCATGTCGCCGGGCTGCGGCGCGGCCTGCACCACGTGGTACGGCTTGACATCGGCCACCGTGGCCAGCGTGGTCAGCATGTCTTCCGGCAACGACAGCACCACCGGCCCCGGGCGGCCCGAAGTTGCCATGTGGAAGGCATGGCTCATGTATTCGGGTATGCGGTCGGCGCGGTCGATCTGCGCCACCCATTTCGCCATTTCGCCGAACATGCGGCGATAGTCCACTTCCTGGAAGGCTTCGCGCTCGACCTGGTCGCTTGCCACCTGGCCTACCAGCAGGATCATCGGGTCCGAGTCCTGGAAGGCCGTATGCACGCCGATGCTGGCGTTGGTCGCGCCCGGGCCGCGGGTGACAAAGCAGATGCCCGGCTTGCCGGTCAGTTTGCCGTAGGCACCGGCCATGAAGGCGGCGCCGCCGTCCTGGCGCGCGACGATCAGCTCGATGGTGTCGCGCGCGTCGTACAGGGCGTCGAGCGCCGCGAGGTAGGACTCGCCGGGCACGCAAAAGGCGTGGCGCACGCCGTGGATTTTCAGCTGGTCAACGAGGATCTGGCCGCCGGTACGGGGCTTGAGGGTGGAAGTCATGGATTTGTCTCAGGGATTCCGGGAACGCCGGACGGTCGGCTGCGGGGTAAAATTGCGGTCTGCCAAGTTAACACAGCCGGCTATTTTAGCCGCGCCGCATTGAACCACGAGTCGCCCCCATGATCCGCCCCCTGGACAACATCACCGTCGTCTCCCTCGAACACGCGATTGCCGCGCCCTTTGCCACCCGGCAACTGGCCGACATGGGCGCACGGGTGATCAAGATCGAGCGCCCCAAAGTCGGCGATTTCGCCCGCGCCTATGACACCCGGGTCAAGGGCCTGGCCTCGCATTTCGTCTGGACCAACCGCTCCAAGGAAAGCCTGACCCTGGACCTGAAGCACGCGCAGGCAAAGTTGGTGATGGAGAAATTGCTGGCGAAAGCCGATGTGCTGATCCAGAACCTCGCCCCCGGCGCCACCGCGCGCATGGGCCTGGACTTTGCCAGTTTGAAAGGCCGTTTTCCGCAACTCATTGTCTGCGACATTTCCGGCTACGGCGGCGACGGCCCGCAGCGCGACAAAAAAGCCTACGACCTCTTGATCCAGAGCGAGGCCGGCTTCGTCACCACCACCGGCACAGCAGACGAACCATCAAAAGCCGGCATTTCGGTGGCCGACATCGCCGCCGGCATGTACGCCTACACCAACATCCTCAACGCCATCCTGCTGCGGCAAAAAACCGGCAAGGGCTCGCACATCGACCTCTCCATGCTTGAAGCCCTGGCGGAATGGATGAGCTTTCCAATGTACTACGCCTGGGAAGGCGCGGCGCCGCCGCCGCGAGCCGGCGCATCGCACGCCACCATCTACCCCTACGGCCCGTTCAAGGCCGGGGATGGAAAAAGCGTAGTACTAGGATTGCAAAACGAGCGCGAATGGGCGGTGTTCTGCGACAAGGTGATGGGCCAGCCGGCGTTGGCCAAACATGTGGACTACGACAGCGTCTCCAAACGCTCGGCCAATCGTGTCGCCCTGCGCGCGCTGATCGAGGCTTCGTTCAAGGAATTGAACGTCGAGCAGGTGAAGCAGCGCCTCGACGAAGCCGACATCGGCTACGGCCAGATGAACGAAATGGCCGACCTCTGGGCCCACCCGCAACTCAAGGCGCGCGAACGCTGGCGCCAGGTCGGCACTTCCGCCGGCGCCATTCCCGCGCTGCTTCCGCCGGGGCGCAATAATGCCTATGAAGCGCGGATGGAAGAGGTGCCGGCGCTGGGCGCGCATACCGACGCCATCCTGGCCGAGTTCGGCATCGGCGCCGGGCAGATCGCGGTGATGCGGGAACAGGGCGCGATCTAGGTCCTGCCTTGATAGACCCCGAGGTTTTTGGGCACCATAGCGTCAGTTCGGCGTCTTCACTTCCTGGCAATTGGCACCGGCCTCGGGGCTCATGCGCCCGTTGGGCTGCCGGTATTTGGCGAAACAATCCAGGCTCTTTTGATAGTCGCTCTTGCCTTCGTCGGCGGTGTCGGCAGGTTTGGCCTTGGCCTCGGCCTTGGGCGCGGCTTTGGGGGTACCCACCTGCGCACTGGCCTTTTCGGCGGCCGCGCGCCGTTCCGCCGCCGCCTTGTCGGCAGGCGAAACGTTGCTGTTGATGTTGAGTTGCTTGACGTTCTTCTGATTCGGCGGCGGCTTGTCGCTGAACTGGGTCTTGCCGTTCTCATCCACCCATTTGAAGACCTCGGCGTGAGCGGCAATGCCGGCGAGCGCAAACGCCGCTCCGAGAAAAACGGCAAGCAGCCGAGACAGAACGAAGGAGCGGGGCGGGGTTTTCATCGGATGCTCCAGCCGTGGGCGAGTCAGCCTATCTTACGCCTGCGCCGCGCGCGGCAAGCCGGGTGAACGCCATTTAAGGCGTAAAAAAATGTAAAAGAAAGGCCCGCCGGCTTTGGGACAGCATGCGCTGGAGGTTCAGCGCACCAGCTTGTTCACATAGTCGCGCCCCAGCCCGATCTTCTCGTAATAATCGGCGGCGATTTCCAGGCGCGTGAACACATCGTCGTAGCCGGTGGCGCGGCCCTCAGGGTCGACATACATCAGCGCGCCGTGGACGATGAAAAAGGTGATCATCTCCTGGCAGTCTTCCGGCACCACCAGGGTGTGCGTTTCTCCCGGCGGCTCGAAAGCGTAGGAGCCTTCTTCAGCCACCCAGTCGTGCTCCAGGTAATGCCAGCGGCCCTTGAGCACCAGCGCATGCACGCCGCCGGTGTGGCGGTGCCGCGACAGCACGCCGCCGCGCGTCACCCGCATCACGTGGGCGTAGAAGCCCTGGGAGACGTTGAAATGCACCGGGCGAAAGGAGACCGTTTCGGAAAGGGGAATCCATTCGCGCGCATCCCCACCCAGCGGGTCGCGCACCATTTGCAGCAGGCCGGGCACCTGCAGGTCCGGGATCATGCCCGTGGGCTGCGGCTTCTGGTACGGGGTCTTGCTGTAGTCCAGGCCGGCGTGGGCGACGTCGTTCAGCACCGGCGCGCTTTGCGCAGGCCGGTTTTGCGGCAGGTCTTTGGGGTCCATCGCGGTCTCCTGATCTTTGCGCGCAGTCTACTACCGCCGCCTATTTCGGCGGGAACAGCGCCGCTTCCAGCCGCGCCTGCGACAGGCGCTTGATGCGGCTTTCGATCTGCGTGCACCAGATCACCATCTGCTTGCCGGCAACGAAAAATTCCTCCGGGCGGGCGCGGGTGGGAAAGGCCTCGCCCCACAGCAGGCCGCCGAAAAATGATTTCGCGTCGGACTTGAGCGGCGCGTCGAACTCCATCGTCAGCACCGAACCAAGATCGCCGGCGCCGGCATCGTAGGACTGGAACCCGGTCTTCACCACGCGCGTACCCAGCAGCGAGGCATAGCGCTCGTTGAATTTGGTGAACACCAGATAGGCCTGCGGCGACACGCATTGCACCTGGTCCTTCGCCTCCAGGCCGGCTGGGGTCGCGGCAAAGCGGACCGCCGCCAGACCCTTGGCGGCGGCGCGCTCCTGCGCCGCCGGGCCGGCCCAGCGCAGGCTGACCATCGTCGCCAGCGCCTGGCTGACGAAGGGGCTTTCCTTCTCGTCGCTGTAGACATTGAACACGCCGACCCAGTCGCCGAAGCGCACCACGCCCGAATGCACATAGGGAAACTGCTCCGCCGTGCCGTGCTTGCCGGCGAGCTTTTTGTCGCTGACGGTGAAGTAGTAGCCGGCAGAGCCCGCGCCCAGCGCTTGCAGATCGAGCATGGTCTCGACGCTGAATTTGAGCATGGGCGCGCCGCTATCACGTAGCATCTGCTGCAGCTTCTCATCGGTGGTCAGGGTCTGCTGTTCCTTGGGCAGTGGAAAGGCCGTGAGCAGCAGCTTGTCCACCGCACCGGGCGCCTGGAAGCGCAACACGATCGGCGTGCTGCGCCCGGACATCTCCCAGTCCGCAGGTACCTGCAGTTCGGCAATGCCGCCGGCACTGCCGGAGACGAACAGGCGCTGCAGCCTGGTCTTGACCGGCTTGGCCTTGGCGGCGCCGGGCTTGGCGACGGCCGCCTTGTGCCCGCTCGGCGGCGCCACCTGGGCCATCGCCAGGCCCGCACACAGGAGACTCGCGGCGATACCGACGGCCAGCACGCGCACCGGGCCGCAGCTCATCGCTTGAACTCTTGCGCGGATGCGCGCGGCGAAAACGTAAATATCATGGCGGCGCCGGAAAAAATGTACGCGGAGTGTACTACGCCCCTCAGGGCAGATTCTCCCGCAGCACCACCGTGCTGCGCACCGCTTCCACCCCCGCCAGTGCCTCGCGCTTGTTTCGCAGATTGGAAAAAATCCGCACGCAGCCCATGATGGTGGATTGCGGGTTTTGCGTGATCACCGCATCCATGGTGCCGTCGATCAGCAGGGCACGCGTGTCCGGCGACAGGCCGTGGCCGATGAACACCACGTTCTGCCCGCGCCTGGCTTCTTTCAGCGCGCGGCCGACGCCATCCGACGCGCCGCCGATGTTGTAGATGCCGGCGAGATCCGCATGCTGCTCCAGCAGGGCGCGGGTCTGTTCGTAGTTGCGCTGCGCGTCGTCGTGCCCTTCGCGCAGGCCCACTACCTGCATGTGCGGAAACATTTCCTCGAAAATGTGCAAAAACCCCATCTCGCGCTCCTCATGCGCGCGATAGGAAAGGCTGCCGGCGATCATCGCCACCTTGAGCGTGCGCGCCCCAGGCCTGGGACCGATGAAACGCCCCAGCAGGTAGCCGGCGGTGCGCCCGGCGGCGCGGTTGTCCAGGCCGATGTAGGCAACGCGCCGCGAATTGGAAAGGTCGGAGATCAGGGTCACCACCGGCACGCCGTCTTCCGCCAGCCGGTTGACCGCTTCACGCACCATCGGATGTTCCAGCGCCATGCAGGCGATGCCGTCGGCCCTTTTTCCATGGCGCAGCAGGCTCGCGGCCAGAGCCTCCGGATTGAAGCCCTCGATGAACTCGACCTGGCCATGCGCATTGAAGGGAGCGAGGTGGTCGTCGGCATAACCCACCATATCGCCCAGCATGTTGAGAAAGCGATTGGTGCCGGCCGGCAGCAGGAACGACAGGCGCAGGGGTTTGGGCGCGGCCACTGCGTATAGCGCCTGGTCCGGCAGGTAGTCGAGATTTGCCGCCGCCTTCAGCACCTGTTGCACGGTCAGGGCGCGCACCCCGGGGCGCTTGTTCAGCACACGGTCCACCGTCGCGGTGGAAACCCCGGCAGCGCGCGCGACGTCGGCCACGCGGGCGCGGCCGGTTGGTGCCGCAGGCACCAGCTTGAGCACCGGCGCGCCGCGCTTGCCCGGTACTTTGCGGGGCACTATCTTGTTTGCGCGCGCCGCGGGTTTGCCGCCAGGTTTATTCATTCGTCATCAAACCATCAAAAACCATCATGTTCGGGGTTTGACACGCGCTTGGCACATCGCCTATCTTAGGCCGCCCGCGTGATGCAAGGAGCATCAAATTACATCATGCGATGCAGCAAAAGCAAGCATTTCGCGATACCACTGCAGCAAACAGCGTCACCTGTATTCCAATAACGACTTCGGAGACAATCATGTCCAGCCCTTCCCGGCGCGCCGCGCTGCGCAAACTTGCGGCCCTGCCTGCCGCTGTCGCCATCACCGGCTTTCCGCAGATCGCCCGTGCCGCCGAGTTCACCTACAAATACGCCAACAACCTGCCGCTGACGCACCCGCTGAACGTGCGCGCGCAGGAAGCGGCGGACCGCATCAAGAAGGAAAGCAAGGGCCGCCTGGAGATCAACATTTTCCCCAACAACCAGTTGGGCGGCGACACCGACATGCTGGCGCAGGTGCGCAGCGGCGGCATCGAGTTCTTCACTCCCTCCGCGCTGGTGATCGCAACAGTGGTACCGGTGGCGGCGGTGAGCGCGGTGGGCTTTGCGTTCTCCGACTACAACCAGGTGTGGGCAGCGATGGACGGCAAGCTGGGCGCGCATGTGCGCGCGGCGATCGCCAAGTCCGGCCTGATCGCGATGGAAAAAATCTGGGACAACGGCTTTCGCCAGACCACCACCTCGGGCAAGCCGATCAGCTCCGCCAAGGACCTCTCCGGCCTGAAAATCCGCGTGCCGGTGAGCCCGCTTTCCATTTCGATGTTCAAGGGCCTGGGCGCCTCGCCCACCAGCCTGCAATTCTCCGAGGTCTATTCCTCGCTGCAGACCAAGATCGTCGATGCGCAGGAAAACCCGCTGGCGATCATCCAGGCGGCCAAGCTCTACGAAGTGCAAAAGTATTGCTCCCTGACCAACCATATCTGGGACGGCTTCTGGTTCATCGGCAACGGCCGCGCCTGGAACAAGCTGCCGCCGGACCTGCGCGAAATTACCGCGCGCGCGATCAACGAAGCCGGGATGAAACAGCGCGAAGACGTGAAAAAGCTGAACGACAGCGTGCAGGCCGACCTCGCCGCCAAGGGCCTGGCGTTCAACCACCCGGCCGCCGACAGCTTTCGCGCGCAACTGCGCCAGGCCGGCTTTTACTCCGAGTGGCGCGAGAAGTTCGGCGCCGAACCCTGGGGCCTGCTGGAGCAGGCAGTGGGCAAGCTGGCGTAAGGTCGACGAAGAGTTCGCGCGCACTGGCGGACGCTTCGCAGCCCCATTCCCATCGTCATCACACAACAGGAAGCGCAGAATATGGATTCCCCGGCGGCGCTCGCCTCCGCTTCCGCGAACGGCTATGCGATGACGCCAGATTCCACCTCCACGCCCACGGGTTCGCGCACCGGCGGGCGCGCCGTACTTGACACCATCGACCGCTGGGCCGGATACGCAACCGAGATTCCGGCGGCGCTGCTGGTGGTGATCGAAGTGGGGGTGCTGCTCTCCGGCGTGATCTCGCGCTACGTGTTCAAGCATCCGCTGGTATGGTCGGACGAGCTGGCCTCCATCCTGTTTCTCTGGCTTTCCATGCTCGGCGCGGTGGTGGCCTTGCGCCGCGGCGAGCACATGCGCATGACCGCGCTGGTGGCGCGCGCCGGGCCGCAGATGCGCGTCTTCCTCGACGTGCTGGCGATCACCGCCTCGCTGACCTTCCTGATTCTTATCGCCTACCCGGCCTTCGACTACGCCAGCGAAGAGGCGACGGTGGTGACCCCGGCGCTGGAGATTTCCAATGCCTGGCGTGCTTCCGCCCTACCGATCGGCGTCGGCCTGATGCTGCTGATGACGGTGCTGCGCCTGACCCGCGTGGCCACCTGGAAGACCACCGCCGCCGCGCTCGCCGTCTGCGCAACCCTCAGCCTCGCCTTCTGGTTCGCCGGCCCCGCCCTGGCGCCGCTGGGCAAGATCAACCTGGTGATCTTTTTTGTCGGTGTGGTCGCCGCCGGGGTGTTCGCCGGCGTGCCGATCGCCTTTTCTTTCGCCCTGGCCACCTTCGGCTACCTCGCGCTCACCACTTCCACCCCGCTGGTGGTAATGGTCGGGCGGATGGACGAAGGCATGTCGCACCTGATCCTGCTGGCGGTGCCGCTGTTCGTCTTCCTCGGCCTGCTGATCGAGATGACAGGCATGGCGCGGGCAATGGTGCAGTTTCTCGCCAGCCTGCTGGGCCACGTGCGCGGCGGCCTGCATTTCGTGCTGCTGGGCGCGATGTACCTGGTCTCCGGCATCTCCGGCTCGAAGGCAGCGGACATGGCGGCGATCGCCCCGGTGCTGTTCCCCGAAATGAAGGCGCGCGGCGCCAAACCGGGCGACCTGGTGGCGCTGCTGGCCACCACCGGTGCGCAGACCGAAACCATTCCACCGTCGATCGTGCTGATCACCATCGGCTCGGTCACCGGCGTGTCGATTGCCGCCCTGTTCACCGGCGGCCTGCTGCCCGGCGCGGTGCTTGGCATCGCACTGTGCGGCGTGGTCTGGTGGCGCTATCGCGGCGAGGACTTGAGCGGCGTCAAGCGCGCCTCGAAAGGCGAAATCGCCCGCAGCTTCGTGGTGGCGCTGCCGGCGATCGTGCTGCCATTCCTGATCCGCGCCGCGGTGGTCGAAGGCGTGGCCACTGCCACCGAGGTATCGACCATCGGTATCGTCTACTGCGTGCTGGCCGGGCTGTTCCTCTACCGCCAGTTCGATTTCGGGCGCGTGCTGCCGATGCTGATCGAAACCGCGGCCTTGTCGGGCGCCATCATCATGATCATTGGCGCGGCCACCGCGATGGCCTGGGGCCTCACCCAGTCCGGCTTTTCGCGCGACCTCGCCGCGATGATGGCCGGCCTGCCCGGCGGCAAGGCGGCGTTTCTCGCGGTCTCCGTCATTGCTTTCGTCATCCTCGGCAGCGTGCTCGAGGGCATCCCGGCCATCGTGCTGTTCGGCCCCTTGCTGTTTCCGATCGCGCGGCAAGTCGGCGTACATGAGGTGCATTACTCGATGGTCGTCATCCTCGCCATGGGCGTGGGCTTGTTCTCGCCGCCCTTCGGCGTCGGCTACTACGCGGCCTGCGCCATCGGCAAGGTCAACCCGGACGAGGGTATGCGCCCAATCATGGGTTACCTCAGTGCGCTGATCATCGGCCTGGTGCTGGTCACCGCCATCCCGTGGATTTCCACCGGCTTTCTTCACTAAACGCAGGACACAACAACATGAGCAGATTCTTCGGCGAAATCCGCCAGGCCGGCTACGTCGTTCCCGACATCGAGGCGGCAATGGACCACTGGAGCCGCGTGCTCGGCGTCGGCCCCTGGTTCTATCGCGAAAAGGTGCCGATCGAAAACTACACCTATCGCGGCCAGCGTTACGAAGTGCACAACTCGGTGGCGCTGGCCAATTCCGGCCCGCTGCAGATGGAACTGATCCAGACCCGCAACGACGCGCCCTCGATGTACCGCGACTTCCAGAAGGCCGGCAACACCGGCCTGCAGCACGTCGCCTACTGGACCGAGGCGTTTGACGAGGACATGAAGCGCCTCGCCTCGCAAGGCTTCAAGGTGGTGATGAGCGGCGAAGTCGGCGAGCGCGGGCGCTTTGTCTACTTCGATACCGAATACCATCCCGGCACGGTGATCGAGCTCTCCGAAGTCGCCGGCCCCAAGGGCAAGCTGTTCAAGCTGATCCGCGAAGCCTCGCTGGGCTGGGACGGCAGCAACCCGGTGCGCCCCTTCCCCGACCTCGGCACTCTTTAACAAGAAGCGCAGGACATTTTTCATGAGCAGCAATCGCGTCACCGCCGTCTACCTGATCGAAACGCCCCTGGACCCGGCGCGCGCCGCCGAGGTGCTGGTGGGAGAACAGTCTTGCGGCACCTTCGCCCGCGTCGCCGGCGAGACCGACGAGCTGCGCGAGCGCGCCCGTGCCACGGTGGACGCGATCGAGGAACTCGAGCCGCTCGCAACGCCCAGCCTACCCAACGCCTGGCTGGCGCGCCAGGGCCTGATGGCCCAGGGTCCGTTTCGCCGCGCCCGCGTCACCGTCTCCTTTCCCATTGCCAACATCGGCGCCAACCTGGCGACCCTGGCCGCCACTGTCGCCGGCAATCTGTACGATCTGGGCGAAGTCACCGGCCTGCGCCTGCTGTCGCTCGATCTGCCGCCGGAGTACCGCGCCCGCTTCGAGTGGCCGCGCCATGGGGTTGCGGGCACGCGCAGCCTGACGGGCGTGATGGAGGGGCCGCTGGTGGGTACCATCATCAAGCCCAACGTCGGCCTGACCGCCGAGCAGACCGGCGTTCTCGCGGGCGAGTTGTGCGAGGCCGGCGTCGATTTCATCAAGGACGACGAAGTCTGCGCCAACCCGGAACACGCACCGCTGCAGGCGCGGGTGCGCGCGGTGATGCAACGGGTGCGCGCCTACCGCGATCGTACCGGCCGCAACGTGATGGTCGCCTTCAATATCACCGACGACCTCGACGCCATGCGCCACCATGCCGAACTGATCGAGCGCGAAGGCGGCAGCTGCGTGATGGCGAGCCTGAACTGGTGCGGCTTTTCCGCTGTCCAGGCCCTGCGCCGCACCACCAACCTGGCGATCCACGGCCATCGCAACGGTTTCGGCATGTTCTCGCGCGCGCCGGCGCTGGGCATGGACTTCGCCGCCTACCAGGCGCTGTGGCGCCTGGCCGGGGTCGACCACATGCACGTGCACGGCCTGCAGGGCAAGTTCTCGCAGGAAGACGCGGAAGTGATCGAGTCCGCGCGCGATTGCCTGACCCCGCTCACGCCCTCGGCGGACGACCGCGTGATGCCGGCCTTTTCCTCCGGCCAGTGGGCTGGCACCGTGCCCGCGACCCGCGAGGCGGTGGGCGGCAGCGACCTGCTGTTCATGGCCGGCGGCGGCATCCTGGCGCATCCGGATGGCCCGCGCGCCGGGGTGGCGAGCATACGCCAGGCCTGGGCCGCGGTGAACGCCGGTAAGAGCCTGGCCGATGCCGCGCGCAATGCGCCGGAGCTCAAGCACGCGCTCGAATTTTTCGGCAAGTAGGCGATGAACCGCCCGAAGATCGCCTGGTACGGCGACGACTTCACCGGCGCCACCGACACCCTGCTGAACGCCGCGGCCGCCGGCCTGCGCGCCCTGCTGTTCACCCGCGTGCCCAGCGTCGAACAACTGGGCCGCGCCGGCACGCTTGACGCAATCGGCATCGCCGGCGCCGCGCGCAGCATGAGCCGGGCGCAGATCGCGCGCGAGCTGGAGCCGGTGGGGCGCTTCTTCGCTGCACTGGAGGTGCCGGTGCTGCACTACAAGGTCTGCTCCACCTTCGACAGCGCGCCCGAAGTCGGCAACATCGCCGCCGCCGTCCATGCCCTGCGTCCGCATGTAGCGAGCCGTTTCGTGCCCATCGTCGGCGGCCAGCCGAACATCGGC
>DATAZV010000471.1:0-18064 GCA_036271855.1 Burkholderiales bacterium
TCTGACCATTGTCTGCTTCGCCTCCTGCATGTTCTCGCTGGTGTTTTTCCTGCCGGTGTACCTGCAGCTGGGTCATGGCGTCTCCGCCCAGCATGCCGGGTTGATGGTGCTGCCGCTGACCTTCGGCATCGTCACCGGCTCAACCACCACCGGGCGCCTGATCTCGAAATTCGGCAAGCCGAAATGGATTCCGGTTGGCGGCATGGCGATTGCCAGCGTCGGCCTCCTGTTGATGGCGCTGGTGCCGCCGGTGGCCAACCTGATCAGCGGACTGGGCTTTGTTTGCGGACTGGGCTTCGGCACCGTGATGCCGACTTCGCAAGTCGTGATCCAGACCCTGGCCGGCCGCGGCCGCCTGGGCATCGCCTAGGCCACCACCTCACTGGCGCGCTCCACCGGTGCCTCGCTGGGCACTGCGCTGTTTGGCGCGCTGTTGTTCGCCTATCTCGGCGGCCTGGATATCCACAGCGCCGCCGCACTGTCCGACACCGAACGCCTGGCGGTGATACGCGCGTTTCACCACTCTTTTTTCGGCGCCGCCCTGCTGGCGGCGCTGGGCTCGTGGGTCGCTTCGCGGGTGACGCAGACCGCCCTCTAGCAGCTACGCGTGCATGTGGACGAAGTCGCGCAGCATCGGGTAAATCTCGTTCTGCCAGCGCCGGCCGTTGAACACACCATAGTGGCCGACACCAGCCTGCACGTGATGCAGCTTGCGGTTCATGCGGATGCCGCTGCACATATCCTGCGCCGCCAGTGTTTGCCCCAGGGCGCAGATGTCGTCGCGCTCGCCTTCCACCGTCATCAGCGCGGTGCGGCGGATCGCGGCGGGGTCGATCTTGTGACCCTTGTATTCGAGCTTGCCCAGCGGCAGGGCGAATTCCTGGAAGATTTTTTGCACTGTCTCGAGGAAGAATTCGGCCGGCAGATCCGACACCGCCAGGTACTCCTCGTAAAACTCCTTGATGCTCTCGGCCTTTTCCGGGTTGCGCGCGTGCATGTGATTGAACATGTCGATGAAGGCCTGCGAATGGCGCTCCATGTTCATGCTCATGAAGGACGAGATCTGCACAAAGCCCGGGTAGACGCGGCGGCTGGCGCCGGCATAGCGCATCGGCACCGTGCCGATCAGGTTTTTCTCGAACCACTCGATCGGCTTGCTCATCGCCAGCTCGTTGACCTTGGTCGGATTGACGCGGCAGTCGATCGGACCGGCCATCAAGGTCATGGTGCGCGGCTGCGCCGGATGGTTGTCTTCCGCCATCAGCGCCACCGCGGCCAGCGCCGCCACCGTCGGCTGGCACACCGCCACCAGGTGGGCGCCGGGGCCGAGGAACTCGAGGAACTTGATCATGTGCTCGATATAGTCTTCGAGCCCGAAGCGCCCGGCCTCGGTGGGCACGTCGCGCGCGTTGTGCCAGTCGGTGATGTAGACGTCGTGGTCCGGCAGCATGGTCAGCACGGTGCCGCGCAACAGCGTGGCGAAGTGGCCCGACATGGGAGCCACGATCAGCACGCGCGGCTGCTGCACCGCGCTGTCCTTGGCGAAATGCAGCAGGGTGCCGAAGGGCGTGTGAAACGGCGCCTCTTCGCGGATCGCGACTTCCTTGCCGGCTATGGTCACCGAGGGAATGTTGAACGGCGGCCGCTTGTAGGTCAGGCCGGTGCGCGAGAACACGTCGTAGGCGGCCGAGAGGTCGTACTGGTACATGCGCTCCGGCACCCAGGGCCAGGGCGAAGGCTCCCCCAGAAGGGAGGCGGCATTGCGGGCAAAAAAGCGCAGCGGGTCCATCAAATCCGCATACGCCTGGTAGGCCTGGTAAAGCATAGAGTTGTCCGCCGCTTGGTGCTGTTTTGAGTAGTACAAGGCAATAGCTGTGCCAGAGAGGCTTTTAATTGGCATGTGCCTTGCAATGTGCCGAAGAAGAAGTCGCTACCCCAATACGGGGCCGGGGCTTCATTTCATAGAAAAGCGTGGAACCACCATGGCTACAAAGACCAGCAAGACCGCCAAAACCACCAAGGCGCCCGCGAAGGCTGTCAAGCCCGCGGCGAAGAAGGCGGTTGCCAAGGCTCCGGTTAAGGCGGTGAAAAAACCCGCCGCCAAACCGGCCAACACCACCTCCAGCGGCGCCACCACACTGACCATCAGCAGCAAGAACTATTCGTCCTGGTCGATGCGCGGCTGGCTGCTGGTCAAATTCGCCGGTGTGGGGTTCGAGGAGGTGATGCTCTCATCCGCCGACGCCGCCGCCAAGGCGGAAATCCTGCTGCTTTCGCCGTCTTTCCTGGTGCCCTGCCTGACCCATGGGCATGTGAAGGTGTGGGACACGCTGGCGATCGCCGAATACCTGAACGAGCTGAAGCCGAATGCGGGCCTGTTGCCGACCGAAAAAGTGGCGCGCGCCATGTGCCGTTCGGTCTGCGGCGAAATGCACTCCGGCTTTTCCGCCATGCGCGCCGCGCTGCCGATGAACCTGAAGGGCCACTTCCCCAAGTTCAAGGTCTGGTCGCGCGCCCAGGCGGACATCGACCGCATCGTCGAGATCTGGAAAGAGTGCCTGGGTGCCTACGGCGGGCCTTACCTGTTCGGCAAGAAAATCAGCATGGCCGACGCCATGTACGCGCCGGTGGTAACGCGCTTTCTTACCTACAACGTGCAGCTGGACGAAGACTGCGCCGCTTACTGCAAGACCATCATGGCCCTGCCCGAGGTGAAGGACTGGATCAGCGCCGCCAAGCGCGAGCCTGACGACATCGACGAGCTCGATGTCGAATTTTGAGCAACGACGCCCGCCGCAATAGCTGGTTTTTCGCCGTACTTACCCCATAAAATCGGCCGGCTTTGCCGGTGATTTTATGCAGTCTGAACCCGGACAAAAGCAGGTTTTACTTTTGTCCGAACGCCCTTAGGCCCATGGTTTCGGCGCTGGAACCTCGGCCGGGCCTTCGGCGATATCGACAGTGGTGAAATCCGCCGGGCCGACCACTTCCAGGTACTCCATGTCCGGCGAATAGTCGAACAGATAGTGCTGGATGCCGGGGCGCTGGTGCACGCAATCGCCGGCTTCGACCAGGGTTTCCTTGTCTTCGTACATGAACTTGGCCCAGCCTTTGAGCATGATCACGATATGGAAATCCGCCTCATGGCGGTGCCATCCGGTGCCTTTTTCCGGTGCGGCGCCGGCCACCACCAGTTGTGCGATCACCTTGCCGTGGGTAGCGTCGGCGATCCCCAAGTCGCGGTATTTGAAAAAATCCCGCAGGCCTTCGGTGCGAAATTCGGTGTCACCCGGTTTGACATGCGAAAACAGCGTGGCGGTCTTGTCCAGCATGGCGGGCTCCTCGGCGGTGGTCTTCATTGTTGCGAAGCACAAAAAATGCCAGTGAGCGAGCTTGTCCGATGGGCACGAAAACGGTGCGGTGGGGCGAATGCAGCCGCACCAACCTGATAAAACCTGAGGTTTTTCCCTATTTTGGAAAGAGCACCCTATAAAAAGACAGGTATTTGAAGCGTTTATGCAACACAACTGTGTTGGTGCCGGCGCACTAGGTGCCACGGCGAATTACAGTGCGGCTCGCCCGCTGGTCTCAGCACAAGCGTCTCGGGTGATGCGGCCACGGCGGAACATGCTGCGATGTTAAAGAGCGCGGCCGAACGCGGATGCCGACCTGGTTTCAAACATACGCGAACTCGTCAACTAAGTGTGGTTGATTTGCTTAGCCGGCGTGGGGCAGTTCGGGCCAGGCAATAGCCTCGTGCTTATGCGCCAAAACGCCTCGGGCGGATTGCTGTGTTCCAGTGTATACAATAGAATCCATGGCGTGTTTTAGAGTGCTTCGCACCTCGCCGGCAGGCGCGTAGCGGTCGCCGGTCGCCGGTTGCCGGTTGCCGGTTGCCGGTTGCCGAATGCCGATTGCCGAAATTCCTCCACACCCCGTACCCACCTTTACTCCTGAGTTGATCCCGCAATGAGCGATTCCCCACGCGACAATCCCTATACCCGCGGCCTGGCGCAGTTCGTCTCCGGCCTGCAGTTCGAAGACGTACCGGCCGAAGTGATCCAGCGCATCCGCCTGCTGATCCTCGACTCCCTCGGCTGCGCGCTGTACGGCGCCAACCTGCCGTGGTGCCGGATCCAGCAGGACGTGCTGGGCAAGGTAGACCAGTCCAGGGGCGCGGCGGTTTGGGGCACCAATCTGCGCCTGTCTTCGCCGCACGCGGCGCTGATCAACGGCACCCAGGTGCAGGGTTTCGAGCTGGACGACGTGCATCGCCAGGGCGTGCTGCACGTAGGAGCCGTGGTGTTGCCGGCGTTGCTGTCGATTGCCGAATCGCGGCGCAATCTTTCGGGCAAGGAGTTTCTCGCCGCCGCCGTCGCCGGCTACGAAGTCGGCCCGCGCGTGGGCGTGTGCATGGGTCCGGAGCACATCGCGCAGGGCTGGCATTCGGGCGCGACCCTGGGCGTGTTTTCCGCCGGCGCCGGCGCCGCGCGCGGCCTCAGGCTGGATGCGCAAAAGACGGTGCACGCGCTGGGCATCGCCGGCACCCAGGCCGCCGGGCTGATGGCGGCGCAATACGGCGCCATGGTCAAGCGCATGCATGCCGGGCGTTCCTCGCAAAGCGGCTTGTACGGCGCGCTGCTGGCCGAAGGCGGCTTTACCGGCATCGAAGACGTGCTGGAAAGCGAATACGGCGGTTTTTGCTCCACCTTCTCGCGCTCCAACGACCGTTTCAACCTGGCCGAATTGACCAATGGCTTGGGGTCGGTATGGCAGACCATGGGGGTGGCGCTGAAGTTCTACTCCTGCGTCGGCAGCAACCACACTACGCTGGACGCCCTGCGCATCATGCAACAGCAAAAACCTTTCGGCGCCGAGGACGTGGACAAGATCATCGTGCACGGCTCGAAGGTGACGATGGAGCACGTCGGCTGGAAATACCATCCGAGCGGCCTGGTGTCGGCACAGCTCAATCTGCCGTATTGCGTGGCCACCCTGCTGCTGGAGGGCGACTGCTTCGTCAAGCAGTTCACCGAAGACAAGGTGGCCGACCCGGAGCGCATGCGCATCGCCGAAAAAGTGCAGGTGGCCGAAGATGCCGAGATCACCGCCAAGGGTTCCAAGTTCCGCCACATGGTGCATGTGGAGACTTATCTCAAGGACGGCACGGTGCTCAAGGCCACGGTGGAGGCCGGGCGCGGCAACGAGCGCAACTTCGCCAGCGAGGCCGACGTGGTGGAAAAATTCCGCAAGCTGGCCGTGCAGGCGCTGCCGGAAAAACAGGTCGATGCGCTGCGCGACGCCGTGCTCGGGCTGGAAAAGCTCGACGACGCCGGCAAGATCGTTGACTTGATGGTCAAGGCCTAAGCCGCTGCGATGGGCCAGGACACCGCTGCCGTCACGCTGGCGCGTTTCGCCGCCGGGCTTACGCTCGCCGCCGTGCCGGCGCCGGTGGTCGCGCGGGCGCGCAATTGCATCATCGACACCGTGGGCGTGGCCGCTTTCGGCAGCCGCTTTCCCTGGAGCCAGGCGGTGGCGCGCTATGCGGGACGCTTCGGCGCCGGCGGGCCATGCACGGTATTGGGCATGCCGCAACTGCGCCTGCAGGCGCCGATGGCGGCGCTGGTCAACGGCGCCTTCGCTCACGCTTTCGAGCAGGACAGCCTGCGCAAGCCGGGGGCGGGCGTGCATCCGGGCGCGGTGCTGTTGCCGGCGGCGCTGGCGGCGGCCGAGCAAGCGGGCGCCTCGGGCGAGAAGTTGTTGCAGGCATTCATCGCCGGGTGCGAGGTGATGTTTCGCATCGGCGCGGCTTCAAAACATTCGAGCGAGGCGCTGGGCTTTCATGCACCGGGGCTCACCGGGCCTTATGGCGCGGCGATTGCGGCCGGGGTGGTGATGGGCCTGAGCGCGGAGCAACTGGCCCATGCATTGGGGATCGCCGGCTCTTTGTCCTCGGGCCTGCTCGCGTTCACCAAATCGGCTGGGGGCGGCGAAGTCAAGCGCCTGCACCTGGGGCGCGCAGCAGAGGCGGGCGTGCTGGCCGCCGGGCTGGCGGCGGAGGGCTTTGGCGGGCCGGAGACCATACTGGAAGGGCGCTACGGTTTTCTCGAAGCGTATTGCCGTGATGCCGATGCTTCGAAGCTGACGGTCGATCTGGGCGAGCGCTGGGAGGTCGAGCGCATTTGCATCAAGGCTTATCCCTGCCATGTCACCGCGCATACGCCGGTGGAGTCACTGCGCACGCTGATGGCCGAGCACGGATTTGCCGGGGACGAGGTCGAGAGCATTGCCTTGAGCGTTTCCGGCAAAGTGCTGAGCCACCACGACATACGCGCACCCGCCGACCTGATGCAGGCGCAATACAGCGTGCCGTTTTGTGTCGCGCTGGCGCTGTATCGCGATCCGTCGGACCCGCGCTCCTTCAACCAGGAGGCGCTGGCTGATCCGCGCATCGCGACGGCCTGCCGTGGCATCCTGCTGCAGGGCTATGGCCAGGCCGATGGCGCCAAGGGCGCGTGGCAAAGCCGGCTCGATGTGCAGTTGCGCGACGGGCGGCGTTTCAGCGTGGACCGCGAAACCTTTCGCGGCGCGCCGGAGCAGCCGCTGGATGACGCGGCGACCGACGCGAAATACCGGCGCCTGACCACCGACCTGGCCGCCGGCACCAGCGAGCGCTGGCTCTCCAGCTTGCGCGGCCTTGGCGGCCCGGCGCAGCTGGACCTTCGATAGAGGGGCCGGGAAAGAACATGGAGGAGACAGGCATGAGCCATTCCGACCGCCGCAAGGTGCTGCAGGCACTGGCCGCATTCGGCGCGACTGCCGGCCTGCCCGCCGCGCGGGCGCAGCGCGATCCGGCGCAGGAATACCCGAGCAAGCCGGTGCGCCTGCTGTGCCCCTTTGCCGCCGCCGGCGGCGTCGACATCACGGCGCGCGCCATCGCGCAAAAGCTCACCGAGGCGTGGAAGCAGTCGGTGGTGGTGGAAAACCATCCCGGCGCCAACGGCACCATCGCCGTCGACATGTGCGCCAAGGCGGCGCCGGACGGCTACACGCTGACGATGATTTCCTCCAGCCATTCGGTCAACGTCACCTTGCAGGGGCACACGCCTTACGACCTGACGCGCGACCTGGCGCCGATTACGCAGGTGACTTCGCAGCCCTACGTGCTGGTGGTCAACCCGCAATTGCCGGTGAAGAGTGTCGCCGAGCTGATCGCGCTGGCGAAGGCGAAGCCGGACAGCATCAACTACGGCTCTTCGGGGATCGGTGGCTTCAGCCATCTCTCGGGCGCGCTGTTCGCCTCGATGGCCGGGGTGAAAATGACGCATGTGCCTTACAAGGGCGGAGCGCCGGCGATGGCCGACGTAATCAGCGGCAATATCCAGATGCTGTTCTCGACCCTGTTGCAGTCGCATGGGCATATCGCGGCGGGCAAGCTGCGGGCGATTGCGGTGTCCACCTCCCGGCGCGCCGCCGCCGCGCCGAACATTCCGACGGTACAGGAGTCGGGCCTGCCGGGGTTCGAGGTGGCCGGCTGGTATGGCGTGATGGCGCCGGCGGCCACGCCCGCGTCCATTGTGGGCAAACTCAATCAGGCCATCGTCGCCGCGCTGCGCACGCCGGAGATGGCCGAGCGCCTGGGCGCCGATGGGTCCGAGCCGGTCGGCACCACGCAGGCGCAGTTCGGCGAGCACATCCGCTCGGAAATCGTGCGCTGGCGCAAGCTGATCCGCGAGCTCGGCTTGCGTACCGAAGCATAGGAGGATTTCATGTCGGCCATACTCGATAAGCCCGTCACCGCCAACGCCGCCGGCCTGGCGCAGCAATTCGGCGCGCTGGTCGCCGCGCTGGACTACGACGACCTACCGCCGGAAGCGGTGCACTGGGCCAAGGTCGGCATACTCGACACCGCCGGGGTCACCGTGGCCGGCGCGCGCGAACCTTGCGCGGCCTTGCTCACGCAGGCGCTGATGCCCGCGCCGGGACCCAGCGCCTTGTTCGGCCTGCCCGGCCGGTTGCGCGCGCTGGATGCGGCAATGATCAACGGCACGGCCAGCCATGCGCTGGATTTCGACGACTGCAACAACACCCTGGGCGGCCATCCTTCGGCGCCGGTGTTGCCCGCGCTGTTCGCGCTGGCCGACGAGGGCGGGGTGGACGGGAAAAAATTCGTCGCCGCCTACGTTGCCGGGTTCGAGCTGGAAACCAAGATCGCGATGAGCGTGAATTTCCACCACTACATGAAGGGCTGGCATCCGACTGCGACGCTCGGGGTATTCGGCGCGGCGGCGGCCTGTGCGCGTTTGTTGGACCTGGATGCGGCGCGGACCGCCGTTGCCATCGCACTGGCGGCTTCGTCGGCCGCCGGCATCAAGGCGAACTTCGGCACCATGACCAAGCCGTTTCACATCGGCCGCTGCGCCAGCGAGGGCTTGCTGGCGGCGAAAATGGCGCAGGCGGGCTACACCGCGAATGCCGCGCGGGTATTCGAGCACGAGCAGGGGTTCTTCGAGGTGTACAACGGCGCCGGCAACTACGACGCGCTGCGCGGCATCAATGCCTGGGCCAGCCCGCTGGACATCGTGCGCCCGGGCATCGCGATCAAGCAGTATCCCTGCTGCGGCAGCACGCATCCGGCGGTGGATGTGGCGATCGACCTGGCGCGTGCGCATGCTTTCCGCGAAGAAGACATCGCCGAAGTCGAGATATGGATTCATCAGCGGCGTCTGAAGCATACCAACCGGCCTGACCCGAACAGCGAGCTGGACGCCAAGTTCTCGGTGCAGTATGTGGTGGCGCGCGCACTGCTCGACGGCAGCGTGACCCTGGCGCATTTCGAGGACGAGGCGTACATGGACGCCCGTGTGCGCCGCCTGCTGCCACGGGTGAAGGCGGCGCCGTACGGTGATGTGCAGTTTGCGCCCGATAACCATTTCGGCGGCGAGGTGCGGGTGCACCTGAACGACGGCCGGGTGGTATCGGGCAAGACCGAGCAGCCGGCGGGACGCACCTCGGACAATCCCCTGACCGCCGAGCGCCTGCGCGAGAAGTTCGCGCATTGCGCGGCGCCCGCGCTGGGCGAGGCCAAAATCTCGGCAGCTTACGACGCGATTCAGAACATCGAAAACCTGGACGACATGCGCACCTTGAGCGCGCTGTTGTCGCTTTAACCGAAGGAGCAGTTGATGCAGCAATACGACGTGGTGGTGGTGGGCAAGGGCAACGCGGCGTTGTGCGCGGCGCTGGCGGCAAGCCAGAAGGGCGCGCGCGTGGCCATGCTGGAGGCGGCCAGCGAAGATGAGTCCGGCGGCAACAGCCGCTTTGCCGGCGGGGTGATGCGCTTTGCCTATTCGACGGTGGAAGACCTGAAGCGCGTCACGGAATTGACGGACGAAGAGATTGCCAACAGCGACTATGGCACCAATCGTGAGGACGAATTCTTCGACGATATGTTCCGCCTGACGCAATTCCGCACCGATCCCACGCTGTGCGAAATCCTGGTCACCAAGAGCCTGGACACCATGGCTTGGCTGCGCGACACCGGGGTGCGCTTCGTTCCCAACTACGGCCGGCAGTCCGGCCTGGTGAACGGCAAGCGCAAGTTCTTCGGCCGCTTGCCGATCGAGGTTTCCGGCGGCGGCGCCGGCCTGGTGGAGTTTCTCGACAAGGCGGCGAAAAAGGCCGGCATCGAGGTGTTTTACGAAACCCGCGTCACGAAACTGATTTACGACGGCATCCGGGTCGGTGGCGTGGTCGCGCAGCAGCGCGGCGAGGTGGTGGAGTTCCGCGCCAAGGCGGTGATCCTGGCTTGCGGCGGCTTCGAGGCGAACCCGGAAATGCGCGCCCGCTACCTGGGACCGGGCTGGGAACTGGCGAAAGTGCGTGGCTCGCGCTTCAACCAGGGTGACGGTCTGAAGATGGCGCTGGATATCGGCGCCGCGCCTTATGGGAACTGGTCCGGCTGCCACGCCACCGGCTGGGATCGCAATGCGCCGGAGTTCGGCGATGTGAACGTCGGCGACAAATTCCAGAAGCACAGCTACATCTTCGGCTTGCTGATCAACTCTTCGGGCAAGCGCTTTGTCGATGAAGGCTACGATTTTCACTCCTTCACCTACGCCAAGTACGGCGGCGAGGTGCTGAAGCAAAACGCGCAGTTCGCCTGGCAGGTGTTCGACTCCAAGGTCAAGGATTACCTGCGCAATGAATACCGCATCAAGTTCGTCACCAAGGTGAGCGCCAATACCCTGGAGGAACTGGTGGAGAAGCTGGAGGGCGTGGATGCCAAAGCGGCGCTGAAGACCATCCAGGACTTCAACGCCGCGGTGCAAAAGGATGTGCCCTTCCAGCACACCGTGAAGGACGGCAAGGGGACGGTGGGTATCGAACCGCCGAAGTCGAACTGGGCGCAGGCGCTGGACGCGCCGCCCTACGACGCCTACCAGACCACCTGCGGCATCACCTTCACCTTCGGCGGCTTGCGCATCGATCCGGAAAGCGGCCAGGTGGTGGACGTGAATTTCCGCCCGATCCCGGGCCTGTATTGCGCCGGGGAAATGGTCGGCGGGATTTTCTATTTCAATTACGCCAGCGGCACCGGGCTGGTGTCGGGCGCGGTGTTCGGCAAGATCGCCGGCACCGGCGCTGCCGCCTCCTTGGCATAGGCGGCCATGCCCAAAGCCCCCAAGCCGGTAAAGCCAAGCGCGCGCGTGCGCAACGAGGCCGCCAACACACCGGTCAAGCCACTGGGCAGCGCCGAGGCTTTTGCCGATCTGCCGCGTGGGGAGCATGCCTACCAGGAGATTCGCCGCGCGATCCGCCAGCGGCGTTTTCGCGCGGGCGACCGGTTGCGCGAAGTGGAACTGGCGGAGTCCCTCGGGCTTTCACGCACGCCGGTGCGCGAGGCGCTGTACCGGCTGCTGGCCGATGGCCTGGCCACCGAGCACGGGCAGCGCGGCATCATGGTGGCGGAGTTCGACCACTCGATGGTGGGCGAGCTTTATGTGATGCGCGAAATGCTCGAAGGCATGGCAGCGCGCCTGGCGGCGCAAATGGCCTCCGAGGTCGAGATATCGCTCCTGACCGAATTGGGTGCGCAATACGCGGCGCTGGTGAAAAGCGGGCGCGGCGCCGAGCTGGCGGAAAAAAACCGCCAGTTCCACGAGGCGTTGTACCGCTGCGCCCACAACCGCTTTTTGCTCAAGATGCTCGACCCGCTGCACGATGCGCTGGGCCTGCTGGGCGACTCCAACCTGGCCGATCCGGCGCGGGCGCGGGCCAACGCGGTGGAGCATGCGGCGATTGTCGATGCGATTGCGCGGCGCGACGCGGAAGGCGCGGACCGGCTGACGCGTGCGCACATCCACGAGGCGCACAAGGCGCGGGTCAAGCGCTTGTTCGCGCCGGGCGGCAAAAGCTAGGGACGGCGGCGCTGGAAGCTGCCGTTAATTCAGTGCGGCGACCGCGGCGCCACGACTTCGTAGCCCCGCGTGCGCATGCAAAAGTTGAAGTCGACGCTGGAATAGGGCTGGCTGGCTTCCTGGTAGCAGGCGACGGCTGACTGGTCGTAGGAGGCGCGCGGCGTCGTCCCGCTGGCGGCCTGCGGCGCCGGGTCAGGGCTGTCGAACACTTTATCGATGCCGTCCCAGGCCTTGTCGAACATCGGCTGCAGGGTCGCGCAGGCGCTCAAGGACAAAGCCAGCGGCAAAACCAGCAGCAGGAAATTTTTCATTTTCTTCACCGGGGTCAAACCGGGTTTAAACCTGTGTAGCGGCAAATATAAAAGCTTTCGCTTGCGCCCGCGCGCATTTAACCAGAAGTCACAATTACCAGCGCCGGATCAGTCCGCGCCCGTGAGTTCGCGCAACACCCGCCACTGGATCTGCGCTGCCTGCACCAGCTGATCGAGCGGGGTCGATTCGTTCGGTGCGTGTCCTTCGTGGCCTTCGCCGGGACCGAAGTCGATGATCTCGATACCGTCGCGGGCGAAATAGCGGCCGTCGAACACGCCGACTACATCGAGAAAGCGTGCCGGCGCACCGGACACCTGTTCGATCGCGGTGCGAAAGGCGGCCACGCCGGCGCCGCTGCTGCCGCTGTCGAAGCCGTTGGAGCCGGTGAGCAGTTCGACCGTCACCGAACCGTCCGGCTCGCCAGCCGCCAGCGCGGCTGCGCGCAGCTCGGCGTAGGCTTCCTGCAGGTTTTCTTCCGGCAACAGGCGCCGGTCGATGGTGACGCTGCAGGTGCCGGGCACCACGTTGGTATTGCTGCCGCCGCTGATCGTGCCGACGCTGAGCGTGGCCTGCTTGGTGCCGCTTTTGCGCGCTGCGATGGCTAAGCTGAGGATCGTCTCGAGATGCTGCACCACCCTGAGCATGCGCAGGATGGCGTTGTCGCCCAGGTGCGGCATGCCGGCATGGGAGGTGCTGCCGTGAGTGGTGATGCGGGTCCACATGACGCCGCGTTCGCCGACCACCAGCTGGTTTTCGGTCTGCGCGCCAACAATGAGGATGCCGGGTTTTACATGGCCGGCGTCGCGCAGGAATTTCAGGCCGTGCGGCCCCAGGCTTTCCTCGTCGCCGACGAAGGTGAAGACCACTTCGCCGTGTTTGGGGCCGCCGCGCCGCGCCAGCTCTTCGGCCAGCCAGAGCTGTACCGCCATCGGCCCCTTGCAGTTGCCCGCGCCCAGGCCGTAGATGCGGCCCTCGTGCAGGTGCGCCTGGAACGGGTCGGTGTTCCAGGCGCTGCGCTCGCCGGGTTCCACCGTGTCGGCATGGACGTTGAAGACCACCGAAGGGCTGCCGCTGCCGATGCGCGCCACCACATTGGAGACGCCGCCGGAATCCAGGCGCTCCACCAGGTAGCCGGCGGCGGAAAGGCGTTGCGCGCAATAAGTGGCGATGGCCTCGGTGTTGCCGTGCGGGTAGGTGGAGGGAATCGCTATCAGCTCGCGCAACAGCGCAAGCAGCGACTGTGACGATTCGATGTCGCTCATGCGCCGGGTTTAGAGTGTGTCGGTGCGCGCGATGATCGCCACCGGGCCGCCGCCCGGCGGGCCCTGGTGTTCGGCGCCGCCGGAGACGTAGATCATCGGGTCGCCGACCACCGAGGCGATGACGCCGCCGACCACCGCGCGCGCGTGGCGGGTCTGGTTGATGTCGGAATCTTCCAGCATGGTGTGGCGCCGGCCGCGGGTGCTGCCGCTGGGGTCGGCCTCGGCCTTGGCGAAGACGTTGACGATGTTGGCCGCGGGCACCGGCAGGCTGGCGATGGCGTCCATCACCGAGCGGGCGTCGATGGCGTCGCGCATCACGGTGTGGGTGCAGACGTAGGGGCTGGGCGAGCTGGGCGCGTTGCCGAACACGATGACCGCGTTGTACATCAGTTCGATGCCACCGGAGGTGGAGGCCACCGCCGAATTGAGCTTCCAGTCGTTCAGCACGCAGGCGTCCGAAAGCTGGGTGCGCTGCACCTCGCCCAGCGCATAGGCGACGCCCAGCGCCGAGGCGCCGCGCGAATAGCCCATCGACTCGTAATTGTCGTGGGTTACCACCTGGGCGCCGCGCGCCGCCGCTTCGCCGATGCGCTCGGCGGTGAGCAGGGGGCACTTGACCTGGACGAAATGCACGTCTTCCGCATCGGCGATGCCGGCATCGCGCATCGCTTCCATCACCGCCTGCGCGGTGGCCTCGATCTGCGCCATGCGCCCGAGCTCTTCGGGCAGGAACTCGCGGGTGAAGGCGATGCCGGCGGCCAGGCGCTTCGGGCCGAGTCGCACCGGGTCGGCGCTGATGCGGGTGAACACGGTGATGTGCGGCGACAGCACGCCTTCGGTGCCGCCGGACATGACAAAGGCGATGCGCTTTTCCACCGCCTTCGGGCTCAGGTGCAGCAGGTCGCCCAGGTAATGGGACAGGGCGACGGTGGTGTATTCGCGGGTGAAGTCGTTGACGCAGCCGTTGCCCTCGGTCTTGCCCATCATGGCGATGATCTGTTCCGGCTTGATGGTGCCGGCGCCGATCAGGGCTTTCAGGCCGGACAGGTCGCCCGGGCCGGACTGACCAATTTTGTGGACATCGATGCGATACATGTTGTCAGGCCTTGTAATCCAGGATGGCGGCGGTGGTCTTGTCCAGGTTGCGCGGCGCCGGCGCCGGCATGCTCTGGCGTGCAGCACGACCCGTGCCGGGTTGCGCGACGATTTCGCCGTCCTGCATCACCACGCGGCCGCGCACCATGGTGAGCACCGGCTTGGCGCTGATGCGCCGGCCGTGCCAGGGCGTGATTTTCGATTTGGAAAACAGGCCGCCCTGGTCGATCGCTTCATCGCGGTTCATGTCGACGATCACGATGTCGGCTTCCGCCCCGGCCTGGATCACGCCCTTGCGCGGGTAGAAACCCCAGGCTTTCGCCGGATTGGCGGCGGACCAGGCGACGTACTGGTTGATGGTGGCGCGGCCGCGATTGACTTCGGTGAGCATCAGCGGCATTTGCGTTTCGACGCCGGGAAAGCCGCAATCGCATTCCCAGATGTTCTCGCGGGTCTTTTCCTCGGGCGTGTGGGGCGCATGGTCGGTGGCGATCATGTCCACCGTGCCGTCGAGCAGCGCCTGCCACAGCGGCTCTTCATGGCCCGGCTCGCGGATCGGCGGATTGACGCGCATGATGCCGCCCAGCTTGCCCAGCGCCGCCATCATGTCGGTATTGAGCAGCAGGTATTGCGGGCAGGTTTCCACCGTGATGTCGACGCCGCGGCGCTTGGCGTCGCGCACGAAGTAGAGACCGTCGGCCGAGCTCTTGTGGGCGATGTGCAGGCGCGCGCCGGTCCACTCGGCGAAAATCGCCGCGCGGCTGACCGCTTCCATCGCGCATACGGCGGGGCGAGCGGCGAGATGGGCCAGCGAGTCGGTGCGCCCGGCCTTTTCCATTTTGGTCTGGCGCCGCGCCATGATCGATGGATTTTCCGCATGCACGGTGCAGCGTACGCCGTGCTTGGCCAGGATCTCGAAGCCTTCCAGCATGGCGCCGTCCGATGGTGCCGGCAGGTTGCCGAAGGTGTTGCCCATGAAGCATTTGAAGCCGGAGACGCCGCCGGCGATCAGGTCTTCGAGGATGTCGATATTGTTTTCGTCGAGCAGGCCGTAGATGCCGAAGTCGACCACCGCCTGCGAGTGCGCGATTTCCTGCTTCTGGCGCAGGGCGGCCATGCTGCCGGTGGGTGGATTGGTATTGGGCATTTCCAGCACCGTGGTGACGCCGCCGCGCGCGGCCGCGCCGGTGCCGGTGTACCAGTCTTCCTTGTACTCATAGCCCGGCGTGCGGAAGTGCACGTGACTGTCGATCGCGCCGGGAATCACGTACTTGCCGCCGGCGTCGATCACCTGCTTGGCCGGCGGCATCGCTTCTTCCGCGCCGACGGCGACGATGGCCTCGCCGCGGATGGCAATGCAGGCGTCGATGGTGGAGTCGGGCGAGACCACCTTGGCATTCTTGATCAGGATATCTACGGGTTGCATCATTACCTCGCTTCTCATGCGCCTCGGGAAATTCAGTTCGAGACGCTTTTTCGTTGCTTTTTACTCATTGAATCGACCGGCTCTGCCGGCGATTTAATGCAAACTAAAACCAGGCAAAAGTAGGGTTTTACTTTTGCCTGCTACAGCGCAGCCCAGCCGCCGTCAACCGGGAGATCCACGCCGGTGATCTGCCTCGACATGTCGCTGGCGAGGAACAGCACCGCGTTGGCGATGTCCTGCCCGGTCGAAATGCGCCGCAGCGCGTATTCCGCCTCGAAGGTCTTGCGCGCATCTTCCAGCGACAGCCCGAGCTTTTTCGCTTTCTCCGGCATCACCTTGGTATTGAAGCGTTCGCCCTCGACCATGCCCGGGGCCACAAAGTTGACGTTGATGTTGTGCGGCCCCACCTCGATGGCGGTGCTCTTGGTGATGCCACGCAAGCCCCACTTGGAGGCGCTGTAGGCCATGCGTCCGGAGCGCCCGCGCATGCCGAAGGTGCCGCCGACGTTGACGATCTTGCCGTAGCGCTGGGCGATCATGGTCGGAATCACCGCGCGCATGGTGAGCCAGCAGCCCTTCATGTTGAGGTCGAGGATCTGCTCGAACTCTTCCACCGTGTTTTCGTGCCCGGGCTTTTCGATGGTGCCGGTGCCGCCGGCGCAGTTGACCAGGATGTCGATGCGCCCGAAATGCATCAGCGCTTCCTTGGCCAGCAGGGCGACGTCTTCCTCGCGGGTGACGTCGCAGGGCACCGCGATCACGCGCCGGCCCAGCGCCGCCACCTGCTCCTTCACCGGGGCGATCGCCGCCATGTCGCGGCCCGCCAGCACCAGGTCGGCGCCGGCCTGCGCCAGGGTCAGGGTGATGTCGGTGCCCATGCCCTTGGCGGGGCCGGTAACGATGGCTACTTTGTCTTGCAGGTTCATGTGCTGCCCCGGTAAAAAAATCGCAGTTGCGAAATCAGGCTCAGACTACCTTGAGCTTGCGCGGCCGCAAGCGCTGGCGCGCTTCGGAAAGATGATGCAGGGTAATCTCGCGCGCCTGCGCCTTGGAAAGCTCGATATGGCTTTTCAGCAGCATCACGGCCTGGTCGGCGCGGCGGCGCAGGATGTATTTGAGGATCGCGCCGTGCTCGTCGTAGGACTTGCCAACGCGCTCGGTGCCGGAAAAGCCGAGGCGGCGGATGATCCGCACCCGCTCGGTAATCTCGTGATGTACCCGGCTGATCTCCGGGTTGCCGGCGATCTCCACCAGCGTCGCATGAAAGCTCTCGTCCATTTTCGAGATGCGCGCGCTGTCGTGCACACGATCTTCGGGCGCCACCAGCCACAACTGCGCCAGGCGCTCCAGCTCCGTATTGTCCGGCCCCAGGCAGATGCGGCGCACTGCCTCGGACTCGAGGATCAGGCGCAGGTCGTAAAGATTTTCGAACTGGCCGAAGTCGATCTGGCAGACACTCCAGCCGCTCTTGAAATGCACCTCCATATAGCCTTCGCGTTCCATCCGGTACAGCGCCTCGCGCACCGGCGTGCGGCTCACATGCAGGCGCTCGGCCAACTCGGACTCGGAAAAACGGTCGCCCGGCAGCAGGCGAAAATCGAACACCTCGGACTTGAGCTGTTCGTAGATCGCATCGGCCAGGGAGCGGCGCGGCGCGGGGGCGGGGCGGGGTGTGCGCAAGGAGGTGGCAGGCATGGGGCGTGAACCGGGTGGTTATTGTGGTCCGTCAGTGCAGCTTGGCTACCGCGGCGGCGGCGTCATGGCGCAGTTTTTCCAGGTCGATTGCAGGCAGCGTGCCATCACACACCACCGGCCGCCCGGCCACCAGCGAATGGCGCACCCGCGCGTGGCCGGTGATCAGCGGGGCGGCGAGGGCGTCATGCTGCCCCCAGTAGGCCGGGCCCTCGAGTTCGAAGGCCACCAGGTCGGCGGCCATGCCGGGCTGCAGCAAGCCGGCATTCTCAAAACCCAGGTTGAGTGCGCCGGCGCGGGTGGCGGCATGCACGATGTTTTCCACCGTCGTGCTCTTCGGCCCGCCGGCGGCGCGATGGATCAGCCAGGCCATGCGCGCCTCGTCCAGCATATGGCTGGCCTCGCTGCAGGCCGGGCCATCGACGCCCAGCGATACCGAAACGCCGGCCTGCGCGTAGGCCGGTAGCGGCGCGATGCCGCTGCCCAGGCGCGCATTGCTGGTCGGGCAGTGGGCGATGCCGGTGTGGCTTTCGGCGACCATGGCGATTTCTTCCGCGCTCAGGTGCACCATGTGCGCCAGCCAGACATCGGACCCGAGCCATTCGTGCTCGGCCATGAATTGCACCGGCAGGCAATCGTGCTTTTCGCGCGTGTAGCTGATGTAGTCGACCGTCTCCGACAAATGGGTGTGCATGCGCAGGCCCTGGCCGCGGGCAAAGCGCGCCAGCTCCTTCAATTCCGCTGGTGTCACCGAATAGGTCGGTGTCAGCGGCGCCACCGCGACGCGGCGCAGCGAAGCGGCGCCGGGGTCGTGATAGCGCGCGGCCAGGTCGCCCAGGTCGCGCAGCATGGCGTCG
>DATAZV010000472.1:0-2779 GCA_036271855.1 Burkholderiales bacterium
GCCGGGCTTTTTTTCGCTGCGCGCGGCTAAACCGTGAAGTCGGCGACCACCGGTGTGTGATCGGAAGGCTGCTCCTTCTTGCGCGGTTCCCTGTCGATGACGCAGGCGGTGCAGACCTCGGCCAGCTTGGGCGAGGCGAGGATGTGGTCGATGCGCGCGCCATTGTTGCGGCGAAAGGCCATCATCCGGTAGTCCCACCAGGAGAAGGTTTTTTCCGGCTGCGGGAAGCGGTGAAAACAGTCGGAGAAGCCCTGTGCCAGCAGGGCCTTGAAAGCAGCGCGTTCTGGTTCGCTGACCAGCACCTGGCCGACCCACTCGGCGGGATTTTTTACGTCGCTGTCTTCCGGGGCGATGTTGTAGTCGCCCACCAGCGTCAGATGCTCGTGGCGCTTGAGTTCGTCGGCCATATAGCCATTTATCGCGTCCAGCCAGTCGAGCTTGTAGCGATATTTGTCCGACTCCAGGCTCTGGCCGTTGGGAAAGTAGGCGCACACAATGCGTACCCCATTGACCGTGGCGGCGATGACGCGCTTTTGCTCGTCGGTGTAGTCGGGCATGCCCATGCTGACGTCGCTCATCGGCAGGCGCGACAGCAGGGCGACGCCGTTGTAGGTCTTCTGGCCGCTCACCACCGATTCGTAGCCCAGTTCCTTCAGCTCCGCATGGGGGTACTTGTCGTCGGTGAGCTTGAGTTCCTGCAGGCCGAGCACGTCGACGTTGGAGGTCGCAAGCCAGTCCAGCACGTGCGGCAGGCGCACTTTGAGGGAGTTGACGTTCCAGGTGGCAATACGCATGGGGGTGAGTTTACGCGAATCAAAAAAGGAAAAAAGGCGATAAAAAAAGCCGCTCAAGCATGAGCGGCTTTTTTCAGCGAAGAAAAATCAGAAGCCCTTGAACCATGCCGGCCGGTCGCCGCTGGGCGCCGCCGGACTCGAACCGGTATCGGCAGGTGGCGGCGGCGGGCTACCCTGGGTGCTTGCGGTCTGGTTGGCGGGCGCCGCGGCCGGGGGTGCGATGGCCACCGGCGCAGTGTTCTTGTAGCCGGGGGGCAACTGGCTTTCCAGCGGATAGCCGGCGGAGGTGAGGGCACCGGCCCAGCCGTCCTGTTGCCACTGGATTTGTTTGGTGCCGCCTACGGTCAGTACCGGCAACTGGTCGGTGCCGAGGTCCTTCTTGAATTTCACCGCGTCATCCGAAGTATTGACCGTCTTTTCGGCGAACGGGACGCCGCGCTTGACCAGGTAGTTGCGCCCCTCGGAACAAGCCGAGCCGCAATTACCGGCGGTGTAGAGCGTGACCGGATAGGTCTTCATCGCGTTCTTCACCGCGAACGGCAGCTCGGGTCCGCCGGTGGACTGTGGCGGCGGCCCCTTCTTTTCCAGCACCTTGGCATTGGCGGGAGGCGGCTGGTCGCTATAGACCACCTTGCCGTCCGGGCCGATGTACTTGTATTGCGCCTGTGCGCCAAACGCCGCAGCGCAGGCCGCCACACCGATGATCCATCGCATCTTCATCATGGTCTCCTTCACAGTCGTTCGTTTAAGGCAGGTAATGACCAAACAATCAACGTGTTAGGCGGCAATCATACCATTGTGCCTGAGCAATGCGTCAAGCGAGGGATCACGGCCCCGAAAAGCGCGAAAACTCTCCGCAGCCGGGCGCGAGCCGCCCACCCCCAGCACCTCGCGGCGAAACCGCGCTCCGGCCTGGCTGCTTAACACGCCTTCTTCCTCGAAGGCGCTGTAGGCATCGGCCGAAAGCACCTCCGCCCACTTGTAGCTATAGTAGCCCGCCGCATAGCCGCCGGCGAAAATGTGCGAGAAATTGTTCGGAAAGCGGCTGTAGGCGGGGGGCACAATCACCGCCACCTGCTTGCGCACCTCGTCCAGCAATTGCAGGGGCGTTTGTCTGGCGGGATCGAAGTCGCCGTGCAGGCGCATGTCGAACAGCGAATACTCGATCTGCCGCACCGTGGCCAGGCCGGCCTGGAAATTCTTTGCCGCGATCATCTTGTCGAACAGCGCGCGCGGCAGCGCCGCCCCGCTCTCCACATGGGCGGTCATGTGCTTGAGCACGTCCCATTCCCAGCAGAAATTCTCCATGAACTGGCTGGGCAACTCGACCGCGTCCCACTCGACGCCGTTGATGCCGGCCACGCCGAGATCGTCCACGCGCGTCAGCATGTGGTGCAGGCCATGGCCGAATTCGTGAAACAGGGTGATGACGTCGTCGTGGGTGAACAGCGCCGGGCGCTTTTTGCCGGAGGCATCAGCCACCGGGCGCGCGAAGTTGCAGGTGAGATAGGCCACCGGCGTCTGCACGCCGCTCTTCTTGGCGCGGCGGGTGATGGCATCGTCCATCCAGGCGCCCCCGCGCTTGGTGTCGCGCGAATACAGGTCGAAGTAGAACTGGCCGATCAGCGCGTTCGCGTCTTTGGCATCCGCCGATTCGATGCGGAAAAAGCGCACGTCTTCGTTCCATACCGGCGCGGTGTCGGGCTTGATCCTCACCGAGAACACGGTTTCGACGACCTTGAACAGGCCCTCGAGCGCCTTGTGCTCGGGGAAATATTCCTTCACTTCCTGATCGGAGAAGGCATAGCGCTGTTCGCGCAGCTTCTCGGAGGCGTACATCGTGTCCCAGGCTTCCAGCGGGTCCAGCCGGAGCTCGCTTTTGGCGAAGGCTTTGAGCTCGGCGTAGTCGCGCTCGGCGAAGGGGCGGGCGCGGGTGGCGAGATCGGTGAGGAACTCTTCCACCTGCTGCGGCGTGTTCGCCATTT
>DATAZV010000473.1:0-1534 GCA_036271855.1 Burkholderiales bacterium
GGATGGGGGAGCGCGGGCGGCCCCACCTCCATGCGGCCATCATAGTCGATCAGATCGATATCAAGGCTGCGCGGCGCATTCGGCGCGGAACGCTTGCGCCCGAAATCAGTTTCCACGTCATGCAAAAGTTTCATCAGGGCAAGGGGTTGCAGGGACGTCCCGATCTGCGCAACGGCGTTGACGAAGGCCGGATCGTTCGGGTCCGGCCAGGCGGAACTCCGGTAGAAGGGCGAAACCGCCCGAATTTCGACGTCTCTTTTCTGCAGGCTGGCCAGCGCAGCCGCCAGGGTCGCGGCAGGCGGCCCGGCCTGCGACGGAAGATTGGCGCCTAGAGCAATCAGGATCATGGGCCCGTGCCGGCGAATAAGGCGCGCAGCCCGGATTTTTTGGAGGTCATATGCTTTTCTACCCCAACGAGAAGATCGCATTGTTCATCGACGGCGCCAATCTTTATGGCGCGGCCAAGGGCCTGCAATTCGACATCGACTATAAGCGGCTTCTGGAATTGTTCGCGCGCAAGGGCAACCTGGTGCGGGCGTTCTATTATACCGCGGTGGCGGAGGACCAGGAATTCTCCCCCCTGCGGCCGCTGGTGGACTGGCTGGATTACAACGGCTTTTCGGTGGTGACCAAGCCGCTCAAGGAATTCACCGACGCGCAGGGCCGCCGCCGGGTCAAGGGCAACATGGACATCGAGCTGGCGATCGACGTGATGGAGATGTCGGCCTCGATCGACCATATCGTGATCTTCTCGGGCGACGGCGATTTCCGCAAGCTGGTGGAAGCGGTGCAGCGCCGCGGCCGGCGGGTCAGCGTGGTCTCGACCATCCGCACCTCCCCGCCCATGGTCGCGGATGAGCTGCGCCGTCAGGCCGACAATTTCATCGAGCTGGATGAACTGAAAAGCCAGATCGCGCGCGAAGGCAAGGCGACACCGCAATTTGCGCAGAGTGCCTGAACGCGCTAACCGGGGCGGATGAAATCGCCCGACGCGCCGCCTCATGACTGTCCACTGTGTCCGCGGCTGGTGGCGTTCCGTGCCGAGAACCGCAAGAAATTTCCCGATTACTTCAATGGCCCGGTGCCGAACTTCGGGCCGCTGGAGGCGCGGCTGCTGATCGCAGGGCTGGCGCCGGGCCTGCATGGCGCCAACGCGACGGGGCGGCCCTTCACCGGCGATTGGGCGGGCGACCTGCTCTACGCCACCCTGAAGAAGCACGGACTGGCGAAGGGAGAGTATGACGAGCGGCCGGATGATGGCCTGCAACTGATCGATTGCCGCATCGCCAACTCGGTGCACTGCGTGCCGCCACAGAACAAGCCGGAGCCGTCGGAGATCAACACCTGCCGGCGATTTTTGCAGTCGGAGCTAGATGTGCTGCCGAGGGTGAAGGTGATCCTGGCGCTGGGCAAGATCGCCCATGACAGCGTGCTGCGGACCTTGGGCGTGAAGATTGCGGCGCATCCCTTCAAGCATGGGGTGGCCTACGAGATCGGGAAATTCACCCTGATTTCGAGCTATCATTGCTCCCGA
>DATAZV010000474.1:0-20341 GCA_036271855.1 Burkholderiales bacterium
CCAGCTTGTTTTGCCATTGCTTCACGCTGTCCACCGTGCGCAGGCCGCTGCCGGTGGTGGTGGTGACCAGGGTGGGGCATTGGATTTTCATCACCTCTTCGCGCAGGTCCAGGCCCGGCACCCAGTTGAGATAACCCAATAGCGTCGATTGCGGCGTCCGGCCATGGACATGGCTGATCCACCATTCCAGTTCAGCCGGCGATGCCTTGCTGCCCATCCGCCCCGGCATGGTGGTGCGCGCCCACGCCAGCACACCCTCGCGCGCGACTTTTTCGCGCCAGGCCGGCACGGCGGCGGCGCTGACCACCGGCGGAGTCACCGCCACCACCGAGAGCACCGCCTGCGGGTAGCGTGCCGCGTATTGCAGCACCAGCGAGCCGCCGCTCTTGGCGCCGATCAGGTGAAAACGGGCCGCACCCACCTGCCGCGCCACCGCGGAAATGTCGTCCAGCAGGCGCTCCATGGTCCAGGCGTAGTTCTCGCGCATCGGCGTCGATTGCCCGTAGCCGCGCATGTCGAAGCGCACCACGCGATGGCGGCGCGCCAGCTGCGGCACCCAGGCGCGCCAGGCCTCGCCGCTTTCGCCAAAGCCGTGGACCAGGATGAGGGTGGGTGCTTCAAGCCACGGGTCGGTGAAATCGTCGACCGTGTAATGCAAATCGACGCCGGGTTCGACTGCGAAGGAATGTTCGGTCATGTTTGATGCCGGTTGGTGATCGTAAAAGCAAGGCCGTCAGTCGACCGTCGCACCCGAGGCCTTCACCACCGCCGCCCACTTGGCGATGTCGCGATGGATCAACTCGCCCAGGCCCTGCGGTGTCGAGCCCTGCGCCTCGACGCCGTCGGTCTGCAAGCTCCTGATGACGTCGGGCTCGCGCGCGGCACGGTTCACCTCGGCATTGAGTTTCGCCACCACGCCCGGGTCCATGCCCGCCGGCCCCAGCAGCGCGTACCAGCCGGACACCTCGTAATTCTTGAAGCCCGACTCCTGCATCGTCGGCACTTCGGGCAAGGCGGGCGAACGCTTCGCCGTGGTCAGGGCCAGTGCGCGCAAGCGGCCATCGCGGATGTTCGGCAGGGCGGAGAGCATGTTGTTGAACATGAAAGATACCTGGCCGGCCAGCAGATCCACCGTGGCCGGCGCCGCGCCCTTGTAGGGGATGTGCGTCGCCTCGATGCCGGCGCTGGTCTTGAACAGCTCACCCGCCAGATGCGGCAAGCCGCCCACTCCCGCCGAGGCATAGTTCAGCGGCTTGCCCTGGCGCTTCGCGTAGGCGACCAGTTCCGCCACCGACTTCACCGGCAGCGCCGCCGGCACCACCAGCACGAAAGGCCCTTCGGCCACCAGGCTGACGGGCTGAAAATCGCGTTCGGTGTCGAAGGCCATTTTCTTTTTGTACAAGCCCGGATTGACGGCGTGCGTCGAGGGCACCATCAGCAGGGTGTAGCCATCAGGAGCAGCGTGGGCGACGCTTTGCGCGCCTATCATGCCGCTGGCGCCCGGGCGGTTGTCGACCACGAACTGCTGCCCCAGCGACAGGCTCAGTTTGCGCGAATACAGGCGCGCCAGGTTGTCCACCGGCCCGGCGGCGGCGAAGCCGACCACCATGCGCACCGGCTTGTTTGGATAGCCTTGTGCCTGCACCGGTAGCGCGGCCAGCAGCAGGAGTCCGCAAGCAGCGGCCCGCAGGATTTGTCTCATGGTTCGGATTTCTTGCGCGGCAGGGTTGCCGCCGAGTCCCAACAAATTCTACGCGCATGCGATTCGCACTGTCGCTGATGCATCAGATGCAGCCAAAAAAATGGACGCCTCGCGGCGCCCATGGGAAGCATTTCCTGCTGGCCGGGCAGGGCGATTCAGGCCGGGCCGGCTGTGCAGCCCTTTTATCTGGGGGCGTCGACGCTGGCCGAGTTATAGCTGCGCTCGGTCACCGGCGCGGGTTCGCGGTAAGACGTGTCTTCGTCGCCCTTGAAGGCATGCTTGATCTTCGCCTTGGCTTCATGCGCGCCTTCCTTGGTGCTGTTCCAGGCGTGCCTGGTGCCGCTTTTCACGTCATGCCAGGCTTCCTTGGAGCCGGACTTGATGTCCTGCTTGGTTGCCTTGGCATCGCTCTTGAACTGGTGCGCGCCGTTCTTGATTTTTTGCTTGGCGCTGGGCTCGGGCGCCGGGGCGGGCTGGTAGGCCGGCGCAGGCGCATAAGCAGGCGGCGCGCTGCCGGGCGGCTGGCTGTACATCGGTTGCGTATCGGCCGGGTAATCGTTGGGCGCGCTTTGCGCGACGCCGGCGCCCACGCACAGCGGGGCGGCAATCAACAGGGACTTGAGTAATCTGGACATGGCATAACCCTCCTTCGGGATGTGCAAACAGAATACCCGGGCCGTCGCAGCCGCACTATCCGGTGTTGTCCTACAAGGGTTTCAGGGGCCGGCGCCGGTCAGATGCTCGTAGAGTTGCAATGCCGTCGGCGGCAGGCCGCGCTTGTCGCGCACCGCGATCATCAGCTCGCGCACCGCCCAGGGTTCGTCCAGCGCAATTGCCTTCACCTGCATCGCGCGTGTATGCAGGCCGACCGCCGAACCCGGCAAAATCGCGATGCCCAGCCCGGTCTCCACCAGGCGACAGATGGCGTCGAAACTCCTTACCTGCACACGGTGGCGCAAGGTCAGGCCGCGCACCTCGCAGGCCTCGGCGATCTGGCCGAACAGCGAAGTGTCCGAGGTCAGGCTCACCATATCGTGCTCCGCCAGCGCCTCCAGCTTCACCGCCTTGCGCCGCGCCAGCGCATGGCCGCGCGGCACGATCACGATCAGCCGGTCGCGCCGGTACAGCTTGACTTCGAGCCCGTTGGCCGGCGTGCCGGCAGCGAAAATGCCGATGTCGGCCTCGTCATCGCGCAAGGCGCGGACGATGGCTGTGCTCACCGACTCGCGCAAATCGATCTTGATGCCGGGAAATTTCGCGCCGAAGGAAGTCAGGTCTTCCGGCAAAAACTGCGTCAGCGAAGAGGTGTTCACGTGCAGGCGCACGTCGCCCGCCACCCCGCGCGCGAACTGGTTCATCTCGCTTTTCAGCCGGCTGGCGTCTTCCAGCACCGCGCGCGCATGCGGCAGCAGCGCCAGGCCGGCGGCTGTCAGCTCCACGCCGCGGGCACGGCGGTGAAACAGCTCGCACTCCAGGCTCTCCTCCAGCTCGCGGATGCGCCGGCTCGCCGCCGCCAGGGCGATGTGCAGGCGCGCTGCACCGGCGGTGATGCTCTGGGTTTCGGCGGCGGCGACGAACAGGCGCAGGCTCTCCAGCGACAAACGCATTTCGGTTTTTCCTTGATATTTTTGCGCCACCCTAGCCAAAACGCGTAGCCAGGCTCTACCAAAAAAAGATGGTCGGCGGGCGGTCCGGCCGCTACGATGCACGGCTATACGGCGGGAGTCAACCCGGGGCGTCAACCGGCGCAGCGGCAAATTCTTCAGTATCAGCATGCACATACAAGAACGGCGCAAAGGGCCAAGGCGATGCAGCTAGCGATCTGGCTGTGGATTCCCATCACCCTGCTGGCCGCGTTTTCGCAGACCCTGCGCAACGCCGCGCAGCGGCACATCTCCGGCGCCTCCGGCCTGTTGCCCGCGACTTTCGTGCGCTTCGCCTTCGGCCTGCCGTTCACCGTGCTATGGCTGCTGTTCGTGGTCAAGGGCCTGGGGATGGCGCTGCCGGCCTATTCACCGGTGTTCCTCGGCTGGGTCGCGGTGGGCGCATTCGGCCAATTGTTCGCCACCGCGCTGCTGCTGGCGGCGATGGGAAAAAAGGCCTTCGTGGTCGCCGTCGCGTACTCGAAAACCGAGGTGCTGCAGATCGTCGTGCTCTCGGCCGTGCTGATCTCCGAGCGCGTCACCGGCCTGTCGCTCACCGGCATCCTGATTGCCTCGGCGGGCATTTTTTTGCTTTCGGTGACGCCCAAGGGCCTGCCCGGCAGCGAGGCGGACCGGCGCGCGCAAATCGCCGGTGTTGTCCTGGGCCTGGCCTCCGGCACGCTGTTTGCCGCCTCCACCGTCGGCTACCGCGCGGCGTCGCTGAACCTCGGCGCGCCTTCACCCCTGATCGCCGGCGCCTTCGGCGTGGTGTGGGCGCAAACCATGCAGTCACTGGCGCTTGGCGTTTACCTGGCGCTGCGCCAGCCCGGCGCTTTTCGCGCGGTGCTGGGCACCTGGAAGCTGTCGCTGGCCACCGGCTTTGCCGGCGCGCTCGCCTCTGCCTGCTGGCTCACTGCCTTCGCCATGCACAACGTTGCCGACGTGCGCGCGCTGGGCATGATCGAAATCGTCTTCGCCCACTTCGTCTCGCACGGCGTGTTCCGCGAAAAGCTCAAGGGCCGCGAACTGACGGGCATCGCCCTGCTGCTGGGCGGCCTGGTGCTGCTGTGCCTGGCGATGTAGGGCGATAAAATAGGCCCCTTGCAGGACAACAATGCGAGGGCCGCATGAACCCCAGCTTCACCGCCACCGTCGAATGGCGCCGTGGCGACGCCAAATTCACCGACAAGAAATACAGTCGCGCCCATACCTGGCGTTTCGACGGCGGCGCTGTCGTGCCCGGCTCCAGTTCGCCGCATTCGGTGCCGCTGCCGTACTCGGACGAATCCGCTGTCGACCCCGAAGAAGCCCTGGTCGCCGCGCTCAGCAGCTGCCATATGCTGTTTTTCATCGGCGGCGCCGCGCGCGACGGCTGGCTGATCGACAGTTACATCGACAACCCGGTCGGCAGCATGGAAAAGAATGCCGCCGGCAAGCTCTACGTCAGCCGCATCACCCTGCATCCGAAAATCGTCTTCAGCGGCGACCGGCAGCCGACGCGTGAGCAGATCGACGCCCTGCATCACTGGTCGCATGAAGAGTGCTACGTCGCCAACTCGATCCGCGCCGAGGTGCTGATCGAGCCGGCACCGTAGACTGCACCAGATGCCCAACCTCTACGACCCGCTGCCCGCCGCACAAGCCGAAGAACAGTTCACCGAACTGCTCTCGCGCCCCGGCGTGCGCATCGAGCGCATCGTCTCCACCGGGCAGGCGAGCGCGCCCGGCTTCTGGTACGACCAGACGCACACCGAATGGGTGCTGCTGCTGGCCGGCGCCGCCGCGGTCGAATTCGAGGGCGAGAGCGCGCCGCGTATCCTGCGCCCGGGCGACCACCTGGAGATCGCGCCGCACCAGCGCCACCGCATCGCCTGGACCCAGGCCGAGCCGCCCACCGTCTGGCTCGCCGTGCACCTGGCCTGAGGCGCGCGGCGGCGGGCCGCTACGCTCACTGCTGCTCTATCTTGCTGTCCCGGATCACCTGCCGCCACTTTGCCACCTCGCTTGAGACCAGGCGGCTGAACTGCTCCGGCGAGCCGCCGCGTGGCTCGATGCCAATGGCCTGGAAGCGCTGGCTGATCTCGGGCGCGCCGATCATGTTGTTGAGCTCCCGGCCCAGGCGCTCCACCACCGCCTTAGGCGTTTTCGCCGGCACCGCGATGCCGTTCCACGCCGCCACCGAATAGCCGGCGATACCGGCTTCTTCGACCGTCGGCACCGAGGGCAGGCCCGGGTAGCGGGTGGAATCGGTCACCGCCAGCGCCTCCAGCGTGCCCGCCTTCAGGTGCGGCAGCACCGGCGCGACGAAGCCGAATGCCGCCTGGATATCGCCGGTCTTGATCGCCGCGAACTGCGAAGATGCGGTGCCGAAGGGCGCCACCGCCACCTCCAGATGCAGCATCGATTTGAGCAGCAGCCCCGCCATGTTCTCGCCGTTGCCCACCGGCCCGGTGCCGATATTCACCTTCTCCGGGTGCGCGCGTGACAGCGCCACCAGGTCGGCCACGCTCTTCAGCGGCGAGCCCTGGTTGACGAACAGCACCACGTTGAAAGCGCCGATCTCGGAGACCGGCTCGAAGTCGCGCAGGATGTCGTACGGCAGCGACTTGAACAGGGAAGCGCTGATCGCATTGCCCTGGTTCAGCAGCAGCAGCGTATAACCGTCGGCCTCCGCCCGCGCCACCGCCTGCGCGGCGACAATGCCGCCCGCCCCCGGCCGGTTATCCACCACCACCGGCTGACCCAGGCGCTTTGCCAGGTCGTCGGCCACCACGCGCGCGGTGATATCGCCCACGCCGCCCGCCGCATAGCCCACCACCAGGCGCAGCGGTCGCGCCGGATAGCCCTGCGCCTGCGCCAATCCCGCTGTCGCCGCCCACAGGGCCAGGGCGCATCGCAACAGGCGCAAGCAAGCCGCCAGGCGCACGGATTTGGTGTGTGGTTTGCCCGCCTGCCCCCTCGCCAGGCAGGTGTCACCGCTACCATCGGCGCCGCGCCGCGCCGGATCGTGCATCAAATGAAATTTCATCGGCATTCCAGTGGTCCGCAATATCGTGAGAGCGAATATCCGCCGCAGATGCCTCGCACTAACCGTGCCCGAATCCGCCGCCGCCGCATCTCCTGGCATGCGCTAAAGTATGGGCAGCGGCGGCACCAGGGAGGGCGGCCGCACACCACAACCAGCGGCACCACAATGAGCGGTACCATCATGAGTGGTGACGAGCGCCGGACCATGATAGACAACAAAAAAGTCTGTGTCATCCTGCCGGCCTACAACGCCGCGCGCACGCTGGAACGCACCGTCGGCGAAATCCCGATGGATCTGGTCGACGACATCGTGCTGGTCGACGACGCCAGCCACGACGACACCGCCGCCATCGCCGCCCGCCTCGGCCTGCATGTCGAGCGCCATCCCGCCAACCTCGGCTACGGCGGCAACCAGAAAACCTGCTATCGCCTGGCGCTCTCTCGCGGCGCCGACATTGTCGTCATGCTGCACCCGGACTATCAATATCCGCCACGCCTGATTCCCGCCATCGTCGCCCTGCTGGCTTCCGGCCAGTACCAGGCCGTGCTGGCCTCGCGCATCCTCGGCGGCGGCGCCCTCGAAGGCGGCATGCCGCTGTACAAATACATCGCCAACCGCGCGCTCACCTTGATCGAAAACCTGCTGCTCGGCGCCAAGCTCTCGGAATACCACAGCGGCTATCGCGCCTGGACCCGCGAACTGCTCGCCGCGCTGCCGCTGGAACGCTGCTCCGACGACTTCGTATTCGACAACCAGATGCTCGCCCTGGCCCTGGAACGCGGCTATGCCGTCGGCGAAATCTCCTGTCCCACGCATTATTTTCCCGAAGCCTCGTCGATCAACTTCGCCCGCTCCGTCACCTACGGCTGCGGCGTGCTGCAAACCGCGCTCGCCTTTCGCGCCCACCGCCTGGGCCTGATCGACTCCGCGCTGTTCCGCCGATGAAGCGCCTGACGCAACTGGCGGCTTCGCTGCCCTACTGGCCCCTTGCGCTCACGCTGCTGCTGCTGCTGGCCGCGCGCGACAGCCAGAACCTGCTGCGTCCCGAGTTCTACGCCGAAGACGGCGCCGCCTGGTATGCCGACGCCTATGCCGAGGGCCTCAAGTCCCTGGCGATCCCGCGCGGCGGCTACCTCAACTCGGTACAGCGCCTGGTGGCGATCGCCGCGCAGCCGCTGCCGCTGTCCTGGGCGCCGCTGGCCTTCAACCTGTTCGCCTATGCCGCCTTCGCCGTCCTGGTGCTGTTCCTGATTTCGCCGCGGATGGACGCCGCCTGGCCGCAGCGCGGCGCGCGCCGCCTGTTTGCCCTGCTGCTGGTGCTGATGCCCGCCGCGCACGAAGTGTTCGGCATTCTCACCAACGTGCAATGGGTCACCGCCCCGCTGGCCTTCCTGGTGCTCGCCAGCCGGGCGCCGGTGAATTGGGGGGAGCGCATTTTCGATGGCGTCGCGCTCCTGCTGTGCGGCATCAGCGGTCCTTTTGGCCTGCTCCTGCTGCCGTTCGCCGCCTGGCGCTGGTGGCGCGCCGGCGCGCCGGCCTGGCGCTTGGGCCTGCTGCTGCTGGCCAGCGCGCTGCAGGCCGGCTGCCTTTACTTCGCCCTGGGCGAGCGCCCGGTGGCGCATGGCCTGGGCGCCAGTCCCGAGCTGTTCCTGCGCATCGTCGCCCTGGTCGCGCTGATGGCCGAATTCGGCGAGCGCCTGGTCGGCGTCATCGCCTATACCACGCTGTGGCGCTGGGAGCAGGCGCCCGGTGTCGCCGTGGGCCTGGGAGCGCTGATCACCTACGGCGTCGGCTGGCGCTTAGGCCCGCCGCTGTTGCGCTGGTTCATGTTCTATAGCGCCCTGGTATTTGTCGCCGCCCTCTATAAGCCGATGATCGACCCGCACCCTGAACTGCTGCAATGGCCGCTGATGGTCGAGCGCCCACCCGCCGGCGGGCGCTACTACTTCTACCCGATGATCGCCTGGTGGGGCGTGCTGTTCGCCTGCGCCGCCCAACGCAGCGCGCTGATCCTGCGCGGCGCCCGCGTCCTGCTCGCCTGCACCTGCCTGATTGCGGTTCCGCTCGACTGGCCGCGCTGGGGCCCTGACCACTACGATGAATTCCAGGCCCAGGCCCGCGCCTTCGAGCAGGCCGCCCCCGGCATGCGCTTCGTCTTCGCCATCAAGCCGCAGTGGTTCGAGCCGATGGTGCTGGTGAAACAGTAGCGCGACGTCTCAGGCAGCGCGCCGTTTCAGGTGGCGCTGCTTCAGGCCTTCGCCGCCACCGTCTCCATCTCCACCAGCCAGCCTGGGTTGGCCAGCTTGCTCACCACTACCCAGGTCGAGGCCGGCACGTGGCCGGGCCTCAGGAATTTCTTGCGATGCTCGCGCACGAACTTCAGTCCCTCCGGGTCGGTGGAATACACGTTCAGGCGCACGATGTCCCCCGGCCCCATTCCCGCCGCCGCCAGAATCGACAGCGTGTTGTGCCAGATCTGCTCATGCTGCGCCTCGAAGCCTTCGGCCAGGGTGCCGTCCGGGCGCACGCCGGCCTGGCCCGCGGTGTACAGCCAGCGCGCATTCGCCGGCACTTCCACGCCGTGGCTGTAGACGCCGTTGGGCGGCGCGATATTCGAAGGGACGAGGGTTTTCAGCATGGCGCATCTCCTTTGGTTGTTGGTGGCGGCAGACTTCAGTGGAAATAGTAAACCGCCCGGCCGTTTGCCGCATCCGGATGGCGCCGTCGCGATTTTGCTTACCCGCCGCATGCGAAAAGGCTCCTGAAACGCGGCGTTAGAATGCGCGTCGCCGCATTGCCCCGGGCACAGCCGGCAGGACCAGAAACACCGGAGACAAATTGAAATCCTTCTTCCCCCGCCGCCTGCCGCACTTCACCGCACACCTCGCCGCGTTGCTGGCCCTGCTGCTGGCCGCGCCCTGCGCAATGGCGCAGTCCGATTTTCCCGATCATCCCCTGCGCCTGGTGATCGGCTTTCCGCCCGGCACGGCGACGGATGCCGCCGCCCGTGTCATCGCCACCAAGATGGCCGACACCCTGAAGCAGCAGGTGATCGTCGACAACAAGCCCGGCGCCGGCACCAACATCGCCGCCATGGCGGTGGTGCACGCCGCGCCCGACGGCTACACCCTGTTCATGCTCGGCAACTCCAACACGGTGAACCCGGCGCTGCTCAAAAGCGTGCCCTTCGACGTGCAAAAGGACTTCGCCCCGGTGGCGCTGGCCGCCACCGTGCCGAGCATCCTGGTGGTCAACCCGTCGCTCGGCGTCAACAGCGTCGCGCAACTCATCGCGGCGGCCAAGGCGCGCCCGGGCAAGATCTTTTTCGCCTCCTCCGGCAACGGCACCATGTCGCACCTGGCGGGTGAACTGTTCGGCATGTCCACCGGCGCCAAAATGACCCACGTGCCCTACAAGGGCAGCTCGCAGGCGGTCACCGACCTGCTCGCCGGTACCGTGCCGGTGATGTTCGCCCCGGCCTCCACCGTGCTGCCCTTCGTGCACGACGGCAAGCTGAAGGCGCTGGCCTCAACCGGCGCCACCCGCGCGCGCATCGCCCCCGATCTGCCGACGATCGCCGAACTCGGGGTGAAAAACTACGACACCCGCATCTGGTTCGGCGTCGCCGCGCCCGCCGCCACACCGGCGCCTGTCATGCGCAAGCTGGCCGAGGCGGTGGACGCGGCCGTCGCCTCCGACAGCGTGCGCGATCAGCTCGCGCCGCAAGGCATCGAACCCTATCGCGGCGACGCCCGTGCCTTCGCCGAGCAGATCGACCGCGAACTGAAAAAATGGAGCGCGGTGATCAAGGCTGCCGGCATCCAGCCCGACTGACCCGATACAAGATATCAAATAGGCAAACCCCAACGCGTGCGGCACGGCGGCACCGCCACCGATTTACAGAGGAACCGAAATGCAAACCCTGCGCAGCCTGATCAACGGCCCCGAACTCATCGTCGCCCCTGTGGCCCTCAATCCCATCATGGCGCGCCTGGCGCAAGACGCCGGCTTCAAGGCCGCCTACGTCAGCGGCGGCTCGCTCGGCTGGCTCAAGTGCAACACCGAAGCCAATCTCACCCTGCACGAAATGGCCCAGCTCGCGCTCGACATGCGCGCCGCCTCGCCATTGCCGCTGGTGCTAGATGCCGGCGGCGGCTGGGGCGATCCCGTCCACATGCATCACACCATGGCCCTGGCCGAGGCCGCCGGCTACGCCGCGCTGGAGGTCGAAGACCAGTTCCTGCCGCGCCGCGTGCACCACCACATCGGCGAAGAACGCCTGATCGAGCCCGAAGCGATGGTGCAAAAAATCCGCGAGCTGGTGGCCGCGCGCGGCAATCCCGATACGCTGATCGTCGGCCGCACCAACGCCATCCGCTCGCACGGCCTGGACGAAGCCCTGCGCCGCGCCGAAATCTACAAGAAGGCGGGCGCCGACATGATCTTCGTCCACACCCGCGACCCCGAACAGATGCGCAAGATCGGCGAACGCTTGCCGGCGCCGCTGATGATCTTCGCCCCCGGCGACGGTTTCGGCCAGTTCGCCCTGTCGAAGGAAGAGTTTTATAAACTCGGCTTCAGGCTGGCCGCCTCCTCCGGCTCCGCCTTCGCCGCCATGTACAAGGCGATCAAGCAGTCCTATGCGTGTCTCGCCAGCGGCGAGCTCGACCCCTTCCTCGGCAAGGGCGGGGTGGCGCGCGAAATGAAAAACGCCCACGCCACCTGCGGGCTGGACGCGCTGCTCAAGGTGGAAACGGCGACCACCGGCGACAAATAGACGGCCGTTCCGCCGCAGCCGTTTTTCGGCAACGGACGTGCGCCAAAAATCAACCACCCTTAGTGGTTCGACTTGTGTATCTTGGTAACCAATGATCCGCCCTTGGCTCGGCGCGGCCCGTCGTCGGCCGCCCTGAGCCTTGCTGATACGAACCAAGGTTCAGAAGCCCTATCTGATCGGACAAGGCAAGCGGCCAAGCGCCTGGCCTAGCGTGTGGCGGCCTGAGTAGTCAGGGAATGTGGGCGCACGCTTACTAAAGGGCAAACCCAAATCGTTGAAAAAATCTCAGGTTTTCTCAGGTTGTTGCAGCCGCGGACCACAACCGTAGTTGCAAGAGCCCCTATGTTCTGGCCGATTTGGCCCGGGTTTTGCGCCGGCCGGGCACATCGATTGCCTAAACAATGGCGGCACCGCAGCCCTTCATGTAATATGCGAAGAGATACGGCCCAATCCATTGATTATTAATATATGAGTGCGGTACTGCCTGATCCGGCGCAGACCAGCGCCACAGCTTGGCTTATTGATCTGCTCAAACATGAGCCGATCATTTCGCGTTCGTCCTACGAATCGCTGTCGCGCCTGCTGCCGCACGTCTCCCGGGTCCATCTCAAAGCCGGCCAGCCCGTGTACCGGGCGGGCACCAGCGCGGACGTGCTGTACTACGTCGCCAGCGGCAGCGTCAATCTCTACCCCGGCGGCGGCACCACGGCGCTGGCGGAAGCACGGGTGAGCGAGGGGCATATCGGGGTCGTGACCCGCGGCTACGTCGGCGAAGAAGCGATCCTCGGCAGCGAGAGCTACATGGCCGACGCGGTGGCAGCCGAAGATGCCGAACTGGTGCTGTATCCGCGCGAGCATTTCAACGTCCTGCTGACGGCCAATCCGGCGATCCGCGCCGAATACTTCGTCTCGCTGATGAACCGCTTTTCGCAGGAGCGCCTCACCGCCACGCCGGGCAAGCGCGGCGCCAGCGGCGAAGAGGCGGCGGGCTGGTCCCATGTGATCGGCTGGCTGCTGGCCATCGTGCTGCCGCCGGCGGTGTACTTCGGCATCGGCCATGAGCTCGACGTGCCCTCGCGCCTCTACCTGGGCATCTTCACCGCCACGGTGGTGATGTGGGTGTTCCGCCTCACGGCCGATTTCATTCCCGGCATTTTCGCGGTGGCCGGCACCCTGGTGTTCGACCTGGTGCCGCAAAACGTGATCCTTTCCGGCTTCGCCTCCGACGGCTTTTTCATGGCGCTGTCGATCCTCGGCCTGTCGGCGGTGATCACTTCTTCCGGGCTGTCGTACCGCCTGATGCTGTGGGTGCTGAAAAGCCTGCCGGCGACCAAGTTCTGGACAAATTTCGGCATCATGGCCACCGGCATGCTGCTGTCTCCGGTGGTGCCCTCGATCAACGGCCGGGTGGCGATGGTCACCCCCTTGCTGATCGACATGACCGAGTCGCTCAAATACAAGTTCAAGGGACCGGCGGCGACCCGCCTGGCGATGTCCGCCTTCAACGGCGTGGGCGTGCTCTCCGCGGTATTCCTCACCTCCAAGTCGGCCAACTTCGTCATCTACGGCCTGCTGCCGGCGCATGCACAGGAAGAGTTCAGCTGGTTCCACTGGATGTACGCCGGCCTGGTCTGCGGCGTGGTGATGGTGGTGCTCAACCTGGTGCTGTCGGCGATTTTTTTCCGCACCGACGAAAAGGCCCACCTGTCGAAGGAAGTGGTGGCCGCGCAATTGCACCTGCTGGGGCCGATGCGTTCGCGCGAATGGGCCAGCCTGTTCGGCATCGCGGCGTTCGGCATCGGCGTGGTGACAGCCTCGATCCACCAGATCCAGCCGCCCTGGGTGGCGCTGCTGCTGCTGTATTTCCTGCTTGCCTTCAACTACCTGCGCGGCAGCGAATTCCGCGACAAGATCGACTGGCCCTTCCTGATCTATTTCGCCGGCCTGGTCGGCATGGTCAGCGCCATGAGCTACCTCGGGCTGACCAAATACCTGGCCGGCAACCTGGCCTGGCTGGGCGACTCGATGCGCACCAACTTCCCGGCCTTTTTGCTGATTCTCTCCTGCGTGATGTTTGCCCTGCGCCTGGTGGCGCCGAACAACGCGGTGATCGCGGTGTCGGCCACGGTGCTGATGCCGCTGGCCGACCTGAACGGCGTCAACCCCTGGGTGATCGGCTTCATCATCCTCACCATGAGCGAGCACTGGTTCTTTCCGTACCAGTGCACCTACTATGTGCAGTTCGAGGAACTGACCAAACGCAAACGCACCTTTAACGAAAAAAGCTTCATCACATACAACGCGCTGACCTCGCTGTTGCGCCTGGCCGGCCTGTATGCCTCGATTCCATTCTGGCGCTCGCTGGGGCTGTTGTGAGGAGCGCGCGATGAATTTCAAGTCCAACCTGGTCAAGGTGCTGATGGCGCTGTTCATCATCGGCGCCCTGGTGGCCTTCATCGGCACCAACCTGGCCAAGCCGCGCATCCTGGTGCTGCACAGCTACGACCTCGACTACAGCTGGGTGCGCGACATCAACGTCGGCATCAACCGCGTGCTGCGCGGCAAGCACTACAACATCCGCTGGCATTACATGGACACCAAGCGCAACCCGGGCAACGACTTCCGCGAGCGCGCGGGCCTGCTGGCGCGGCGCATCATCGACGACTGGAAGCCCGACCTGATCATCGCGGTGGACGACGACGCGCAGAAATACGCGGCGATGTACTACGCGGTGATGCCCGCCGAGGCCAAGCACCTGGCAAAAAAACCGATCCAGATCGTTTTCGCCGGCCTGAATGGCGAACCCAAGCCCTACGGCTACGACCTGGCAAGCAACGCCACCGGCATCCTTGAGCGCAAGCAATGGACGGCGGTGAAAAACCTGATCGGCGATGCGGTGCGGGCACGGGTGCCGGCGGGCCGGGAGGTGCGCATCGCCTACGTCGGCGACACTTCCGGCTCGGTGAAGGAAGACACCAAGTTCATCGACTCCTTCGACTGGTCGCCTTACAAGCTGGTGAGCTCCAAGCTGGTGTCCACCTACGACGAGTGGAAGGCAGAGGTAGCGCGCGCCAACAACGAAGCCGACGTGCTGCTGACCACCAACTACCGGCGCATCCAGGAAACCGCGGCCGACACCAAGCGCATGGTCGACCCGGCCGAGCTGGTGAGGTGGACCGAGGACAACACGCCGAAAATACCGGTGATCGGCACCAACGGTTTTTACGTCGAGGACGGCGGTATGATCGCGATTGCCACCTCGCCTTTCGAGCAGGGCGAAGTCAGCGCGCACATGGCGGTGGACATCCTCGAACGCGGCCGCGACCCGAAGACCATACCTGTGCAATCGACCGTGGAATTCATCGTCTACCTGCGTGCCGACCGGGTGCGCGAGAACAATTTCAAGGTGCCGCGGGTCTACGAGTCTTTCGCCCGCGCGATGAACAACTACTACGGCGAAGAGCCGTAAAGGCACTCATTGGCCGTCCGGGTTGCAACCCGGGAGGCTTGGCGTGGTCTTACAATGGTCGCCTACATTGCCGCGCGAGGCCTGTCATGAGTGATCTTTCCGCCAACGCACCCGCCGGGTGGGACAACCCGATGGGCACCGACGGCTTCGAGTTCGTCGAGTATGCCGCGCCCGACCCGAAGGCGATGGGCACCCTGTTCGAGCGCATGGGCTTCAAGGCGATCGCCCGGCATCGCCACAAGAACGTCACCCTGTATCGTCAGGGCGAGATCAATTTCATCATCAATGCCGAGCCGGACTCTCTCGCGCAGCGCTTCGCCCGCCTGCACGGCCCGTCGATCTGCGCCATCGCCTTCCGGGTGCAGGACGCGGCCGCCGCCTATCGCCGCGCGCTGGATCTCGGCGCCTGGGGCTACGAGGGCCGCAGCGGGCCGGGCGAGCTCAACATCCCGGCGATCAAGGGCATCGGCGATTCGCTGATTTATCTCATCGACCGCTGGCGCGGCAAGAACGGCGCCCGCGAGGGTGAGATCGGCAACATCGGCTTTTACGATGTCGACTTCGAGCCGCTGCCGGGCGCCGAGCTATACCCGGTTGGGCATCACCTCACCTACATCGACCACCTGACCCATAACGTGCATCGCGGGCGGATGGAGGAGTGGGCCGGCTTTTACACCCGCTTGTTCAACTTCCGCGAGATCCGCTACTTCGACATCGAGGGGCAGGTGACCGGCGTCAAATCGAAGGCGATGACCTCACCCTGCGGCAAGATCCGCATCCCGATCAACGAGGAAGGCAACGAGAAGGCCGGGCAGATCCAGGAATACCTGAGCGAATATCACGGCGAAGGCATCCAGCACATCGCCCTGGGCTCTTCCGATATCTACGCCGCGGTGGATGCGATGCGTGCACGCGGCGTCGCGCTGCTGGACACGCCGGACACCTATTACGAACTGGTGGACAAGCGCATCCCCGGGCACGGCGAGCCGCTCGCCGAGTTGCACAAGCGCAAGATACTGGTCGACGGCAAGGCCGGCGCGTTGCTGCTGCAGATTTTTACCGAGACCCAGCTTGGGCCGATCTTTTTCGAATTCATCCAGCGCAAGGGCGACATGGGCTTCGGCGAAGGCAACTTCAAGGCCCTGTTCGAGTCCATCGAGCTGGACCAGATGCGCCGCGGCACGCTGGCGGCGCCGGCTTAATCGGTTAGGCGCTGCTTTCGGAGTCTTGTCATTCTGAGCAAAGCGCGCCCTGAAAGAAGTGGCCTTGGGCCAAGGAATCTGCTTCTAAACACCGCAGCGATGGCAAAGCAGATTCTTCGCTTTGCTCAGAATGACAGTAGAGGGCGCCGTCGATTTCCTTTAGCGTCACGCCTTCGCGTGTCCCGTCACCTGCGCCCCCGCACCCTTCGACAGCCGCGCGCAATCCGCCAGGGCGAGGGCGCAAATCGCCACCACCGCGACAAAGGCAATGCGAAAGTCGGTGGCCGAAGGCGCGGCGCTATCGTGGCCGGTGATCACTTCACCCAGGCGCAGGGCCATCGCGCCAAAGGCGATGCCGATGCCGCTGTTCATCTGCTGCAGCACGCTGAACAAGGTGGAGGCGCCGCTCATTTGCGGCGGCGCCACGTCGGCAAAGGCGATGGTGTTGAGCGCCGTGTATTGCATCGAGCGGGTCAGCCCGCCGATGAACAGCACCAGCGCGATCAGCGCCAGCGGCGTGTCGCGGGTGAACACCGCGCAGGCCGCGAAGCCCAGCAGCACCAGGGTGCCGTTGCCCAGCAGCACGCCGCGAAAGCCGAAGCGCTTCATCGCGAACGAAGTGCCGGGCTTCATCGCCAGGTTGCCGGCGAACAGCGCCAGCAGCATCCAGCCGGTGGTGACCGACGAGAAGCCGAAGCCCAGTTGCAGCATCAGCGGCACCAGGAAGGGCGCGGTGGAAATGGCGATGCGAAACAGCGACCCGCCGCGCGCCATCACCGCGAAGGTGGGAATGCGCAGCACCGAAAGGTCGACCAGCGGATGCGTGGCGCGCAACATGTGGCGCACCGACCACGCCAGCAGCGCGGCGCCGATGGCCAGCGCACCGACGCAGACGAGAAGATCGAGCGGCGTCTGGCTTGCCATTTCCAGGCCCAGCATCAGCAGCGAAAAGCCGATGCCGCTGGCGATGAAGCCGGGCACATCCAGCGGACGCGGCCCATTGCCCGGCGTGTGGATCAGTTTGAGCGCAACGCCCAGGGCGATGATGCCCAGCGGCACGTTGATGAAAAAGATCCAGTGCCAGGAAAGGTAGGCGGTGATCAGCGCGCCCACCGGCGGCCCGATGATGGGCGCGGCCAGCCCCGGCCAGGTAAGGATGGCAATGGCGCCGACAAGGTCTTTTTTCTCGGTCTGGCGCAGCACCACCAGGCGGCCCACCGGCACCATCATCGCGCCGCCCAGGCCCTGCAGCAGGCGCGCTGCGGTGAACTGCCACAGGCCGGTGCACAGGCCGCAAAGCAGCGAGGCGAAGGTGAAAATGACGATGGCCGAGGTGAAGATGCGCCGCGGCCCGAAGCGGTCCGCCATCCAGCCGCTGACGGGAATGAACACCGCGAGGGCCAGCAGGTAGGCGCTGATGCCCACCGACATGCGCGAGGGCACCACGCCGAAGTCGTGCGCCATCTGCGGCAGCACCGCGGTGATGATGGTGGCGTCCAGGTTCTCCATGAAAAAGGTGGCGGCGACCACGAAGGGCACCCAACGTTTCAGCGGGGCCTCGGGTGCGGATGGGGCGGAGATTGGCGGCGGCGAAGACATCAGGCAGCGAAAGGAAAAAGCGGGCAGGCCGGTAAAGCGAAGGGCGCAGTTTAAGTGAATCGCGGCCGCAACGCGACCACGCGCCGCCGGCCGGTGTCGCCGCCGCGTGCGCGCGCTCGCGGCCATGCGTGGCAGAATCGCCCTGCAAAGCGCCGCTAATCAGCGCTATTAACGGAGACTGCAATGCCCGCCTACGCCATTGTCAACATCGACATCATCGACCCCAAGGCCTACGAGGCATACCGCTCGCGCTCCCTGGCGGCGGTGCAGGAGTTCGGCGGCCGCTTCATCGTGCGCGGCGGCAACTGGGAGGTGAAGGAGGGCGACTGGAAGCCCAAGCGCATCATCGTGCTCGAATTTCCCGACATCGACACGGCGCGGCGCTGGTATGATTCCGACGCCTACCAATCCATCATTCCGTATCGCAGCGGCTGCGCCAAGACCGACATGGTGCTGGTGGAAGGTTTGTAGGGCGATACGTAAAGCAAACGCGCGCGCAACAAAATGCGCGGCACAACCTACGAGACATAAGCGTCACACTCCCTGAAGCGGGCCGTGGGTTGCACCGCGGGCCCTCGCAGTGAGAGGGTGCGGCGGCCCGCCATGCCCGATCCTGCTGCCAACGCTTCCCCGGCGCCTGCCCCCGCCACGCCACCCGCCGGACGCTCCCCTCCCGCCATCTCGATCGCCTGGCTCGCCTTCGCCGGCGCCTCGTCGCCCTACGGCTTCAACTTCATCGGCCCGGTGCTGCCGGCCTTGCAACAAGCCTTCGCGCTCGAGGGTGCGCAGGTGCAGTGGCTGGTCTCCTCCTATTCGCTGACCCTCGGGCTGGGGCAACTGGTGATGGGTCCGCTGTCGGACGCGTGGGGCCGGCGCGGCGTGCTGCTCACCGGCCTCGCGCTGACCATCGTCGGCTCGGTCGGCGCGATGCTGTCGCACAGCTTCGCGCTGATCTTGCTGTTCCGCCTGGTCCAGGGCTTCGGCGCCTGCACCGCGCTGGTGGTGCCGCGCGCGGTGATCCGCGACCTGTACACGAAAAGCGAAGACATCGCGCGCGGCATTGCGATTGTCACCATCACCCTGTCGGTGGCGCCGGCCATCGCCCCGCTGATCGCCGGCGCCTTGCTGGCCTGGTTCGACTGGCGCTCCGGCTTCGCCTCCTGCGCGGTGCTGGGCATCGTCTCGCTCGCCCTGGCGCTGCGCCACCACGCCGAGACCCTGGCGCAGGAAAAGCGCGCGCCCATGCGCGCCGGCGCCCTCCTGCGCGCCTATATCGAGATCGGTCGCGCCCCGCGTTTTTTCGCCTACACCGCCAGCTACGCCCTGCTCAACGCCGGCGTGATTATCTTCCTGGTAATCGCCCCCGGCGCCTTCGCGCATCAATACGGCCTGCGCCCGTGGGATGCGGCCGTCGGCATCCTGATCCTCTACGCCGGCTCGGCCGCCGCCAATCTCTACGCGGTGCGCCACATCCGCCGCACCGGCGCCAACCGCATGCTCGCCGTCGGGCTGGCGGTGGGCGTGGCCAGCGCGCTGGCGCTGGCGGCCAGCAGCTATTTCACCTCGTCACTGGTGGTGGCGATGGTCCTGATGTTCATCAACTCGCTGGGCAACGGCTTCGGCTTTCCCTCCGGCATCGCCGGCGCGGTGGGCCTGCACCCGACCCGCGCCGGCACCGCCGCCGCCCTGGTGGGCGCGACCCAGTTGTGCATTTCTTCGCTGGTGGCGGTGGCCGCGGGCGTGCTGGCCGACGGCACCTTGCGCCCGCTGGTCTGGCTGGTGCTGTTGACGGCCCTGCTGGCGCTGCTGGCGGCGCTGCCGGTGTACCGCAAGCCGCGCGCCTAGCGTTTGCCCAGCGGCAGCATCGACGAACTCTTCACCTCTTTTAGCGAAAAGCTGGTCTGCGTATCCTTCACCCCGGGCAGGGCCATTAGCGTATTGAGCGCGAAGTTGGAATAGGTCTCCAGCGAATCGCACACCACCACCAGCAGGAAAGCGCCTTCGCCGGAAATCACGTGGCAGGAAATCACCTCCGGTAATTCCGCGATCGCCTCCTCGAACTTGCGCTCGAACACTGGCGTGTGGCGCTCGATGTCGATGCGCACGAAGGCCGTCACCCCCAAGCCCAGCACCTTGCGGTTGAGCACCGCGCGATAGCCCTCGATCACGCCGGCCTCTTCCAGGCGCTTCAGGCGCCGCCAGCACGGCGACAGCGAAAGGCCCACCTGCTCGGCCAGCTCGGCATTGGTCAGGCGCGCGTTCTTTTGCAGGGCGTCGAGGATTTTCAAATCCGTGGGATCCAGTTCTACCGCATTTTTCGACATGATTTTTCCGCAATCCCGTCATTTGGCGATGAAAATCGTATCGCAACTGGCCAAATCCGGCAAATTTAGGCAAGAATTTCCGGCTTTCAGCCTCTATACTCTTTTGCACAAGGCGCCGGCCGGAGGGGCCGAAACGCCGCTTGATACAAACGAGACATCCATGAACGCGCCTGTCGACCAAAAAAACCTGACCCTAGCCAGCCTCGACGACAAATACACGCAAGACGCCGGCACCTTTTTCATGACCGGCACGCAGGCCCTGGTGCGCCTGCCGATGCTGCAGCGCCAGCGCGACCAGGCCGCCGGCAAGAACACCGCCGGCTACATTTCCGGCTACCGCGGCTCGCCCCTGGGTTCCTTCGACCAGTCGCTGGTAAAGGAACGCAAGCACCTCGACGCCCATCACATCAAGTTCCAGCCCGGCGTCAACGAAGACCTCGCCGCCACCGCCATCTGGGGTACGCAGCAGACGGGCTTGTTCCCCGGCGCGAAATACGACGGCGTGTTCTCCATCTGGTACGGCAAGGGCCCGGGCGTGGACCGCTGCGGCGACGTCTTCAAGCACGCCAACATGTCCGGCACCAACCCCTGGGGCGG
>DATAZV010000475.1:0-22330 GCA_036271855.1 Burkholderiales bacterium
ATCATCACGATGGGTGGCTCCTCCCCCAGCATGTTGAACATGGAAAAGGGCGCGGCGTTGACCACGCCATTGGGCGAAAGCGTGGTGACCAGGGCGATTGGCCGCGGCACGATCAGGCTCGCCATCAGCTTGTAGCGCTGGTATTCGGTCAGGGTGCTGAAATCGAGATCCATCATGGTGTTTGTGTATTCTAAAGCCTGATTGCGCCAAACCGGTGCATACTTTTCGCGGTTTGGCTGGATTGCCGCACCGATGAAGTGCGACTCCTCGTTGTAGGGTTTCCGTCGCCGGTCACCGGACTTCATTCAAGCCGGTTGCGGCGAGGAAAAACGATTTCAATTTCCCGATGTAGTATCCCAGTCAGTGTTCCAAGGGCATGAATTGGCGCGTGTTTTTGAGCAACTCCGGACACGCACTTAACATGCCCACGCCAGCCCCACGGGAGCGCAAGAGCAGGCATTCGTTTGGCATATGGCTTGCAATGTGTTGACGCCAACGCCGCCACAAGCGGCGCGCATCGAACAGAGTTTAATTGTTACTACCTTGCGTTGCCGCAAACCGGATTTTCTGATTTGCAAACAGATTTTTCAGCCCCTGATGTTTTAATCCAAAGGCCGAGCCCGATACGGCCGAACCCGGACAACCCTTAAGCAGGAGTGAACACCATGTCGAAAAAAATCTCCCCCCGCCGCAGTTTCATGATGCTGACCGCCGCTGCCGCGGTCAGCGCCTGTTTTTCCCTGCCCGCCCGCGCTGAAGACACCATCAAGATCGGCCTGGTGACGGCGCTTTCGGGCGAGTCGGCGCGCGCCGGCGAAGCCCTGACCCGCGGGCTGACCGTTGCCATCGACGAGCTCAATGCCAAGGGCGGTGCGTTGGGCCGCAAGTTCGAGCTGGTGCGGCGCGACGACGAAGCGCAGCCGGCCAAGGGTGTGACCGCCGCGCGCGAGCTGATTTTCAAGGAAAAGGTGGCGGTGCTGTTCGGCGGGCTGGACACGCCCGTGGCGATGGCCATCGTGCCGATCGCCAACCAGGAAAAAATGGTGTTCATCGACCCTTGGGCGGCGGGTACGGCAATCACCAAGAACGGCGCCAACCCCAACTACGTGTTCCGCGTTTCGGCGGTGGATGAGATCGTCGACAAGGCGATGCTGCAGTACGCGCAAAAGACCTTCTCGGCGAAAAAACCGGGGATGATCCTGATCAACAATCCCTGGGGCCAAAGCAATGAAAAGGGCCTGACGGCGGCCTTGGCGGCCAAGGGCGTGACGCCTGCCGGGGTGGAGAAGTTCGAGGGCAGCGACGTCGATGTGGTGCCGCAACTGACGCGCCTGAAGGCGGCGGGGGCGGACTCGCTGTTCCTGGTCGGCAACGTCGGCCCCTCGGCGCAGGTGGTGAAGTCGCTGGACCGGATGGGCTGGAAGGTGCCGGTGGTTTCGCACTGGGGCCCGGCGGGTGGGCGCTTTACCGAACTGGCCGGCCCTTCGGCCAAGGAAGTGCATTTCGTCCAGACCTACAGCTTTTTCGGCAAGCAGTCGCCGGTGGGTGACAAGGTACTGGGGGCGCTGATGAAAAAGTATCCGGACATCAAGGGCGCGGGAGATGTGACCCCGGCAGTGGGCGTGGCGAATGCCTATGACGCGATGATGCTGGTGGCAATGGCGATCCAGAAGGCCGGCAACACCAATAGCGACGCCATCCGCGAGGGCTTTTACAAGATCGACAGCTACGACGGCCTGATCAAGAAGTACAACAAGCCGTTCTCGCCGGAAAATCATGATGCGATCAACGAGAACGACTATGTGTGGACCCAGTTCATCGACAACCGTATCCTGCCGGTGGCGATGAAATAGGAAGGACTGTTCAGCGCAGGCGAAGGCCGCTTCGGCGGCCTTTGTTTTTTGTTCTTCCCATGGACGCACGCGGCACCATAACGACTAAAACCAAAGACAAGGCATGCTGATCACCTCCGCACTCATTTCCGGCCTGGGCCTGGGCAGCATGTACGGCCTGCTGGCGCTGGGCTTTTACATCACCTACGCAGTCTCCAGCACGGTCAATTTCTCGCAGGGCTCCTCGATGATGCTGGGGGCGGTGCTGGCCTTCGCCTTCAACGTCACCTGGGGCTGGCCCCTGCCGCTGGCGGTGCTGGCGGCGCTGGTGATCTGCGCGGTGTACGGCATCGTCGTCGAGCTGATTGCGATCCGCCCCTTCGTGCGCCGCAAATCGGAGGCCTGGCTGATGTCCACCGTGGCGCTGGGCCTGGTGGTGGACAACCTGGTGCTGTTCACCTTCGGCAAGGAGCCGCGCGGCTTTTCGCTGCCGTTTGCCAATGCCTCGATGCAAATCGGCGGGGTCGGCGTCTCGCCGCTGCAAATCGCCATTCCGGTGGTGGGCCTGCTGCTGGCGGCGCTGCTGCATTTCTTTTCGCAAAAGACGCGCCTCGGCAAGGCGATGCTGGCGGTGGTGCAAAACCGCGACGCCGCCAGCCTGATGGGTATCAACGTGAGCCTGGCGGTGTTGCTGGCCTATGCCGCCTCTACCGTGTTCGCCGGGGCCGCCGGCATCATGATCGCGCCGCTGTTCAACGTGCAGGCGAGCATGGGCACGGTGTTCGGGCTGAAGGCCTTCGCGGTGGCGATACTCGGCGGCATCAACAATGCGTGGGGGGTGATGGTCGCGGGATTGTTGTTCGGCGTGACGGAGGCGCTGATCACTTCGCTGCTGGGGTCGGCGTATACGCAGATCCTCACCTTCGGGCTGGTGATCGTGGCGCTGGCCTTCATGCCGAATGGCCTGTTCGGGCGCGCGGGGGTAAAAAAGGTATGAACGCCCTCAAATCGAAATCGACGCCGCTGGCCCTCGCGGCGTTTGCCCTTGCCTTTATCGCGGCGGCGGCCGCGGCCGGGTTTGCCAACGGCTATTACGTCGATGTGATCGCGCGCATGGTGCTGGCGGCGATGGTCGGCGTGGGGCTGAACGTGCTGATCGGCCTGACCGGCCAGGTGTCGTTCGGCCATGTCGGCTTTTACGCCATCGGCGCCTATGTGGTGGCTATCCTCACCACGCAACTGCATCTGCCGTTCTCCATCGCGGTGGTACTGGCGACGCTGGCCGCCGGCGCGATGGGCGCGCTGCTGGCGCTGCCGGCGCTGCGGGTGCGCGGGCCTTACCTGGCGATGGTGACGATCGCCTTCGGCTTTATCGTCGAGCGCGGCGCTTCCGAGTGGAGTGGCCTCACGGGTGGGCAAAACGGCATCATGGACATTCCCTCCCCTAGCATGGCGGGCACGGCCTTCGGGCCGCGCGGCATCGCGCTGGTCTCGCTGGTGTTGCTGGCGGTCCTGGTTTACGGCTACTGGAAACTTTCGCTTTCCACCTGGGGCCGGGCGATGCGCGCGGTGAAGGACTCGGAGACGGCGGCCGAGTCGATCGGCTTCGACCCGGTGCTGATCAAGGCGGCAGCCTTCACGCTTTCCGCGCTTTGCGCCGGGCTGGCGGGGGGGCTGTTCGCGCCGCTGCTGGGGATGGTGACGCCGTCGGCGTTCAGCTTTTCGCAGTCGATACTCTTCGTGCTGGTGGTGGTGATCGGCGGCGCCGGCTCGGTGGCGGGGCCATTGGTGGGCGCGGCCATCGTGGTGCTGCTGCCGGAGATGGTGTCGGGAATGGCCGAGTACAGCCAGTTGCTGTTCGGCGCGCTGCTGCTGGTGGTGCTGTGGATCGCGCCCGAGGGCATCGTCGGCGCGGTCCGCCGCTTTGTCGGACGCCGCGTGACCTTGCAGGCACCTTCCACCGAAACGCCGCTGCCCATGGCGGCACGCAGCACCGCCGAACTGGTGGTGCAGAATTTGACCATCGCATTCGGCGGCGTGAAGGCAGTGACGGCGCTAGCTCTGCATGCAAAGCCTGGCGCCATCACCAGCCTGATCGGCCCGAACGGCGCGGGCAAGACTACGGCGCTGAACATGCTCTCGGGCTTTTACCAGCCGGGGGCCGGCAGCATACGCCTAGGCGGCGTCGCGCTCGAAGGCCTGCGCGCCTGGCGCATCGCGCGCGCGGGGATTGCGCGCACTTATCAAACCTCGCAATTGTTCGGCAGCCTGTCGGTGCTGGATAACCTGATCATCGCCGAGAAGCGCGGCCGTGCCGGCCAGCCCTTCGCCGCGGCGGCGCAGCCGGCGGCGGTCGAGCGTGTGCTGGCGCTGGCCGCGTTCGTCGGCTACAGCGGCGACCTGCTGCGCCCGGCGGCGGACCTGGCCCACGTCGATCGCCGCCTGGTCGAGATCGCGCGCGCGCTCGCCACCCAGCCCGCCGTGCTCCTGCTGGACGAGCCGGCCGCCGGCCTGTCGCGCGAGGACAAGGACCGTCTGGCGCTGCTGCTCAGGCGGATTGCCGCGCAGAACATCGCGGTGGTGATTGTCGAGCACGACATGGCGCTGGTGATGGGTATTTCCGATGAAGTGGTGGTGATCGACGCCGGTGTGCGCATCGCCGCCGGCAGCCCGCGCGAGGTGCAGCAGGACGCGGCGGTGAAAAAAGCCTACCTCGGCGAAGGCGCGGGCCGGCCCGGCGCTGCGCGCGCGGCTGAGGCCGATATCGGCGAGCCGCTGCTGGAGACCGGCCGGCTGTCGGCGGGCTATGGCGCCTCGCCGGTGCTGCACGAGGTGAGCTTGAGGGTGCGCGAACGCGAGATGGTGGCGGTGCTGGGCGCCAACGGCGCCGGCAAGTCGACGCTGATGCGGGCGCTGGCCGGCCTGCACCGGCCGGCGCTGGGGCAGATCGCCTTCGGCGGCCGCGCCATCGAAACCTTGCCGGCGCACCAGGTGACGGCGCTGGGCATGGTGCTGGTGCCGGAGGGACGCCAGGTGTTTGCGGAACTCAGCGTACTGGACAACATCCGCCTGGGCGCATTTTTGCGCAAGGACATCGATGTGCAGCAGCGCGACGCCGAGGTCGAAGGCATGCTGGAGCGCTTTCCGCGCCTGCGCGAGCGCGCGCAACAGCGCGCCGGCCTGCTTTCGGGTGGCGAGCAGCAGATGCTGGCGATTGCGCGCGGCCTGATGGCCAAACCGAAGCTGCTGCTGCTGGACGAGCCTTCGCTGGGACTGGCACCGACAATCATCGCGGAACTGTTCGCGGCTCTCGACCGCCTGCGCGGCGAGCGCGTCACCATCCTGCTGGTGGACCAGATGGCCGGGCTGGCGCTGGCGCTGGCCGACCGCGCCTATGTGATCGAGGGCGGGCGCATCGTTGCCTCCGGCAGCGCCGCCGAGATCGCGCAAAACGATGCGCTGGAGCGCGCCTACCTGGGCGGCGGGGAATGAGGCCGGAGCAGAGCCGCGCGGCCTAGTGGACGCGCAGCGGCGCTTAGCGGGCGCGCAAGTACAGCCGCCCGAACTCCTCTTCAGGCACCGGCCGGCCGAACAGGTAGCCCTGGCATTCGCCGCAGTTCATGCCCTTGAGCGCATCGGCCTGGGCCTGGGTTTCCACGCCTTCGGCCACCACCTTGATGCCGAACTGCGCCGCCATCGCGGTGATCGCCGCGATGATGGTGCCGTCTTCGACGCTGCCGGGCAGCTCGCGCACGAAGGACTGGTCGATTTTCAGCACGTCGATGTCCATCTGCCGCAGGTAGGAGAGCGAGGAATAGCCGGTGCCGAAGTCGTCCAGGGCGATGCGCACGCCCAGTTCTTTCAGGCGGCGCGCGATTTCCATGTGGGCGGCGCTGTTGCTCATCATGCCGGTCTCGGTGATCTCGATTTCCAGCAGCGCCGGCGGCAGGTATTCGTGGGCCAGCACCGAAGCGACGGCGTCGGGCAGGCCGGCGTCGAACTGCTGCACCGAAAGGTTGACCGCCACCGGCACCGGCGCCAGGCCGGCGTCCAGCCATAGCCGCATCTGGGCGCAGGCGCGGCGCAGCACCCAGGCGCCGATCGGCACGATCAGCTGGCTTTCCTCGGCCACGCCGATGAATTGCGCCGGCAGGATCAGGCCGCGGCGCGGATGCCGCCAGCGCAGCAGCGCCTCGCAACCGGTGACCGCGCCGCTGGCCAGGTTGATTTTCGGCTGGTAGTGCAACTCGAATTCCTCGCGCTCAAGGGCGGCGCGCAATTCGTTCTCCAGCTCCAGGCGCTCGGTCAGGCGGGTGTTCATGTCGGCCGAATAAAAGCGGTAGCCGTGGCGCCCGCCGCCCTTGACGCTGTACATCGCCAGATCGGCGTTGCGCATCAGCTCGGCGGCGGTGCGGGCGTCGTCCGGAAAGATGCTGATGCCCAGGCTGCACGAGACGGTGAGCGCGCGCCCTTCGATGCGCACCGGCAGGCCGACGACGTCGACCAGCTTGCGCGCCACCGACTCGGCGGCACCGGCTTCGTCCAGGCCGTCGATCAGCACCAGGAATTCGTCGCCGCCCTGGCGCGCCAGGGTGTCGGCGGCGCGGATCGCCCCGCGCAGGCGCTCGGCGACTTCCACCAGCAGGCGGTCGCCGATGTGGTGCCCGAGCGAATCGTTGATGTCCTTGAAGCGGTCGAGGTCGATGAACAGCAGGGCGATGCGGGCCTGCTCGCGCTCGGCCTTGGCCATCGCCTGGCGCAGGCGGTCGGAAAACAGCAGGCGGTTGGGCAGGCCGGTGAGGTGATCGCGCGTGGCCAGGTACTCGATGTGGCGTTCGGCGCGCACCCGTTCGGTGATGTCTTCCAGACAGGCGACGATGTGCGGCTCGCCGTCGAACTCGATCGGCTCCAGCGAGATCAGTATCTCGATGATCTCGCCCGACTTGCGGCGCATGCGTGCCGGCGTCTGGCGCAGCGAGCCCTGCTCGCGGATCATCTTCTGCAGGCGCGCGCGCTCGGCATCGTCCGCCCACATCTCGAGCTCTTCGATGGTGCGGCCGATGGCTTCCTCGCGGCTGTAGCCGAACATTTTCAGCCAGGCGTCGTTCACGTCCACCCGGATGCCGCTGCGGCGCCGCGAGATGGCGATCGCGCTCGGGCTGGCGCGGAACACCATGGCAAAGCGTTCCTCCGACAGCGTGCGCAGGTGTTCGGCGCGCCTTTTTTCGGTGAAGTCCACCACCACGCTGATGACGCAGGCCACGCCGTCGAGCTCGAGGGTGTCGGCCGACATCATGATCTCCAGCACCTCGCCGGAGCTGCGGCGCATGCGCATTTCGGCGTTGCGCAGGGAACCGGTGTCCTGCAGGATGCGCAGGATCGGCTGGCGGCCGCCTTCATCGGCCCACATGTTCAATTCCTGCGCGGTATGGCCCACCGCCTGGGCCGGCGTGAAGCCGAACAGGCGGCACCAGGCGTCGTTGACCTCCAGGTAGCGGCCGTCGGCCAGGGTGCTGATGGCGATCGGGTCAATACTGGCGCGGAACACCTTGGAAAAGCGCTCTTCCGACTGCTGTTTTTGCCGCGCCAGGCGCTTGAACTCGCTGACGTCCACCGCGGTGCCGTGGATCACCCGCTCGCCGTCGAGTTCGAGCACGGTGGCGGAGAAGATCAGGTCGATGATGCCGCCGTCCTTGCGCCGTGCCTGGGTCTCTATGCTGGCTATCGATTGCCCGGCGGCGAACTGCGCGCGCAGGCGCTCGCGGGTGCGCGGGTCGACCCAGATGTTGAGTTCGGTCGAGCTGCGGCCGATCACCTCCTCGCGCCGGTAGCCCAGCCGGGTGAGGCCGGCGCGGTTCATGTCGAGGTAGGTGCCGTCGGACAGGCGGGTGATGGTGATGCTTTGCGGGCTGGCCTCGATCATGCGCGAGAAGCGCTCTTCGGAGCTTTTCAGCAGGCGCTCGGCGCGCTTGCGGTCGGTGATGTCCACCGACACCGCCAGCAGCACTTCCTCGCCGTCGAGCTCGCTGCGCGTCATGGTACACAGCGCCTCGATCACCCGGCCCGATTTGTGGCGAAACCGCGTTTCGATCGCACGCGCCTCGCCGGGCGCCAGGCTGGCGGTGATCTGCTCGCGGTCGTGCAGGTCGGCCCAGAGGCCGATTTCGTCGACCGTCCTGCCGACGATTTCGGCGCGGCTGTAGCCGTAGACCCGCTCGCAGGCCGGATTGACCTCGAGAAACACGCCGCTGCGCAGGCTGGCGATGGTGACGCATTGTGGAAGGGAATCGAAAATCTTGCCGAAGCGCTCTTCCGAAACCCGCAGCGCTTTTTGCGCGCGGGTCAGTTCGGTGACGTCGTTGAAGGCGGCGAACAGGCAGCGCCGGCCTTCGAAATCGACCAGGTCGCAGGTGAACTGGACATCGGCCACCTCGCCCGACTTCTTGCGGCATTGCGCGGCCGTGTTGCGCAGCACCTCGCCACGCTCAAGCCGGCTGCGCATGCGCACGCCTTCGTCCTGCGAAATCCAGATCGACAGTTCTTCGCGCGACTTGCCGAGTGCCTCTTCACGGGTGTAGCCGAAAAAATCCAGCCAGGCCTGGTTCACCTCGATGTAGCGCCCGGTTTGCAATTCAGACAGTGAGATCGGCTGCGGGCTCAGATACAGGAGCGCGGGAAAGCGCGCCCCCGGCAGCAGCACCGGCAGGTCGTCGGTGCGCGAATCAGCCATGGCGCGGCCCGCGCGCGCCGCGGCGCGCAACCTGTCCACCCGCCTTCAGCCGCTCCTTCATTGCTCTTCCTTCAGCGGCCGGCAGCGCCTCAGTCGGCCGCCGCGAAACCCTTGGCGGCGTAAACCGGCGCGGCCTTGGGCCCCGACAGATAGGCGATCAATTCGCGCGCGCCGTCCGGAGAGCCACTGCCGGGCGTGATGGCAGCGGTGTACACGGTCCATTTTTGCAGCGCCGCCGGCAAGGGGCCGACCAGCTTGACGCCTTTGACCGGCAGGATTTCACTGATCTGGTGCAAACCCAGTTCGACCTCGCCCTTGCCGACCGGCTCGACGATGTAACCACCCTCGCCCAGGCGCGCCTTGGCGTTGACTTGGGCAGTAACACCAAGCTTGTCGAACAGGGTCGCCAGGTATTTGCCGCTGGTACCCTTGGCCGGGTCGATGTAGACGATGGACTTGGCGTTGAGCAAGGTTTGCTTGAAGGCTTCAGGGGTGGAGATGTCCGGCAGCACGGCCGTCTTATCGTTCACGGCAACGCCGATGCCGACCTTGGTCAGCGGCCTGGCGCTGCCTTCGACGATCACCTTGCGCTTGAGCAGGTCTTCCGCGACTTCGCTGGAAACGATCAGCACGTCTGCCCGTTCACCCTTGGAGAGCTTTTCCTGGATCAGGCCCATGGTGCCGAAGCTAACGCTGACCTTGTGGCCGCTGGCTTTTTCGAAACTCTCGATCAGCGGCTGCACCGCCGACTTCGCCGCGCCGGCCGACAGCACCACCAGATCGGCGGCGCCGGCGCCCGGGGCAAACAGCAGCGCGCACAGCGCCGCTGCAGCGGCCAGATTCACCCTGCGCATCGCCATCACCGCAGCTTCGGGTTGAGCGAGCCGCGATTGAAGTCGGGATCGCCGGGGTAGATCTTGCGGCCGAGCAAGCCCTGGGCATTGGACTCGCGCTCGGTCTTCACCTTGACTTCGGCTTCCTTCTGCTTTTCCACCGCGACGCGCTCCGTCTTTTGCACCTCGGCTTTTTTCTGGTCCACATATTCCCAGTGGCCATCCGGATACAGGCGGATCTTTTCGCCGTTGGGCGTGGTGGTTTCGATCGGCTCCTTGGCAGCCGGCTGCGCGGAAACCGCGCCGGCGGCGAGCATCAAGGCCAGGAAGGCGACGCTTGCGATTTTCATGTGCTGCTCCTCGTTATGCCGGCGCCTGCCGGCTTTGCATTTTCAGATTTTTGCCCGCACCCAGGCCTCGACACCCTGCAAGGCCGCCGGCAGCTTGGCCGGCTCGGTACCGCCCGCCTGCGCCATGTCGGGGCGCCCGCCCCCCTTGCCGCCCACCTGTTGGGCGACGAAATTCACCAGATCACCCGCCTTCACCTTCGCCGTCGCATCGGCGGTGACGCCGGCGATCAGCGACACCTTGCCGTCGGCCACCGCGCCCAGCACGATGGCGGCGGTCTTCAGCTTGTCCTTCAGCTTGTCCAGCGTTTCGCGCAGGGTCTTGACGTCGGCGCCTTCGAGCGTCGCCGCCAGCACCTTGATGCCGCCCACGTCCACCGCCTGCGCCAGCAGGTCGTCGCCCTGGTTCGACGCCAGCTTGCCCTTGAGCTTGGACAGTTCTTTTTCCATCGTCCGCTTTTCTTCCTGCAGGCGGGCGATCGCGCCTTCGACGTCGGAAGTGCCGACCTTCAGCGAACGTGCGATCTCGGAGAGTTCCTGGGTCTGGTCGAGCATCAGGCGCAGCGCGGTGGCGCCGGTGGTGGCCTCGACGCGGCGAATGCCGGCGGCAACCCCGCCTTCCGCATAAATCTTGAACGGGCCGATGTCGCCGGTGCGGCCGACATGGGTGCCGCCACACAGCTCGCGCGAGGAGCCGATGTCCAGCACCCGCACCTCTTCGCCGTATTTTTCGCCGAACAGCATCATCGCGCCGGTCTGCTTGGCTTCCTCGATCGGCAGCACGCGGGCGCGCGTGGGCGTGTTGAGCAGGATTTCGGCGTTGACCTTTTCCTCGACCTCGCGGATTTCGGCGGCGGAAAGCGGCTTGTTCTGCACGAAGTCGAAACGGGTCTTCTCGTCGTCCACCAGCGAACCGCGCTGCGCCACGTGTTCGCCCAGGACTTCGCGCAAGGCCTTGTGCATCAGGTGGGTGACCGAGTGGTTGCGCGCGATGGCGGCGCGCCGCGCGGTATCGACCTTGGCCTCGACGCTGTCGCCGACCTTCAGCGTGCCGGACTTCAGCGTGCCGTGATGGCCGAACACCTCGGGCTGGATTTTTTGCGTATCCACCACGTCGAAGCTGCCGGAGGCGGCGATCAATTCACCCTTGTCGCCGGCCTGGCCGCCGGATTCGGCGTAGAACGGCGTCGCATCGAGCACCACGATGCCCGCTTCGCCCGCGGCCAGCGCTTCCACCGGCGTACCGTCGCGATACAGGGCAACCACTTTCGCGCCCTCGGTCGCCAGGCTTTCATAGCCCTTGAATGTGGTCTTGCCGCCGGCGTAGGCGACGCCTGCGTCCATGCGGAAATTGCCGGCCTTCTTGCCGCCTTCCTGCTGTTCCTTCATGGCGTCGGTGAAGCCCGCCATGTCGATGGTCTTGCCGCGTTCGCGGGCGACGTCGGCGGTGAGGTCGACCGGGAAGCCGTAGGTGTCGTGCAGCAGGAACACGGTCTTGCCGTCGACCATGTCGCCGTCCTGCGCCAGCGCCTTGTCGAGGATCTTCATGCCGTTGCCCAGCGTCAGGGCAAAGCGCTCCTCTTCGGTCAGCAGGGTCTCTTCGACGCGCTTGGCGGCAGCTGTCAGTTCCGGGTAGGCCGTGCCCATCAGCAGCACCAGGTCCTTCACCAGCTTGTGGAAAAACGGCTTGCTGCAGCCCAGCTTGTGGCCGTGGCGCAAGGCGCGGCGGGTGATCCGGCGCAGGACCGAGCCGCGGCCCTCGTTGGACGGAATCACGCCGTCGACGATCAGGAAGGAGCAGGCGCGGATGTGGTCGGCGATCACCTTCAGCGAGTTATGCGACAAATCCTTGGTGCCGGTTTCGCGCCCGGCGGCCTTGATCAGGTCGACGAACAGGTCGATCTCGTAATTGCTGTGCACGTGCTGCAGCACCGCGGCGATGCGCTCCAGGCCCATGCCGGTGTCGACGCAGGGCTTGGGCAGGCGCGGCATGTCGCCATTGGCCTGGCGGTCGAACTGCATGAACACCAGGTTCCAGATTTCGATGTAGCGGTCACCGTCCGCATCCGGCGATCCAGGCGGGCCGCCGGCCACTTCGGGGCCGTGGTCATAAAAGATTTCCGAGCAGGGGCCGCAGGGGCCGGTGTCGGCCATTTGCCAGAAATTGTCGGAGGCGTACTTGGCGCCCTTGTTGTCGCCGATGCGCACGATGCGCTCTTTGGGCACGCCGATTTCGTCGGCCCAGATGCCGAAGGCTTCGTCGTCGTCGATGTACACCGTCACCCAGAGCTTGTCTTTCGGCAGCTTGTAGACCTCGGTCAGCAGTTCCCAGGCGAACTTGATGGCGTCGCGCTTGAAATAATCGCCGAAGCTGAAGTTGCCCAGCATCTCGAAAAAAGTGTGATGCCGCGCCGTGTAGCCGACGTTTTCCAGGTCGTTGTGCTTGCCGCCGGCGCGCACGCTGCGCTGCGACGAGGTGGCGCGCTTGTAGGAGCGCTGGTCGGTGCCGACAAATACGTCCTTGAACTGCACCATGCCGGAGTTGGTGAACAGCAGGGTCGGGTCATTGCCGGGCACGAGCGAACTCGAGGCCACGCGGGTATGCCCCTTGGACTCGAAGTAGGAAAGGAATTTTTCGCGGATGTCGGAGACGTTCATCGGAGTCGGGGCAATTAAATATCGGTGTTCGTATTTGCGTTCGGATTTGCGTATTTTGCAAGCAAAATCAATCGTTTGGATTATAACATCGGGGCTTGCGCGGAGACCTTCAAGCGCGCGTCAATACACGTGCGCCGGACAACTTGGCTAGAATCGCGCAAAAGCCGCCGGAGAGAAGCATGTCGACCCATATCCTCGCCCTGGACCAGGGCACCACCAGTTCGCGCGCCATCCTGTTCGATAAGGCGGGGCGGATCGTCGCGATGGCGCAAAAGGAATTCCGGCAGATTTTTCCGCAGCCGGGCTGGGTCGAGCATGACCCGGAGGAAATCTGGCAGACCCAGCTGGTGGTGGCGCAGGAGGTGCTGTTCAAGGCGCGCGTCTCGGCGAAAAATGTCGCCGCCATCGGCATCACCAACCAGCGCGAAACCACCATGGTGTGGCACCGGGCCAGCGGCAAGCCGGTGGCCAACGCCATCGTCTGGCAGGACCGGCGCACCGCCAAGCGCTGCGACAACCTGAAACGCGAGGGCAAGGAGGCGATGATCCGCGCCAAGACCGGCCTGGTGGTCGACCCCTATTTCTCCGGTACCAAGATCTCCTGGCTGCTGGATCACGTGCAGGGCGCGCGCGACATGGCCGAGGCCGGCGAGCTGGCCTTCGGCACCGTCGATTCCTGGCTGATCTGGAAGCTCACCGGCGGCAATCCCGCCAAGGGCGCGCTGCACGTCACCGACGTCACCAATGCCTCGCGCACCCTGCTCTACAACATCCACACCGACGACTGGGACGACACCCTGTGCCTGGCGCTGAACGTGCCGCCCACCGTGTTGCCGCACGTGGTCAAGTCCAGCGAAGTGGTGGGCCAGACCCACCCCGACATCTTCGGCGCGCCGGTGCCGATCGCCGGCATTGCCGGCGACCAGCAGGCAGCGCTGTTCGGCCAGGGCGCGACCAGCGCGGGCCTGGCGAAAAATACCTACGGCACCGGCTGCTTCATGCTGATGCATACCGGCGAGCAGGCGCTGGAGTCCAAAAGCGGGCTGATCACCACCGCCGCGGCGCGCACCGGGGCGGAAAAAACCTATGCGCTGGAAGGCAGCGTGTTCATTGCCGGCGCGGTGGTGCAGTGGCTGCGCGACAGCCTGGGCATCATCAAGTCTTCCGCCGAAGTCGAAGCCCTGGCCGCCAGCGTGGAGAGCAGCGAGGGCGTGATTTTCGTCCCCGCCTTTGTCGGCCTGGGCGCGCCCTACTGGGACGCGCAGGCACGCGGCGCGCTCAGCGGCCTGACGCGCGGTTCGAACAAGGCGCACATCGCGCGGGCGGCGCTCGAATCCATCGCCTTCCAGTCGGCCGAGGTGCTGCATGCGATGGAAACCGATTCCGGCATCAAGCTGACCGAGCTGCGGGTCGATGGCGGCGCCGCCACCAACCAGTTGCTGATGCAGTTCCAGGCCGACCTGCTGGGGGTGCCGGTGGTGCGGCCCAAGGTGCTGGAAACCACGGCGCTGGGCGCTGCCTACCTGGCCGGGCTGGCGGTCGGCTACTGGAAAGACTTGAGCGAGATCGCCGCCCTGTGGGAGAAGGACCTGGTGTTCGAGCCGCGCATGGGCCGGGATGAGGCGCAGGCCCGGCTGGCGGACTGGAACGCCGCCGTCGCGCGCGTGCGCAGCCAGGCCAGCCTTTCGCCGGACCCGGCTTAGGTGCACAATAACCCCATGGCATTCGCATAAGATCTCGTACGGCCCTCCGGCCGGACCTCAATCGGCAACTCCAAACATGACCTCCCCCGACACGGCGCAGGGACCGCTATTGCTGGTCGACGACAGCCCGGACGAACTGCTGCTGATGCAAATGGGCCTGAAGCGCGCCGGCATCGACGTGCCGCAAGTGGTGGTGGGCAGCGGCAACGAGGCGCTGGACTACCTGTTCGCGCGCGGCAAATACGCCGGCCGCGATACCGCGGTGCAGCCGCGCCTGGTATTGATGGACCTGCACATGCCGGGCAAGTCCGGCGTCGACACCCTGCGCGAAATACGCGCCAATCCGGCGACCGCCGCGGTCAAGGTGGTGATCTTCTCCTCTTCCGAAGACCCGGTGGAAATCGTCGGCGCCCATGACCAGGGCGCCAATTCCTTCCTGTGCAAACCGCTTTCGGTCACTGGCATGCAAAGCACCATCAAGCAGTTGCGCAAGTTCTGGCTGCACATCGACCTGCCGGTTGCCAAAAAGAAGAACGGCGAAGACTAGGGTCGGGACCGGGCAGGCAGTCGCGTCAGCCGGAAACCTGCATTTCATCGCACCTTGTGCCTAAGGGCCGCCCGGCATCCGCTAAAATAGCGGACTTTTCGCACCTTTCATTCTGTAGAGCGCAAATGCTCACTTTTCAGCAAGTCATCCTGCGCCTGCAGGCGTTTTGGGACAGCCAGGGTTGCGCGTTGTTGCAGCCTTACGACATGGAAGTCGGCGCCGGCACCTCGCACACCGCGACCTTTTTGCGGGCGCTCGGCCCCGAGCCCTGGCGTGCGGCCTATGTGCAGCCCTCGCGCCGCCCGAAGGACGGGCGCTACGGCGAAAACCCGAACCGCATGCAGCACTACTACCAGTACCAGGTGGTGCTCAAGCCTGCGCCGTCGAACATCCTCGACCTGTACATCGGCTCGCTGGAAGCCCTGGGGCTGGACCCCAAGCAAAACGACATCCGCTTTGTCGAGGACGATTGGGAGAACCCGACACTGGGCGCCTGGGGCCTGGGCTGGGAGGTGTGGCTCAACGGCATGGAAGTGACACAGTTCACTTATTTCCAGCAGGTCGGCGGCATCGATTGCAAGCCCATCCTGGGCGAAATCACCTACGGCATCGAGCGCCTGGCGATGTATCTGCAGGGGGTGGAAAACGTCTTCGACCTGGTGTGGACCGAGTGGCAGGAAGGCGGCGCCACCAAGCGCCTGACCTACGGCGACGTGTTCCACCAGAACGAGGTGGAACAGTCGAAGTACAACTTCGAGTTGTCAAACACCGAAGTCCTGTTCGCCCATTTCACCGACTATGAAAAAGAAGCCAAGCGTCTGATGGAAGCGCAAGTCGCCCTGCCCGCCTATGAAATGGTGCTGAAGTGCGCCCACACGTTTAACCTGCTGGATGCGCGCGGCGCGATTTCGGTGACGGAGCGTGCCGCCTATATCGGGCGCATCCGCAACCTGGCGCGGGCGGTGGCGCAGAGCTATTACGAGTCGCGCGAGAGATTGGGCTTTCCGATGCTGGGAGCCGGACCTCCGGCGACAAGCGCGGCGGGGGGCAAGTGATGACCACCCTCCTGGTTGAACTGTTTACCGAAGAGCTGCCGCCAAAGGCGCTGGCGAAACTTGGCCGCGCCTTTGCCGACGAACTGCACAAGGGCCTCACCGCCCGCGGCCTGGCGTCCGTGCAAAGCGTGGCGACCATGTACGCGACGCCGCGCCGTCTCGCCGCCGCCATCACCGAAGTGAGCGAAAAAGGCAGCGACAGCAAGGTGGAAAAAAAGCTGATGCCCGCCAAGGTGGCCTTCGACGCCGCCGGTGCGCCCAGCGCGTCGCTGCAAAAACGCCTGGAAAAAGAAGGCGCCACCGCCGCCGACATCCAGATGCGCAAGGAAGGTGATTCCGAGTTTGCCTGGCTGGTGCAAAGCGTGGCCGGCGCGAGCCTGAAGGACGGCCTGCAGGCGGCGCTGACCGAAGCCATTGCCAAATTGCCGATCCCCAAGGTGATGCGCTACCAGCCCGATGGCGCGGCCTGGACCGACCCGTTCATCGAGTTCGTGCGCCCGGCGCACGGCCTGGTGGCGCTGTACGGCACAGAGGTGGTGCCGGTTTCCGCGCTCGGCTTGAAGTCGGGCCGCATCACTCACGGCCACCGCTTCCAGGGCGCGAAAGACGTTTCGATTCACTCGGCCGATAGCTACGCGCAGCAGTTGCAGGAAGAAGGCGCGGTGATCGCTTCTTTCGATGAACGCAAGAGCGCGATTCGCACCTGGCTGGACGCAGCGGCGAAAAAGGAAGGCGCCAACCTGGGCGAAAGCGCCGATGTCGAAGCCCTGCTCGACGAGGTCAACGCATTGGTGGAGCGCCCGGCGGTGTACACCGGTGAATTCGAGCCTGAATTCCTCGCCGTGCCGCAGGAATGCCTGATCCTCACCATGCGCCTGAACCAGAAGTATTTTCCGCTGTTCGATGCGTCAGGCAAACTGAAAAACCGCTTCCTGATCGTCAGCAACATGCAGCTGGACGATCCGAAAAACATCGTCGAGGGCAACCAGCGGGTGGTGCGCCCGCGCCTGTCGGACGCGAAATTCTTTTTCGATTTCGACCGCCGCGAAAAGCTGGAGTCGCGCCTCACCGCGCTGGGCAGCGTGGTGTATCACAACAAGCTGGGCACCCAGGGCGAGCGGGTCAAGCGCCTGGAACAACTGGCTGGGGCGATTGCCGATACGCTGAAGTTCGACGCCACCAAGGCCAAGCGCGCGGCGCTGCTGGCCAAGGCCGACCTGGTGACCAACATGGTCGGCGAATTCCCCGAGCTGCAGGGCATCATGGGGCGCTATTACGCCACCCATGACAAGGAAGACCCCGAGGTGGCGCAGGCGATCGAGGAGCATTACCAGCCGCGCTTCGCCGGCGACGCCCTGCCGGCGACCAACGCCGGCACCTGCGCGGCGCTGGCCGACAAGCTGGATTCCCTGGCTGGGATTTTCGCCATCGGCCTGATTCCCACCGGAGACAAGGACCCGTTCGCCCTGCGCCGCGCGGCGCTGGGGGTAATCCGCATCCTGATCGAAAAATCGCTGCCGGTGAGCGTCAAGCAGATCGTCGAGGCCGCCTTCAAGGGCGTGGCGGCGAAGGCCAGCGACGCGGACGCGGTACCGAAGATCCTGGACTTCATCTACGACCGCCTGCGCGGCTACCTGAAGGACCGCGGCTATAGCTTCGACGAGATCGAAGCCGTGGTGTCGCAGCGCCCGGAACGCCTGGACCAGGTGATTCCGCGCATCGAAGCGGTGCGCGCCTTCCGTGCCCTGCCGGAAGCCGAGGCCCTGGCGGCGGCGAACAAGCGGGTGATCAACATCTTGCGCAAGTCGGAGTCGAAAGCGGGCACGGTCAATCCGGCGCTGCTGGCCGAGGACGCCGAAAAGGCGCTGCATGCGGCGCTGGCCGCCGCCAAGCCGGAAGCCGACGCGGCGTTTGCCAAGGGCGACTACGCCACTTCACTCAAGCGCCTGGCCGGGTTGCGCGGCGCGGTGGATCTGTTTTTCGACAAGGTGATGGTCAACGCCGAGGATCCGGCGGTGCGCGCCAACCGCCTGGGCCTGCTGGCCGAACTGGAACATCTGTTCAACCAGGTGGCGGATATTTCCAAGCTTGCCGCCTGAGCGCCGGCTGCCGCAATCCGCGGGCGCCTGATAGGATGCGTCTTGCGGGCACGGTGCCCGCAAGCCTGCTGCCGATGCCACCATGAAACTCATCATCCTCGACCGTGACGGCGTGATCAACGAAGACAGCGACATGTTCGTCAAGAGCGCGGCCGAGTGGCGCCCGCTGCCCGGTTCGGCCGAGGCCATCGCGCGCCTGAACCACGCCGGCTACCGGGTGGCGGTGGCGACCAACCAGTCGGGCATCGGCCGCGGCCTGTTCGAAATGGCCACGCTGAACGCCATGCACGACAAGATGCACCGGCTGGTGGCGCAGGCGGGTGGGCGCATCGACGCCGTGTTCTACTGCCCGCACACCGCCGACATGGGCTGCGACTGCCGCAAGCCCAAGCCCGGCATGCTGCTGGAAATCGCCAAGCGCTTCGACACCGAGCTCGCCGGGGTGCCGGTGGTGGGCGATTCGCTGCGCGACCTGCAGGCTGCTTCGGCGGCCAAATGCGAGACGGTGCTGGTGAAGTCCGGCAAGGGCCTGCAGACCCTCGCCGCCGGCGGCCTGCCGCGCGGCACCCTGGTATTCGAAAACCTGGCGGCGGTGGCCGCGCATTACTGTCAATAGAACAAGAAAACCTGATGCTCCTGCTGCGCAGCGTTGCCTACCTGGTTTTTCTGTTCGTCACCGTCGCGCCCTGGGGCACGCTGTCGTGCCTGTGCTTCTTTTTGCCGATGCCGCAGCGCTACCTGCTGATCGCGTACTGGACGCGCATCGCGGTGTGGGGCGCGAAGGTATTTTGCGGCATCGATTACAAAGTGCTGGGCCTGGAAAACGTGCCGGACCGCAAGACCCACGGCGGAGCGATTTTTCTCGCCAAGCACCAGTCGAGCTACGAGACCCTGCTGTTCCGCAGCCTGTTCACCTACATGTGCTACGTCTACAAGCGCGAGTTGCACTACATCCCGTTTTTCGGCTGGGGGATTTTTCTCTGCAACATGATCCCGATCAACCGCGCCAAGGGCAAGGCGGCGCTGGACCAGGTGACCAATGTCGGCCGCGCCAAATTGGCCGGTGGCTGGAACATGATCATGTTCCCCGAGGGCACGCGGGTCGACCCCGGGCAAAAGCGGCGCTACAAGCTAGGCGGCACTTATCTTTCGGTGGCCACCCGGGTGCCGGTGGTGCCGATCGCGCATAACGCCGGCGACTTCTGGCCGCGCGGGCGCTGGACCAAGACGCCGGGCACCGTCACCGTTTCCATCGGCCCGCCCATCCATCCTGATACCATGACGGCGGAGCAGCAAATGGCCAAGGTTGAAGAGTGGATCGAGGGCGAGATGCGCCGCCTGTTCCCCCATCAGTACACCCTGGCAGAGCAACCGCAAACAGACTAGGCTCACCACGACGAATGTTCGGTTTCTTGCAACTCGAACTGCCGTTTTTGCGCAGCCCCGCGGGCGACGGTGCCGCGCGCACCAAGGCGCCGGACCCGCAGCGCGGTACCGGTGCGCCGCCGGACGAACCGCGGCATATTCTGCTGGGCAACCAGGTGATCGATTACAAGATCCGCCGCTCGCCCAAGCGCCGCACCCTGGGGCTGACCATCGACACCCGCGGCCTGCGCGTCGCCGCCCCGGTGCGCGCCAGCCAGGCCGAAATCGACAAGCTGATCTACGCCAATACGCGCTGGGTGCTGGCCAAGCTCAAGGAGTGGCAGCGCCCCGAGCACCTGGAGGCACGCGCCTGGCAGCTGAACGACCCGCTGCCGCTGTGGGGCGTGACCCGGCCACTGAAAATCGCCCCCGGGCGCGCCGGGCTGGCGAAGTTCGACGACCTGCTGATCCTTACCGTTCCCAACCCGCAGGCCGAGGGGGCGGTACGCACCAAGCTGCGTGACCTGCTGAAGGCGCAGGCGCGCGACTGGTTCCTGCCGCGCCTGGCGCATTATTGCGGCGCCTTCGGCGTCGGCGTGCCGGAGCTGCGCATTAGCCAGGCGGCGACGCGCTGGGGTTCCTGCGCGCGCTCCGCCGAGGGCCAATACCGCGTCAGCCTGAACTGGCGCATGATCCATTTCGAGCCGCGCCTGATCGATTACGTGATCGCCCACGAAGTGGCGCACATCAAGCACATGCACCACGGCCCGCGCTTCTGGGCGGCGGTGGGCAAGCTGTATCCGGACTACGAGGCGGCGCGCGACGAGATCAAGCGCCGGGCCCTGGAACTGCCGGAAATCTGAGAAGTACCCACAACAAAAAGGAGAGACTCATGCCAAGAATGCTGCATACGATGCTTCGCGTCGGCAACATGGACCGCTCGGTGAAGTTCTATACCGAAGTGATGGGAATGAAACTTTTGCGCACCACTGACCGGCCGGACCAGAAGTACGCGCTCGCCTTCGTCGGCTACGACACCGAGGACAAGCAGGCGGTGATCGAGCTGACCTACAACTACGGCACCGACAAGTACGACCTCGGTAGCGCCTTCGGCCACACCGCTTTCGAAGTGGATGACGTCTACAAGGCCTGCGAGACCGTGAAAGCGAAGGGCGGCAACGTCACGCGCGAAGCCGGGCCGGTGAAGGGCGGCAACACCGTGATCGCTTTCGTGCAGGACCCGGACGGCTACAAGATCGAGTTGATCCAGTCGAGCTAAACGTCTGTCGGCGCGGCAGGCGCTGCCGCCTGCTCGTCGGCCACATGGCCCTCCAGCGCATTGGCCAGGCGCACATAGTTTTCCAGCGGGATTTCCTCGGCGCGCGCGCGTGAGTCGATGCCGGCAGCAACCATCTGCTCTTCACTGGCGTGACCCTTGAGGGTATTGCGCAGCACCTTGCGGCGCTGGCTGAAGGCCTGGGTGACGAGCTTGCTCAAACCCTCAAGACTGACGGCGTTCATCACAGCCGCGGGCTTGGGGATCATGCGCACAATGGCGGAGTCGACCCGGGGCGGCGGATCGAAGGCTTCGGGTGGCACCTCCAGCAACTGCTCCATCTCGAAGCGGTATTGCAGCATCACCGACAGCCGCCCGTATTCCTTGCCGCCGGGCGCGGCCACCATACGCTCGACCACCTCGGCCTGCAGCATGAAGGTGCAATCGATGATGCGCGACGCGTATTCGGCCAGATGGAACAGCAGGGGCGTGGAGATGTTGTACGGCAGGTTGCCGACCACCCGCAGGCCGGGGCGCTCGTCACCGGCCGCCAGCGCGCCGAAGTCGAACTTCAACGCGTCGCCCTCGTGGATGGTCAGGCGCTCGGTGCCGTAGTCGCGGCGCAATTGCGCGATCACGTCGCGGTCGATCTCGACCACGTGCAGGCGGTCCAGGCGCGCCAGCAGGGGCGCGGTGAGCGCGCCCAGGCCGGGGCCGATCTCGGCCATCAGGTCAGCCGCCTGGGGATGGATGACATCGACAATGGCGGCGATGACGTCCTGGTCGACCAGGAAATGCTGCCCAAAGCGCTTGCGGGGAATGTGGGCCATAAGCGGAGTTTAACGGCTGCGGCATTATGATGCGCGAGACGCCGGAGTGGGCGCTATGCTGTCGTCCATACTGGCCCTTTTTCCCTTCCCATTTATTGAGAATCACACGGAGACTGAGCATCATGAGCGATATGAAAGAAACCCGGCAGGACATCTACGATACCGGCATGAAAATTCGCCGCGCGGTGGTGGGCGACACCTACGTCGATAAATCCCTGGCCAGCATGGACGACTTCAACCGCGATCTGCAAAACCTGATCACCGAGTACTGCTGGGGCGCCGTCTGGGGCCGCCCGGGCCTGGAGCGCCGCGAGCGCTCCATCCTCAACCTGGGCATGCTGATCGCGCTCAACCGCGGCTCCGAGCTGAAGCTGCACGTGCGCGGCGCGCTGAACAACGGCATCAGCCGCGAGGAGATCAGCGAGATCATCCTGCAGACGGCGATTTATTGCGGCGTGCCGGCGGGCCTGGAAGCTACCCGTATCGCCCGCGAGGTGTTCGCCGAGGTGGACAAGAAGTGAGCGCCGCCGCAACGCTGAAACCCGGCGACGCCATCGCCTTCGTCGGCGTGAAGTAGCACGTAGCTACCGGCAAAAAATCCAGGAATAAAAACGAGGACCAAAAAACAGGAGACCCGCTTGACCCCACAGCCCTACGAGATCTACGCCATCCGCTACGCCACCGTGGTGCGCAAGCATGCCGGCGAAAACTTCATCGGCGCCGACCCGCATGAAGACGGCGGCACGATGGACTATTTCGTCTGGCTGGTGCGCAATGCCGAACGCAGCTATGTGATCGATACCGGCTTTACCTCCGAGATCGGCCGCAAGCGCGGGCGCGAGTTTTTGCGCTGCCCTTCCGAGGGCCTGGGGGCGCTGGGCCTGCCGGCGGCACAGGTGAGCGACGTCATCGTCACCCACCTGCACTACGACCACATCGGCAACTTCGCCCTCTTCCCCAACGCCACCTTTCATTTGCAGGACCGCGAGATGGCCTATGCCACCGGGCGCCACATGGGCAGCCCGGTGATGAACGCTGCGTACGAAGTCGAGGAC
>DATAZV010000476.1:0-3928 GCA_036271855.1 Burkholderiales bacterium
CAAGCGGAACGGCGGGCCCTTGCCGTCGTCGACCTTGCCTTCCTTGTCGCGCTTTTCCGCGGCCATCTCGTCCCACAGCGAGCGGATGCGCGCGTCGATGATCGACTGCTGGTAGAAATCGCCGTCGCCGGCGCAGCGCGCCACCATCAGCTCGCTGATCGCCGGCTGGTAGCGCCCCATCAGGGCAAAATTTTCCGCCTGCGCCTGGTGCTGCAGCATGCGCTTGGCCGTTGCGTCGTAGCTCCTGGCCTGCATGGCGAAGACGCGCGGGTCGCTGCTGTAGCTCTGCGCCTGGTCGCGCAGCAGCGCCAGCGCCTCCTCATGCCGGCCGGCCTTTTGCAGGGCGTCGATCAGTTCGAGCTGCAGGTAGCGCGCGCGCGGGTATTTCTGCGCCGCGGCGCGAAAGGCGGCGATCGCGCCCGCATAATCCTTGCGCTCGAGCAGCAGGGTGGCCGCCAGGCCGTCGATCATCGGGTGGGCGACGCTTTTCGGGATCTGCGCCAGCTCGGCCTGGGCGTGGTCGTAGTCGCGGGTGCGCAGCAGCGCCCAGGCGTAGCCGTAATGGGTGGCGGTGAGATTGGAGTAGGTCTTGTCGGCCAGCTGGGTGGCGAAAAAGCGCAGGGCGTCGCGCCGGGCATCGACAGTGTCGGCCAGCGTCGCCTTCAGCTTGGCGCGCACCAGGCTGAAGGCCAGGGAGTCGGCGTGCTGGCGATAGGGCACGGCCTGCGCGCGGTTGCGCACGTCGGCGATGCGCTCGGTGGTCAGCGGGTGGCTGCGCACGTAGACCGGCGCGTTGCTGTCGTAGACCCGGGTGGCGGTCTGCAGGCGCTCGAAGAAGGTCGGCATGGCGGTGACGTCGAAGCCGCCTTTTTTCAGGATATCGAAGCCGATGCGGTCGGCCTCACGCTCGAAGTCGCGCGAGTAGGCCAGCTGCTGGCTGATCGGCAGCGACATGCCGACCATCGCGCAAGCCTGCGCGCCCTGCGAGCTGGAGCGCGCCGCCAGCAGGCATAGCGCGGTGCCGACCAGCGAGGCGATCGAGGTCTTTTGCCCGGCGCTGACCGAGCGCGCCACGTGTTTCTGGATCAGGTGGCCGGTTTCGTGGCCGAGCACGCTGGCGGCCTCCGACTCGCTTTGCGCCGCCAGCAGCAGGCCGGTATTGACGCCGATGAAGCCGCCCAGCATGGCAAAGGCGTTGATCGAGTCGTCCTTGATCAGGAAGAATTCGACGTCGAGGCCGGGCTCGGGGCTGGCGGCCACCAGGCGCTCGCCCAGTTCCTGCACGTAGGCGGTGACTTCGGGGTCGTCGAGATAGTCGGGGCCGCCGCGCAGTTCGCGGAAATACTCCAGGCCGATGCGCCGCGCCATCTGCGGGGTCAGCAGGTTTTCCGACTCGTCGCCCAGCTTGGGCAGGTTTTGCGCGCGCAAGGCGCCGCCGGGCGCCGGCAGCGCCGCCAGTGCGAGGGCGAGAAACCAGGCCAGCGCGCGTGCCCGGTTCGAACACCGCGCGGGCGGGCACTGCGGGACAAAACGCGCCTCGGGGCGCCCTGCAAGGCGGCGCGCGGATGGGCGTGATTTCATGGATGATATGATAACTGCGAACGGTGCGGGTTCCTGCACCGGTATGCAACCGAATTTGTTTCCAGATGCAATCCGCATGAGCAACTCATCCCCTGCCCCCACTTCTCCCCTGACCCATTTCGACGCCGATGGCCAGGCCCACATGGTCGATGTTGCGGCCAAGGCCGAGACCCTGCGGGTGGCGGTGGCGCGCGGCAGCATCCGCATGCAGCCGGCGACCCTGGCACTGATCGCCGCGGGCAACGTGAAAAAGGGCGACGTGCTGGGGATCGCGCGCATCGCCGCGATCCAGGCGGCGAAAAAGACTCCGGACCTGATTCCGCTGTGCCATCCGCTGGCGCTGACCCGGGTGGCGGCCGAGTTCGAAATCGATACCGCCAATTCCAGCGTCCACTGCACCGTCACCGCCGAGACCCTGGGGCGCACCGGCGTCGAGATGGAGGCCCTGACGGCGGTGCAGATCGGCCTGTTGACCATCTACGACATGTGCAAGGCGGCCGACCGCGGCATGCGCATGGAAGGCATCGGCCTGCTCTCCAAACAAGGGGGCAAGTCGGGCGACTGGCGCGCGGACTGATGCGCAAGACCCGGCATCGCGCGTCGCGGCCGAAACAGAACACAACTTGCCCCACATGCTGCGCGCGCTGCTGCGTTCACTGAGTGCAAGGCCGGCCGGGGCCGTCGCCCCGGAACGGCCCGCGGCGCAACCGGCAGCGCCGGCCGACGGCCCGTACGCCGCGGCCGCCGAGGCGCGGCAGCGCGGCGATGCCGCCGCCGCCGAAGCCATTTTCCGCGCCCATCTGGCGCAATATCCAGCCGATACGGACGCGCTCGCTACCTTCGGCGGCGCATTGCTGGGCGAAGAACGATTCGACGAAGCCGCCGCCGTTCTGCTGCCGGCATTGCAGCGCTTCCCGGCGGTCGCGCCCTTGCTGTTCAACGCCGGCAGCCTGGCGCAGGCACGGATGCAGACCGACGAGGCGATCCGCCTGTTCCGCCTGGCGCTGGCGGTGCAGCCGGACCTTGCCATGGCGCGCTTCACCCTATCGATCCAACTCCTGCTCAAGGGCGAGTACCGCGAGGGCCTGATGCTTTTGCGCGCCCGCAACGAGCTGGCCGATCCGCCGGCCAGCGGCTGGCCGCGCCAGTTGCCGCGCTGGGAGGGCCAGTCGCTGCGCGGCAAACGCCTGCTGGTCTGGCTCGACTGGGGCGGCTTGGGGGATGAATTGCAGTTCGCACGCTACCTGCCGCTGCTGGCGCGCGACCACCAGCCCGGCGCGCTGATCTTCGTCTGCAGCGAGGCCGGCCGCCGGCTGTATGCCGCTATTCCCGGCGTCGACCAGGCGCTCTCCAACCCGGCCGGGATCCAGGCCGACTACCAGGCCGCCTTGCTGGATTTGCCGATCCTTTGCGCCACCACCCTGGACCACATGCCTGCGGCGGCGCCCTACCTGGCGCCCCCCGCGGCCGATACCGCGCGCTGGGCGCAGCGCCTGGCCGAGGTGCGCGGCCGCAGGATCGGCCTGTGCTGGGGCTCCGGCTTCTGGGGCAAAGCCACAGCCGGCGACAAGGCCATTCCGCTTGAGTTGCTGGCGCCGCTGGCCAGCCTGCCGCAAACCACCTTCATCAGCCTGCAAAAAGGGCCGGCGCGCGCGCAACTGCCCTGCCCCGGCCTGGCCGTCCTGGATTTCGATGCCCATCTGCATGACCTGGCCGACACCGCCGCCCTGATCCAGAACCTCGACGTGGTGGTCAGCGTCGACACTTCGGTGGCACACCTGGCCGGCGCCCTGGGCAAGCCGGTGATCCTGATGCTGCAGTGGGAAAGCGGCAATTTCTGGCTGCTGGACCGCGAGGACTCACCCTGGTACCCCTCGATGCGCATCGCGCGCCAGGCCAGCAGGCGCGATTGGCCCAGCGTGGTATGCCGCGTACTGGAACTGCTGGCCAGCCCCTGAGCACCCCGGGGGCCGACTGCCCGGGCCGGCCGGATATGACATTTTTTGACACTTTGGTGTCGATTCTTGGCGGTTTTTCTTTGGGGAATCTGTCACAGATCTTTAACAATGCAAATTTTCTTTAAATAATTCAGTTGGTTATATATCACTTTATGGGACTTTTCAGTTTGGCACAATTTCTGCAGTTTTCGGGTTGCGAGGATTTGGACCTCGTTTTAACCATATATCCGGGAGCTTTCAAATGATTAAACAAGCACAAAAGGGTTTTACCCTGATCGAACTGATGATCGTGGTTGCGATTATCGGTATTCTGGCCGCCGTCGCGCTGCCCGCGTATCAGGACTACACCGTCCGCGCCCGCGTTTCTGAACTGATCCTGGCCGGTTCGT
>DATAZV010000477.1:0-19779 GCA_036271855.1 Burkholderiales bacterium
CAAGTCTACCGCTTTTTTTCACCTCGCCGCAGCGCCCCACATCGCTCACCCCTCCGGCTCCTCGCCGCTGAAATAAAACTCCCCCGCGCCGATGGCGAAGCGTGGCCGGTTGTCGCGCGCCCATGGCGGGTTGTAGCCCGGGTCCGTGCCTGGCGGGCGTTGCGGGCCGGGGCGGATCTTGCCGCCGCGCGCGTGCATCTCGCGCCGCACCTCTTCGTTGTGCTCCGACTGCTTTACGCGCGCCAGATGCTCGGCCAGTGCCGGGCTGGGTTCCACCACCACCGACTTGGGCGGCCCGCCCCATAACAGGTTGGGGTCGCGCCGCTTGATCGGCGCTTCTTTTTTCTCCGGCAGCAACGCGGACAGGGCCTTGGCGAATACCGAGGGTTTGGCGGGCGGCGGCGCCGGGACAGCGCCCTGAGACAAATCCGCTTGGGGCACCTGAGAATTTTCGGCGGATGCCTGCGCCGGCGCGGCTTGCCGCGGCTGCGCTACAGGGGCGCCGCCCTGATCCCCAATCTCCGCCTGCGCCGGCGTTTGCACCACAGTTGTGTTGCCCGACCCTGAGAAAACCTGAGAATTTTCGGCAAAATCGTGCGGCGGCGTGGCCTGCACCGCCTCAGCGACTGTGGCCACCGCCGGCCCCCCACCCTCCTCCGCCCGCACCGGCCCCGCCTCTTCCAGCTTCAGCGGCGCCCACATCGCGGGCGGCACCGCGCCTTGCGCCGCCGCCGGATACGCGGCCGCCAGGCCGCGCTCCTTCTCCAGCGCCGCGTAATGCGCTTCGTTCAACTTCTCCAGCCGCTCATGCACCCGCTCCAGCGCGCGCAACGCCGGCTCCCGGTTGGGCATGCGAAAGCGCACCTCCGGCTCGCCCTTGCGCCACTTGCCGCCGATGATGAGCGAGTCGCGCACCCCGGCTTCCATCTCCTCGAAGCCCAGCAGGCGCCCCGATGCATCGAACAACGTGCCCGCACGAAAAAACGCCGCGCGCATGCGTTCCTTCATCAGGTCCAGGGCGGAGAGGCGCAGCTCGGCCAGCAAGCTGGCCATCTCGATGCGGATGCATTCGCGCACGGCGGTGTTTTGCATCAGCTCGCCGGCCTGCGAAGCGCGGCTGCGGGCGGAGTAGCCGGCACGCTCGGCGGCGGCGCTGGCGTTCAGGTCTTTCAGGTATTCAAAGACGAACCGCTGCTGGCGGTCGGTGAGGGTCGTATCCATGTGGGTTCTCCAGTCGGAATGAAGTACTGGTAACCAAGATACGCAGGTCGATCAACTATGTGTGGATGATTTTTGTTTGCTTATTTTTTAGGCAATATGGATAAATTTCAGAGGGAAACTGGTATCAAAAAATAAATCTATCTCGGTCCCATTAATCCTTGCCCCTTTACGTTGTGGCCATAAGAGACAGACTGCGCTCTGCATTGGCGCATCCTCCATTTGAAGGATTGCATCATTTTGCGAAGTGATCAATACCCAATACGCCAGAAAGAAACGGCCTAAATCACATGCGGAAGACTGTACGGAATCTTTCGTTCTCCGCTCCCCAAACCTTAGGGAAAAACGATTCTCGGTAAAAGATATGCACGAATCTTGGTACATACCCGTCTTGGAAGCCTATTTCGCGATTCTTTGCGTGGGATTTCTGGTCATATTCTTGGAATTCATAGCGGAACAATTCTTCGGGAACCGAAATACACAGGCCAAAATCATTGCCGGCCGCAGAAGCCTTCCAGATTCGGATTGCGCCTCTCCGGAGGTCGTAGTGACCCTCGTTCACGGCACCTGGGGTCTGCCAAGCGACTGGCATCAGCTCGGAAGCGAGTTTCAACGCGAGCTCTTCAAGTGAATAACAAATACGCATTTTGTCCGGAAAATTACATTTCAGCAGTTCAAATGGTCCGGCCGAAATTCAGTTGGCGGACGTTTCCGGGCTCAGAGATCTGCGGGAAGTACTTCGTAAAGGCTTGGAGGATTTCGGAGATGCGCGCCACTACATCCTGGCCCATAGTCATGGTGGCAACGTCGTTGTCAAGGCACTATCGGAAGACGACTATCTGTCCAAGCGCATCAGCGGCGTATGCTGCATGGCAACGCCATTTCTAGTTGCTCTACGTGCGCGTGGCCCTGTCGACAGCAATCTATGGCAAAAACTGCCAAGTTACTCGCTGCGCGTGCTGGCGATTGTCATGCCCGCCGCACTTTCCACCACATTTGTCGTCCTTAAGCTCATAAAGCAGGAGTACATCACTCTCGAAACGGAATCGCTGCTGCTTGCCGTATCCATCGGCATCTTTACCTTGGTGTCGTGGATATTTTCCGAGAGAATGCGGAAAAGTCTGATCGATGCGGAAGGCATTCCACTGGCTCTGCACGAAAAACTTCTTGTTATTCGCGCTTCGGGCGATGAGGCCGCGGCAGCACTTGGATTTTCCTACATTCTTCGCTTCGCGCTTCAATCGCTCTGGCGAGTCTGCGTGAGGCTCCTATTGTGGCCGTTCCGGCAAATTGCTCTTTTCACGGATGGCAAATCACACGCCTTAGGAATAATCGGCATAGTCTCATTCTGCTTTGGGCTTGCGATCTTTCTTTTTGCGCCTGAATTGCACTATCCGCTGGACGAAGGTCCACTATCTTGGCTAATAGCCGTCCTAGCCATAACGGTAATCGCAGCACTCCTTGTGCTCGCCGTCAATAAGACCGCCAAGACTATTGACTTCGTCACAACGTGGATACTCTACGTCCCAATCGATTTTCTTTGCAGCCTTGTGACTATTCCGTTTGGCATCGAATCGGTATTTGCGGCCTCTCTGGTAAGCGTTAGTGCTGAGGCCACTATTCCAGTATCGGACCGGATAACAACCACAACCATCGCGCAACTCAAATTCTGCGGCCGTACATCGTTACAGCACTTCGTTTACGACGACGAAAACACCCGCGCTCTGATCGCTGAGTGGCTGAAATAAAGATATGCTGATGAAAAAAAGCTAGGGTGGGCTACCCCTTTCGCACATTTGATTGAATAAAGAATAAAGGGGCTAGGCTGACCTATTTTCCTATTCTTTTCCTTCGTATGTTCAATTTCAAGCCCCTCTTATTTCCGACTTGTGGCAACCCTCTGGCACACCACAGACGGATTCAAATGACCAACATTGGCGATTCCGCTAAACTATGAGTCAATTTAGGCACTTCGGGTGTTGATTGCCGAAGAGCATCGCGGTGCTGAGTTGAATTATTTCCAATTCTTGGAACCACAAATTGCGTAAACGCTGATTGTTCGGCAAGGGCATCCGCCATGAGGGAAAGCAACTCGTCGTCGCAAGATGTTTCGCTCCATAGAGAGAGACTTCGGAGCACGCCCCAAAGTCTCTCCTGGGAACAGAAAATTGCGCTCATAGAAAGCTTGCGGGAGGCAAGGCGCGAGGCAAGGCTCCAGTTCAATAGCTCACTGACTTCATCCCAAAGAGACGCTCTCCTACAAGAAGCGCTTCGACGCAAGGACAGTTATCGAGTCGAGGCACGAGCGTTGAGTTGGGAGCAGAAAATTGCGTCCATCGAGCGAATGCGCAAAGCTTCGTACGAGGCAAAACGAAGCATGGCCACTGCCAAGGCCCGCCTCGCCGCTCGAAAACCAAGATGACAATGAAAGACGCCATCGTTGCCCTGAATCAGATTCAGCAAGACGGGGTCATCGAAAAGTACGCGATTGGCGGTGCCATCGGCGCAACTTTTTACATTGAGGCATTGAACACCGAGGACGTTGACGTATTTGTCTTTCTGCTTCCCGTCCCGGGCTCATTCCTCATCTCCCTGACGCCGATATATGACGCGTTGAGAGCCTTGGGTGGCCAGATAAGGGGAGAGCACATCGTAATCGGGCAGTGGCCCATTCAAATCTTGGCTGCGGAACCCGGCCTCGTCTCGGACGCGCTCGAACGTTCGATCGAAGTGCCTTACGAAAACGAGCAGACGCACGTTTTCACCGCCGAGCATCTTTGCGCGATTGCGTTGAAAACCGGCCGGTCGAAAGACTACTTACGGGTGACAAATTTCATCGACCAAGAGGCCGTCGACGTTCCATTACTGAATGCAATGGTCGAGCACTACAGCCTGGAAGACAAGCTTACGCAAGTGTCCAATTGGCCTACTCAAATTCATCCAATCGCGGCCCAAGAATGGGTCGAGTGGTTTGGAAGCAAACCACTGAGTACCTCACTTGAGTTGTTGGGGAACGAGCGCCGTCAGGTGCTCTACGTGGCTGGCGATGGCATCATTTTGGATTGTGATGCAGCCTATGTCGTTTGCCCTCAACCGGAGGAAGTTTCGGTGGCGGTGGGTGAGTTTCTCAGGCTTTCAAATGAGGGACAGTTGGAGCGCTGAAGCTCGCACACAAGCCCTCGGCTTGATTAAAGGGATTAAAGGGGCCCGGATGAGCTACCCAGGCGCCTTTTATTCCCGCCTTAGCACCTCAACGCGGTTTCACGAACCCCGGCGGCAGCGTTTGCTCAAAGGAAGGCCGGGCCACCGTGCTATCGAACCACGCTTGCAGCGCCGGCACTTGCGAGCGCCAGTCGTGGGGATAGCGGATGTCGAGGTACTGGAGGGCAACGCCGAATACGAGGTCGGCTACGCCGAAGGCGGGGCCGGCGAGAAATTCGTCGGCGGTTGCGGCCTGCTGGGCGGCGGCGAGTGCGCGGGCGATGCGGGCTTCTTCGCGCTGCATTTTTTCCGGCATTTGTTTGTCGGGCGGGCGGCGGGTTTCGAGCACACGGGCGACGGTGGCGTCGATGATGCCGTTGCCGAGGGCTTGCCACCATTCGGCGCGCCAGCGCTGCTCGCCGGTGGCGGGCGGCAGCAGCGTGGACTCGCCCTGCTCCTGCAGGTAGCGGAATATCAGGGGTGACTCGAACAGGAATTGCCCGGGGGCGATTTCCAGTACGGGCACTTTGCCGAGCGGGTTGAGTTTCGGTATTTCGCTGTCGGGCGCCCAGGCGTCGTGGACCTTGAATTCGAAGGCGAGCTTTTTCTCCAGCAGCATGATGCGCACCTTGCGCACGTAGGGCGAGAGGATGGAGCCGTAGACGTTCATCATCGCTGCCTTAGAAGTGGCGCGCCGCCGTTACCGGCTTGATGTCGGGGTCGAGGCGCAAATCGAGCAGGGTGTTTTGCTCGATGCGGCCGCCGCAGCCTTCGAGGAAGGTGGTGAGTGCCGACTCGGTGGCGACGGCCTGGTAGGCCCAGCCGTAGAGCAGGGCCAGGCCTTCGAAATTGAGGGCGGGCTGGTCGATGGAAAACAGGCCGAGCGGGCCGCCGGTGAGGCGGCTGGCGGCTTCGTTGAGGGTGGCGTAGCGGCCGTTGGAGAGGATCACCAGCAGCAGCCTGGTGCCTTGGTGACCGGCGGCCCAGAGGGCTTCGCTGGCGTAGAGGGCCGAGCCGTCGCCGATGATGGCGACGACCTGGCGCTGCGGGTGGCCGAGGGCAGCGCCCACCGAAGCGGCCAGGCCCCAGCCGATGCCACCGCTGCCGTTGATCAGGTATTCGCCGGCTTGCGCGCGCACGAGCTGGCGCACGTCGGAAGTGGACAAGCCGGACTCGTCTACCCAGATGGCTTTTGCAAAGGCCTCGGTGAGGGCGGCGACGGCGCGGGTGGGGTGCAGGCCCGCAGCCGGCGCGGGCGGCAGGGCGAGTTTTTGCGCGGGCGGGTGACTTGCGGCGGGCGCTGTGGGCGCGCCGAGGGCACGGGTGATGTCGAGCAGCGCCATGCGCGTATCGGCGACTGTGGCGAGGGCGTATTCGCCGTCGGCGGCGAGGATGCGGGCGTCGCCGCCGACCCAGAGTTTCGGCTGGTCCAGCGCGGCTTCGCTGTAGAGCGTTCTTCGCATGCTGGTGCCGCCGACGAAAAACAGCAGGTCGTGGGCGGCGAGGCGCTCGGCCATCTGCTTCTGGCTGGGCGGCAGGTAGCCGGCGAAATGCGGACTATCCGCGGGCACGGGAAGGGCGGCTGTGTAGGGGGCGGCGTAGATTTTCGCGCCGATGCGTGCGGCCAAATCTTCGAGCGCCTGGTTGGCGCGGTCCCAGTGCACGTCTTCGGCGGCGATGATGGCGGGGTGCTTGGCGTCGCACAGGGCTTGCGCATATTTTTCAGCGGTGGCTTCGCTCAGGCCGCTCAAGACGGGCGGCTGCACCTTGTGCGGCAGGGCTTCGATCTCGTCTTCCAGCACATTCGGCGGGCAGATGAGCACGACGGGGCCGCCGGGGCGGTTGAGCGCCGAGCGGATGGCCTGGTGAATGGCGGCGGCGGCGTCGTGCGTGCCGTTGATGGAAAAAACGGCCTTGGCGACGCTGCGGGCCATTTGTTCCACCGGCCCCCAGAGGATGGGCCCGGTGTGGAGCATGCGCAGGTCTTGCCCGCCGACCAGCACCAGCAGCGGCGATTGCGCGATGCCGGCGGTGTACAGGCCGCCCATGCCGTTGCCCAGGCCCGGCGCCACATGCAGGTTGACCACGCCGAGGGACCGCGTGGCGCGCGCATAGCCGTCGGCCATCGGCACCGCCGAAACCTCGCTCAGGGAGACGACGTACTGGATGCCCGGGCGCCCTTCGCAGGCGCGCACCAGCGGTATCTCCGTGGTGCCCGGGTTGCCAAAAATGAATTTGACCCCGTTGCTTTCGAGGGCTTGCAGCAGGTATTCGGCGATCTTCATCCGTTCATCCGGCGTTTGGGGCGAGGGGCTTACTGTAATGCAGGCGGCGTCAATCGGAGCGGAAGTGGGCGCTTTTTGCGACCGCCGTCCATTTGCTGCGCTCGGTGCTGAGGAAGCTGGTGAATTCACTGGGGGAATTCGTCCGCGGTTCCACGCCTTCGCGGCCGAAGCGTTCCTTGATGAAGGGCGCCTGCTGCACCACCTTGAAGGCGGCCGAGAGCTTTTCGACGATGGCCGGCGGGGTCTTTGCCGGCGCGACGATGCCCCACCAGCCGGCGTAGTCGTAGCCGGGCACGCCGGCCTCGGCAACGGTGGGCACCTCCGGCAGGATGAAGGAGCGGGTGGCCGAGGAAACGGCGAGGGCGCGCAGGCGCTTGTCGTTGATGTAGGGGATCGCCGGCAGCATGGTGGCAAAGCCGACGGGCACGCGGCCGGCCAGCAGGTCGATCATCGCGGGGCCGCCGCCCTTGTAGTGCACCGCCGTCATTTCCAGGCCTGCCATCGAGGCCAGGAGTTCCATCGGCACGTGGGTGCTGCTGCCTTTGCTGGAGGTGGCGTAGGCCACCTTGCCCGGGCTGGCCTTGGCGGTCTCGATCAGCTTTTTGACGGAGGTGATGGGCGAGTCGGGCGCCGCGACCAGCACGACGGGCGAGGTTGCCAGCAGCGAAATCGGCGCGAAGTCGCGCGCGGAGTCGTACGGGATCTTGTCCATCATCACCGGGTTGATGACGAAGTTGATGTTGACCATCAGGAGGGTGTAGCCGTCGGGCTCGGCGCGTGCCGCGATTTCCGTGCCGATGACGGCATTGCCGCCGCCGCGATTGTCGATGGTGACGGGCTGCTTGAGCTGCTCGGAAAGCTTTTCGCCGGAGAGCCGGGCGACCAGGTCGTTGGCGCCGCCGGGGGCGAAGGGGACGATCAGGCGGATCGGCCTATCCGGATAAGTCTGCGCAAAGCTTGCCGCGCTCAACATGCAGGCCAGCAGGCACGCTGGTTTCAACCGCCGTGTGATCATGTTTGTCTCCTGTCTCCACCGGGTCTGCCTCATTGGTTTTTAGTTGGCAGTAATGAGCTTGCACATATTGCGGCGCGTGTTGAAAAAAAGCGAGCGCATGCGCGCGGTCCAAGGGGTTTTTCGCGCCACCAGGCCTTGCGGGCTTTCGAAGGCGTCCGGATCGGAAAGGTCGTAGGCGGTGAGATAGCGCGGACCCTCGCCGCCAATCGCCGCGTAGCGCCGCGCGCGCAGCACGCCGGGCACGGTGACCAGGCGGGGCAGGTGTTCCTTGTCATACCACTCGTTGTATTCGCCGGCGACGTCGTCGGGGATGTCGGTATGCACCTGGTAGAGCCAGGCGGCCTCTTCGATGTCTTGCCGGCCGACGTCGCGCTGGAGGCGCAGGATCATGCGGTCCTGGTCGGCTAGCGCTTGCCAGATTTTTTGCGAGACGGGTGCGGGCGTGTTGGAGGCTGGCTCCTCAGGGCCGGAAACCTCGAAGCAGGTGAATTGCCTGGCGGCATCTTCGACGTGCTGGTAGCGCTTCTCGCGGCGCCACACCGCGCCGGCGTCTTTCAATGCGGCAAAGCCCGGCCGCTCCGACAGGGCTTCCCGTGCCGTTCCCCAGGCCGTGACGATTTCCATCTGCATGGGGACGCGGTTCAATAGGCCTGCGTGCCGCGCACCGTGGTGCGGTACATCAGGCGCCGCAGCGGCAGGTCGTAGTCGAAGGTGGCTTTGTGCTGCACGGCGCAGTTGTCCCACATCAGCAGGTCGCCCGGGCGCCAGCCGTGGCGGTAGATGAACTCGGGATTGGCGAGGTGGGCGTAGAGCTTGTTCAACAGCGCGGTGCTTTTGGCCTCGTCGATGCCGGGGATGTGGGAGGTGTGCGCCTCGTTGACGAACAGGCCTTTTTTGCCGGTGACCGGGTGGGTGCGGACGATTGGCGTTTCCATGTCGGGCACGCGGGCCAGTTGTTCTTCCGTGGGCGCGTGTTCCTGGATGGTGCGGCCGCCGCGGGCCTTTTCTTCCTGCTGCGCCCGGTAGTTTTTCTGCCGGTAGAAGCGGTAGGAATGGACGTTCTTCACCCCGTTGATCTCCCGCTTCATCTCTTCGGGCAGGGCCTCGTAGGCGGCGATGGTGCTGGCGAAGCCGGTGTCGCCGTAGATAATGCCGTCTGCTTCCGGCACTTCGATGGAGTAGAGCGCGGAAAGCATGCTGGGCTGGCGCGCATAGGAGAGGTCGCTGTGCCAGTAGCGGCCGGCGTCCTGGGAGCCGATGGCTTTGCCATTGTCGTCGAGGAGATTGGAGATGATGAGGATCTCCGGGTGCCCGGCCAGGCGGCTTTCCTTGCGCACGTGTTCTTCGAGAATGCCGAAGCGCCGGGTGAAGGCGATCTGCTGGTCCGGCGTCAGTTTCTGGTCGCGAAAGACGACGACTTCGTTGTCGAAGAATGCTTTGCTGACTTCCTCGAACTGCGCATCGCTGAGCGGTTTCGACAAATCCACGCCCGAAATCTCGGCGCCGCAATGTTTCCCCATGCGGGTGACATTGATCATTTCGTCTCCTTGAATATGGCTCTTTCCTGCTGGAGACCACAGTGTAGGGCGCGTTCGCTATACAATAAAATAATCGTTTTCAATAGCACTATTCACCATGAACATAGAGAACCGGCTCACCCTGCGGCAACTGGCCTGCCTGCGCGAAATCCGCCGCCAGGGACTCAACATGTCGGCGGCCGCCGCCGCATTGCACACCTCCCAGCCGGGAATCACCCGGCAGATCCAGGAGATGGAAGAGGCTATCGGCATGCAGTTGCTGATCCGCCGGCGCAATCGCGTGCTGGCCTTTTCGGACCTGGGCAACGCGGTGCTGGCCATCGCCGACCGCATCCTCGACGAGCTGGAAAACATCCGGGCGCTGGTCGACGACGAGCAGGACGAGGCCGCCGGCTTCCTGACGGTGGCCACCAGCCATCTTCACGCGCGCTATACCCTGCGCGACCCGGTGAAAAACTTCACCCGGCGCTTTCCCAAGGTGCAGCTTCGCTTGCTGCAGGCGGATGCCGACACCGTGCAGGAACTGGTGCTGAACAAGCAGGCTGAAATCGCCGTCAGTTCCGATTTTTCGCGCGACCATCCCCTGCTCACCGTCTTGCCCGGCGGGGAGATCCGGCGCAGCCTGATCATGCCGGCGGATCATCCCCTGGCCCGGGGCAGGCGGCCGACGCTCAGGCAACTGGCCCGGTATCCGATCGTCGGCTACAACGGGCGCGCGCTCGGCGGCGCGCTGATGGAAAAAGCCTTCAGCGATGCCGGGCTATCGCCCACCTTCGTCGTCCGCGCCGCCGACGCGGACGTGATCGTGACTTATGTCGAGGACGGCCTTGGGCTGGCCATTGTTCCCAGCGTGGCCTTGCCGAAAGCCAGCGCGCGCATTTTTTCGCTGGATGCCACCTACCTGTTCCGCCCGACCTCGACCATCGTCAGCGTCAGGCGCAACAACCACCTGCGCAGCTTCGCGGTGGAGTTCATCCGCCAGGTGGCGCCCAACTGGACGGCGCAAGGCATACGCAGCGCAATCAGGGGCGGCTGATTGCGCGTTGATAAACGGGTGGCGGACTGCTGCTACTTTTTCACCGGCTGCAACACGACATCAGCTTCTATTTCAATCAGCCCGCCGTCGCGCACCAGCCCGTCGACCTGCACCAGCGTGCTGGCGGGATAGCGTCCCGCCTCGAAATATTCGGTGCGCACGGCGTGCACGTCCTTGATCGATTCGGAGTCGATCTGCGTCACATAGATGCGTACCCGGACGATGTCCTTCAGGGTGCCGCCCTCGCGGGTGATCGAGGCCTTGAGGTTTTCAAATACCTGGCGCGCCTGCTCGACCATGGTGCGCCCGACCAGCTTGCCGTCCTTGACGCCGGTTTTGCCGGAAACGAACAACAGGGTGTGCGAGGGCAGGTCGACGCGCACGCAGTCGGAGTAGGCCGCGCCGGGCGCGAAATCGCGCAGTGCCGCGATGCCCTGGCCGTGTACGCCGCTCACGGGGACAAAAGTGACTTCCATTATTGGTCTCCAGTCATTCGGGGTTAGGCATCATCGGCACGCGGGCAGCGATGCGCGGGCACCAATGAGGACCGATTCGCGGATTATCCACACTATCCGGGCGCAGACAAATCCGTCTTTTGCGCAATCTGCTATAAGTTGCCGATGGGCGGCGCAGCCTGGGCCAAGTGGCGGGCTGGTGCGCATATTGCATGTCTCGTCGGCGTGTTTTGTTGATGCGCGGCTTTCGTTGCTGTTTGCGCGCCGGGTGCCCCGAACTTCTGAAGGATGTGGATTTCATTCATGCGCAATAACCCCTGCTCATTCCCGCGCCGCTCGCTGTTGCTCGGCCTTCTCGGCGCCGGCGTCATTGCCGCGTCTCCCGCGCGCGCCCAGGCGGGCCGGGTGGTGCGCCTGGTGATGCCCTATGCCCCCGGCGGCACGGCGGACCCCTTCGGCCGGGCGGTGGCCGAGCGCGTCGGCGCCTTGTACGGCACCCGCATCATCGTCGACAACAAGCCGGGCGGCGGCACCACCATAGGCACCTTGTCGGCCCTGGCGGCGCCGGCGGACGGCCAGACCCTGCTGCTGGCGGCTTCGAGTTTCGCGATCCAGCCGCTGCTGTTCCAGAAGGCGCCTTACGAGGTGAAGGATTTTGCGCCGCTGGTGCTGCTGGGGAGAAACCCCCATGTGCTGATCGTCAACCGGGATGTGCCGGTTGCCAATTTCACCGAGTTCCTGGCCTGGGCGAAAAAGAACAGCGAGACGGCGGCCTACGCTTCGTTCGGCACGGGTTCGTCAAACCACCTCGGCTTCGAGTTGCTGAAAAAGGAAGCCGGGTTCGGCATGATCCACGTGCCCTACAAGGGCGGCGGCCCCTCGACACAGGACCTGGTGGGCGGGCAGGTTTCCGCGATGCTCGCCGACCTGCCGACGGTGGTTGCGCTGATCAAGGCGGGGCGCGTGCGCGCGCTCGCCCTGGGGGCGGCGCACCGCGACCCCTCGGTGCCGGAGGTGCCCACCTTTACCGAGGCCGGCCTGGCGGGTTTCCAGTCGTACTCCTGGTATGGCCTGGTGGTGCGCGCGGGCACGCCGGCCGACGCCATCAAGACGCTGAATACGCAGATCAACGGCGCCCTGGCGGACCCTGGCCTCAAGTCAAACATGCAGGGCCTGGGGCTGGAAATCATCGGCGGCTCCGCCGAAGTTTTCCAGCATCATCTCGAGACCGAGGGAAAAAGATTCCGCGACGCCGTGCAGTTTGCCGGCATCAAACCCGAATGAGCCCTGGAGCCTTTCCCATGACCCTCTCTTTGTTGCGCAGGCTGGCCGCCGACGCGCTGGCGTTCGCGGCCCTGGCGCTTGCCCCGGCCGCGCAGGCGCAGGCCCTGCACCCGTTGCCGCCCGGCTTTCTCGCCACGCTGAACGCCATCGACAGCTCGGCCGACGAGATGGCCATTTCGGTGACGGCAATCAAGAACGCGGACCTGACGTATTCGATGTTTTCCCGGCATCGCGCCGAGGAGGCGATCGCGCGGGTGGAGAAGCAGGTGCCGCTGCTGAAGGCGCAGACGGCGGAGCTGCGGCGCGAGGAGTCGCTGCGGGTGCTGCTGTCGATGCGCGCGGCGTTTTCGGAGGCGCAGCGCAGTATCGGCGCCATCTCCGACACCCTGCACGGCGTGACGGTGCGCACGCCGGTGCAGGCCGATACGCTGGACAAGCTGCTGGAGCGCCTGGACGGCGCCAGCGCCCGCCTGGACGCGGCGCTGAAACAGTTCGACAGCGGGGCGGTGGCACTGGCGGAGCGGGCGACGTCTGCCCCTGCCCCTGCACAGGCGCAGGCGCCGGCCGCAGCCGTGCCGGCGCAAGTGGGGGCGCCGGGCGCACCTGCCCTGGCACAAGCGCAGGTATCGGCCTCGCCCATGGGCGCGCAGGCAGCAGCCTCGCCCGCTTCCGTGCCGGCGCCGGGCGCACCAGTGCAGGGACCAGCCTCACCGGCGCCCGCGCAGGCGCCAGGGCTGCGCCCGCTGCCGCCGGGCTTTCTCGCCACGCTGGGTGCCATCGATAAGTCTTCCGACGAGATGACCAACTCGGTGACGGCGGTGAAAAATGCGGACCTGACGTATTCGATATTTTCCCAGCGCCGCGTGACGGCGGTGATGGCGCGGATGGACAAGGAGCTGCCGCTGCTGAAGGCGCGGACGGCCGAAATGCGGCGCGAGGAGTCGCTGGGGGTGCTGCTGTCGATGCGCACGGCCTTCTCCGATGCGCAGCGCAACATCGGCTCGGTTTCCGACATCCTGCACAACGTCACAGTGCGCAGCCAGGCGCAGGCGGACGCGCTCGACCGCCTGCTCGAACAACTGGACGGCGCCAGCGCCCACCTGGACGCGGCGCTCAAGCAGTTCGATGCCGCGGCGCTGGCGATGATAGAGGGGCTGGACCGGCGCAGGTAGGCCTGGCCGCCGCCTGGCCTGCCGGCGAACTCAGTCTTATGTGAACTCAGTCTTTCGCAACCAACGCGCCGACCAGGCGCCGCGCCAGGGGCGCCACCACCAGGACAACCGGAAACGCCAGGCCCCAGGCCATCAGCCAGGAGCGCACCCACAAGCCGGTGAAGTCGTGGATCAGGCCGGCGGCGCTGTAGGTGGCGATGCCGGAGATCAACAGCGACATGTTGCCCGAGAGGATCACGGCGAAAAGCACCGGGGCGAATTTTTTCGGGATCATGGGGCCATCTCCATCTCCACCCGCTGCTGCGCGCCGCAGTGCAGGCGCTGCAATGTTTCGGCGAAGTTTTTGCCGAACATGCGCGCTGTCTTGATGTCGCCCTTGACGAAGGCGTCCGCCGCGGCGCCATGGCCGGCCTGCGCCATCAGGCCGGACCAGGAGCCGAGGCGGTTGGCCGCTTCGTCGTACGGCACGCCGGCGTGCTGTTCCGGCAGGATCGGGTTGCCGGCCCAGAGCATGCCGTGCTGCATGCTGAAGACGAACAGCGACAGCAGCGTCGATTGCTTGTCGCCCGAGGGCAGGGAGGAGACGGTGAAGCCGGCGGCCAGCCGGCCCTTGAGTTGCTGGGTGCGCCACAGGCGACCGGTGGCGTCCATGAAAGCTTTGAAGGGGGCGGATACGCCGCCCATGTAAGTCGGGGAGCCGAAGATGAAGCCATCGTATTGCAGCAGTTCATCGGGGGCGCCGGCCAGGTCGCGGGCCTGCAGCAGCCCGGCCTCGATGCCGGCGACGCTGTTGGCGCCTTCGAGTACATGGCCGGCAATGTGCGCGGTGTGGCCGTGGCCGCTGTAATAGATGACGGCAAGCTTGTTCATTTTATTTCTCCAGTGAATGATTTCGTACGACGCCGGGTTCAGCGCGCAATCGCGGCGATCAGCAGGGCCGAGAGGTAAAGCCCGAGGCCGAACACGCTGTGGTTGGCCAGGCTTCTGAGGCTGTTCTTCAGCGGCGCCGGGGTCTTCGATGCGGCGAAGCCCGCGCCCATTGCCGGCTGCATGACGAACAGGGGCATGACCACCGTGCACAGCCCCAGGGCAAGCGCCGGCAGCAGCGTCGGGCTGCGCGCCCAGTCGATGCCGCGAATGCCGATGAGCAGCGCCGCGAAGGCGACGCCGACGGCGTAGTGGGTAAGCCAGCCCAGCGGCAGTTCGCCGCGGATCGGCGCGGCGCGGGCGATGGCGGCATGGGCCAGCCGGCCGCGGAACAGGTGGCCGACCCAGCGGCCGATGAAGGCGAAGCTCTGCGTCTTCACGCCCGCGCGCTGCAGCAAAGCCAGCCACAGGTCCATGACGGCGGTGGCGCCGACGCCGATAAACACGACCAGGACGATGTCTTGCGGTTTCATAAGAGCCTCCAATCAGGTTGACGGATGAATGCGAATGGAGCCACTATAGAAGTTCAAGTGAACTTGAGGTCAAGGGGGTTTTCGTGGATATCGCCGAAGTCGCAAAACACACCGGGGTGCCGGCCTCCACCTTGCGGTTTTACGAGGAAAAGGGGCTGATCGCCTCGATCGGGCGCGAGGGCGCGCGGCGCCGCTTTGCGCCCGCGGTGCTGGACCAGCTGGCGCTGATCGCGCTGGGCCAGTCGGCCGGGTTTTCGCTGGACGAGATCCGCAGCATGTTCTCGCCCGCGGGCAAGCCGAGCATCGACCGCAAGATGCTCGCCGCCAAGGCGGAGGAGCTCGATGCCGTGATCAAGCGCCTGCGCGCGATGAGCAACGGCCTGCGCCACGCCGCCGCCTGCCCGGCACCCAGCCACGCCGAGTGCCCGACCTTTCAGCGCCTGCTGAAGGCGGCCGGCAGCGGGGCGCTGGCGCGCAAGCAGGTGCAGCTCAAGCCGGGGCGGCGGCACAAGGCGAAGCCCGGTTGAATCGTATTAAAGGGGCCTGGCTCCCATGGCACTACCTTAAGGGCCAAACACTTCACTGTCATTCCCGCGAACGCGGGAATCCAGGGGTTTTCCGAGGTACGCACTGGATTCCCGCTTGCGCGGGAATGACAACTTACCGGTACGCCTCGCCTAAGGTAGTGCCATGGGAGCCTGGCTCGATATAATTTTCCCTGCGCAATCGGGAACAGGCCACAATTTCTACAATTCGATGCAGCCGACGAACCATCGGGGAGAGACCATCATTCCCCCATGAAAGAATATTTCGGGCCCGCCCCTTCCAGTTTCAACTTTACGTGCGTGTGACATGACAATCCCGACAGCAGATGCCAAGGCGCAGTATTCCGCGATCGTGCTGGGCGCGACCGGGAACGTGGGCGGGCGCATCGTCCGGCTGCTGATCAACAGCCCGCTGTGCCGGAAGGTAGTGGTGGTGACGCGCCGCAAGACCGGCGCCTTCACCGACCCCAAGGTTTCCGAGGTGGTGGTCGACATGGACCGGCTGGGGGAGGAGCTTGCACCGCACGCGCAAGGGGTGGACATCGCGCTGGCGGCGTTCGGTGTCGGCAAGGGCAGCGCGCAGATGCCCGATGAAGAGGTGCGCAAGATCGAAGTGAGCTACCCGCGGGAGTTTTGCCGCGCCGCCAAGGCGGGTGGCGCCCGCGTGTGCGGGATGATGACGGCGGTGAGTGCGGACCCCGGGGCCGGGATGAAGTACGCGCGGATCATCGGCGAGAAGGAGAAGGCGGTCGAAGCCGTCGGGTTCGACTTCCTTGGTGTGTACCGGCCTTCGGTGATTCTCGGCAACTCCAACACGCCGGGGATGCTCGGCACCCTGATGCGGCCGCTGGACTGGGTGATGCCGTCGAAGTACCACTCGATCCACAAGAACGACCTGGCGCGCGCGATGGTGGCGCAGTCGGAGCAGGCCTTCCTGGCGCTCGCGCAGGGCGATGCGCCCCGGGAAGCGGCCGTGAAGATACTGGAGTACAGGGAGATGCAGCCCTTCTTCGTCAAGGGCGAGAGCGCGGAGCCTTAAAGCAAGCTGCCTTGCTTACTTTCCCCGCACCGCCGCCTCGATCTTCGCGACGTCGATCTTGCCCATCTCCATCATCGCCGCGAAAGCGCGCTTGGCCGTGTCGCCGCCCTTGGCCATCGCCGCGGTGAGGACGCGCGGCGTGATCTGCCACGACAGGCCCCATTTGTCCTTGCACCAGCCGCAGGCGCTCTCGGTGCCGCCGTTGCCGACGATGGCGTTCCAGTAGCGGTCGGTCTCGGCCTGGTCGTCGGTGGCGATCTGGAAGGAGAAGGCCTCGCTTTGCTTGAATGCATTGCCGCCGTTCAGGCCCAGGCAGGGCACGCCGCAGACGGTGAACTCGACGGTCAATACCTGGCCGGCCTTGCCGCCGGGAAAGTCGGCGGGCGCCTGGTGGACCGCGCCGACGGTGCTGTCGGGGAAGGTTTTGGCGTAAAAGCGCGCGGCTTCTTCCGCGCCATGGTCGTACCACAGGCAGATCGTGTTCTTGCTCATCGCTGCTCTCCTTGTAACGGCCGCCGGGGCCGGATACGGTTACAGACAACGCAAGGAGTGGAATGGTTCGGGCCGGTTGCCTGTCCCGCTCCTGGATTCCCTCGCCTGCCGCACCGCCACCCCGTTCGCGCAGTACACCGGCCGCGAACCCGTCAGCCGCGTGATGCCGGAAAGTGAAAAAAGGCCTGGCTCGAATACTTTTTCCGCGGCTTGCGCATAGGATAATCATATCGGGCCAAGCCCGGGCCAGGCCCCTTTTGTTCCTTACTTTTATCCCTTCGAGCCAGGCCCCTTCAAGTCGAGGCGATTTTATGACCGACAACTATCTGGTTCACTTCTTTTTGGGCAAGGTCGGGGCTGAAGCGCTAAAGCTATGCCGCTGGCCGCAATGGGAGCAATGCTTCCGGCTGTTTGACGAGCTTGTCGGTCCGTTCGGCAAGAGCGCGTCCATCACCAGTGAGCAGGCGTATCAGATTCCACTCAGGAAACTGAAAAGCGATCCGCCTGGAACGTATCGTGTCACTCTCAAGAAGGTTCCGGGCTTGGCCCGGCTTGGCTGGAACCTGGACAACAACCGGAAATGGTCGCAAAAACTCGAGGAGCTCGATCCCTACCCGATCGAGCTGTGCAACACGACCATCGTTTCCTCCACGAAAGGGGGAAATCCCGAACTTTGCATATTGCTGGGTGACCAGAATCCGTTGACCGCCGCCGACGGCAGCTATATCGGAGAAAAATTTATCTACAACCAGAGCCTCACGATCTCCGTTTCAGAACGCCTCCATGCGGCCAGGAGCGCGGAATACTGGGACGATCTGGTGGCGCGGTTGAGCGTGCTGATTGGCGCCGTCAGGGTGGGCAGGGCCACCCGTCCATGGATTCGCAGCGCCGACCAAAGGAGTGCAGTATCAGCGTCGCCCATGCTCGTATCTTCCTGCCTGGGCTACGGCAGCTTCACCAAGCGCTATGACTCGCTGGATTTCGACGATCGATTTCAGGAATGGACCTATCTGAAATAGAGGGAGCCAACGGGGATCGGGCTCGAATTTATTTCGGATGAAGATCTACGAAAAATAAACCGGCCCTGGCCCCTTTGATCGCCGGGCAGCGACAAGCTGCCTTCCGGCCGCTTCAGTCCCTCAAGAGAGCTTGGGCAGCTTGGCGGCGAAATGGTCCCAGGTGCGCTTGAACAGGCCGGCGTTCCACAGCTTTTCACGACAGAGCGCGATTTCCTCGGCGCTGAAGGCATAGGGCTTGCCGATTTGCAGCGCCATGTACTGGCGGTAGGCGTTTTCTTCCATGTAGTTGGCCAGCACGAAGGCTTCGACGATGTCTTTGCCTACTGTCACCGCGCCGTGCGACTTCATCAGCGCGGCCGGGCGCTCGCCGAGGGTGGTGGCGAGGCGCTCGGCCATCGGGCGGGTGTTGATGGAGTTGGGCGTATCCAGCAGCGGCACCGGGTGCACCAGCGAGCCTTGGGCATACACCGGCTGGTAGGCATTGCCGGTCATGGTGAGGAAGGTGGACCACTTGGGGTGCGCGTGGACGATGGCGCCCACGTCCGGGCGCACGCGGTAGATGCCGCAATGCAGGTGGCGCTCCAGCGGCGCGTTGCCCTTGCCTTCGATCTGGTTGGCTTCGAGGTCGATGACGCAGATGTCGTCCACCGTCAGGCGGCTGCGCTGGCAGGCGCCGATGTTGATGAGAATGCGACCCTCGCCGGCGCGGATGCTGCAATGGCCGTTGTAGTCGATGATGTCGGACTGCTCGAGCATGCGGATGCACTCGACCAGCTGCTGCTTCAGCTCGGCTTCCGATGCGGTTTCGTTTTTTAACTCGGCCTGCGGCATGGCGTGACTCCCGGGCAATCGTTGTGGGTTGCGTTCAAAACTGCACCTGGCGGCGCCACAAATCCCAGGCGCGCATTGCCGCGCCCTGGTTGACGGCGTCGGCCAGCAGGCCTTCCTCGGCGTCGAGCGCGGCGATCGGCCCGCCGGCGGCAAGCGCGGTGGTCCAGTGCTGGATGCGCGCATTGACTTCGGTGTAGACGGCGCGGAATACCGCCGCCGGCAGGCTGGGCCCGCAGGCAACGCTGCCGTGGGCGCGCATCAGCACGATGTCCTGGCGGCCCAGCGACTCTGCGAGCGCCACGCCCTTCACCGCGTTGCCCACCAGCATGTCGGTGGCGCCGAATTTTTCGCGGATGTCGAACACCGGCACACCGGCGGCGAGAAAGGCGGCGTTGTGGAACATCGCCTGCATAGTCGCGCCAGTGAGGCCGAAGGGAATCACCGAGGGCGAATGGCTGTGCACCACCGCCATCACGTCCGGGCGCGCCTGATAGATGCCGCCGTGGATGAAGCGCTCCAGGAAACTGCCGCGGCCGCCGGCGTTGCAGGGGTTGTTGTCGAGGTCGTACTCGATGATGTCGTCCGGGGTCACCAGCGCCGGGGCCAGCGCCCGCGACATCAGGTAGCGCTCGGGTGCCGCAGGATGGCGCATCGACACGTGCCCGAACGCATCGACCACGCCCTGCGCGGCGAGGATGCGGCTGGCGGCGGCGAGGTCGGCGAGTTGTTCAGCCGTAAGCGGCCCGCCTGAGGCGGGCGCGCTGCTTGTTGCTTGCGGATTCGACATGGGCTCCTTGGGCGTGCGCTGGCGCGGGGCGGATGATAGCGGAATTGCGCGGCACGGACACGGGGTGCTGGCGACGCCGGCCCTGCCTTTCGCAAACGGTGGCGCCAGCTTTCTCGCCGCCGCTCGCCCAGACCATTCAATTGCCCACGATTCGAGTGGGCAGGAATGTGGTTGACAGCCCCAGTGGGCGGGCATGTAATGGTCTCGCGGTCAAAATACGCGGGAGACAAGCATGCGGACGGAGACGAAGGCGGAGCAGCTCCTGGCCGAGATCGGCAGCTATTGCCGGCAGGCGGGCCTGGCGGAAACCACGTTCGGGCGCCATGCCGTGAATGACGGCAAGCTGGTGAGCCGCCTGCGCATCGGCGGGCGCATCAGCCCGACAACGCTGGAGCGGGTGCGTGGTTTCATGCAGCAGCACCCGCCCGCGCCCTCTTCCGGCGGCGTGCTGCGCACAGCCTC
>DATAZV010000478.1:0-19055 GCA_036271855.1 Burkholderiales bacterium
GCTGCTGCGCAGCACGCCGGTGCTGGCCTTTGGCGCCGTGACGGCCATCGCCGTGCTGGCGACCCTGGCCAGCGAGACGCCTCGGATCGCGTTTTTCGGCGACTACTTCCGCCGCGAGGGCCTGGTCTCCTGGCTGATCTACGCGGCGCTGTTTGCCGGGCTGACGCTGTGCCTGCGCCGCCAGGAGCAGATGGAGCGCCTGCTCGACGTGCTGCTGCTGGCCACCCTGCCGCCCTGCATCTACGCGGTGATGCAGCGCTACGGCTTCGATTTTTTTCTCACCGAAGGCCTGGCCGTGGGAACCAGCGCGGCGCGCCCCGGCGGCACCATGGGCAACCCGACCTTCCTGGCTTCGATGCTGCTGCTGGTGATTCCGCTGGCGCTGGCGCGGGCGATCGGCGCCGGCCCGGGATGGAAGCAGCGCGTGCTCTGGCTGGCGGTGCTGGCCCTGCAGATCGTAGCCGCCGTATTGACGCAGAGCCGCGGCCCGCTGATCGGCCTGGCCGTCGCGCTGTTCGTGCTGCTGCTGCTGCTGGGCGCGCAGGCGCGGGCGCGCGGCCTGGTGCTGGCGGCCTTCGGCATCATGCTGGCAGGCGCGCTGGCGCTGGCGCTGATCAACTTCGTGCCGGCGCTGGCGCAGAGTGTGAATGGCACGCCATTGCAGCGCTTCGTCTTCACCGGCGCCGACCTGACCACCGATTCGCGCGTCGGCATCTGGCGCGCCGGGGTCGATTCCTTCACCCATGCGCCGTGGTGGCGGCAGTGGATCGGCTATGGCCCGGACGCCGCCAGCTTCAACTATTACAACTGGATGCCGGCCTATGTGCAGCGCATCGAGGGTTACAGCGAATCGATCGACCGCCTGCACAGCGATTTTCTCGAGACCCTGCTGTCCTTCGGCCTGCTCGGCCTGCTGGCGCAGATAAGCTTGTTCAGCGCGCTGGTATGGAGCGCCGCGCAACGCCTGCTGCCCTTGCCCGGCGCGGAGACGCGCCGGCGCCCCGCCTGGGTCGCTTACGCCGCCTGGGTCGCCCTCGGTGCGGCGGCAGGCGCCTTGCTCGCTTACGTCGGCGGTGCCAGCATCGGCGTGTTGCCGGTGGGCGCCGGCGCGGGCCTGGGGGGCGCCTGGGTGCTGTTTATCGCCTGGCGCGCCTGGCGCCACGTCAGGGCCGCCAATACCGGAGAAAGCGGCGCCACCCGCGGCGAAGCCCTGCTGATCGCCGCCATGGTGAGCGCGCTGATCGGCTCCTGGGCGGAAACCCAGGTCGGCGTGCCGACCATCGCCACGCGGGCGCTGGTGGCGGCGTTTGCCGCCCTGATTCCCCTGACCGTGCATGCCGCCTGGCGCCAGCCGGCGGCGCCGGCGCCGGTATCGCCCGAACCGGCCGCGCCGGCAGTCGCCGCCGCCCGCAAGGGCCGCAAGAAGCAGGCGGCGGCGCACGGCACTCCCGTCGCTGCCGCGGCGCTGCCGGCCACTCCGTCCTGGTATCCGGTGCTCGGCTGGGCCGCCTGCCTGGCGCTGATCATCAGCGTCGCGGATTTTTACCCACCGCTTTCCGGCACGCGCATGCTGGCGCCCTCGATGCTGCGCCTGCCGCTGATCATCTGGCCGCAGCTGCTGACGGTGCTGGCGGCGTTTTTCATCGCCCAGTACGAAGCGGCGCGCAACGGCACCAGCCGCCTGCAGGCACTGACGCGCTTCCTGCTCTGGAGCGTGCCCGGGCCGCTGCTGTTCGCCATCGTCTATGCCGAGCTGGCCAGCGGCATCGACAACGCGCCCAACGAGGTGCTGCGCGAGCGCATCGCGGCGCTCACCACCTTCTGCTTCGCCGTCTACGCGCTGATGCCGGCCTTGCTGGCCGTTGCGCTCTATTGGGGCAATCGCGGCACGGCCGACGCGACGCGACGCGCCGGCATCGGCGGCGTCGCCGCGCTGGCGGCAGCGGCAGCTTTCTGCGTGCTTACCTTTTTCGGCGCACGCACCGATTTCAGCGCCGACGTCGGCGCCAAGCTAGCGGCGTGGGCGCAAAGCCGCGGCCAGTATGCGGCGGCGGCGGAATTTTTGCGCGACTCGATGGGCATGATGCCGCAGGAGCGGCGCTTCGCCGGCTCCTATGCCGCGCGCCTGATCGAAGCCGCCGCCGCCGACATCGGGCACATCGCCGGCCAGCCGGCCGCCGCGGCCGAGGTGCTGGGAAAACTCACCGCCGCCGAGCAGGCGCTGGCGCGCGCTCATGAGCTGGCACCGCGCGACCCGTGGATCACTTTTTCCTACGCCAACGTGCACCAGTTCATTTGCCTGCGCGCACTCAGCGACGTCGTGTCGCCCGCGCAACGCCAGCAACACATCGAAGCGGCGCGCAAGTACATCGCGCTGGCGCATCAGCAGTTTCCGGGGCACCCGTGGATCCTGCGCAACTGGGCGCAACTGGAATTCGACCAGGGCAACCGTGCGCTGGCCTATGCCAAGGTCGAGGAGATGGAAAAGCTCGACCCGCGCAACCTGGGCGCCTATGCGGAATGGCTCAAGCTCACGCGCATGGATAACAATTCGGCCCTGGCCTATGCCGCGGTGCGCCGCGGCTTGGGCGTGATGCCGCCGGGCTCCAACGAGGCGGCGACGCTGCTGCAGATGCTGATCGACATTCCGCGCGAAGCCGGCAACGTTCGCGGCGCGCTGGCCGGCGCCCAGGAGTACACCGCCACCCAGCCCGGCCGCATCGGCGCCTGGCGCCAGCTGGCCGAGCTCTACGCCATCAATCGCCAGCCTGAACTGGCGCTGTCCAATGCGCAGGCGGTGCTGGAGCGCTTCGCCGGGGCGCAGCTAAGCCCCCAGGGCGCGAAAGACTATGCGGCCTTGCAGGATCTGGTGAAGCGTTTCGCCATTGGCAATGCGCCAGGGAGCGCCGCGCCGGCACCGGCCAGATAGCCCGCGCCGGGCGCGATCGCCGCGCAGGATTTATAATGGTGGGTTATCTTTCCCAGGTTCCGGGTTTCTCATGCATCTCGCCGCTTTCGGCCTCAACCACCAGACCGCGCCCCTGCAGTTGCGCGAGCGGGTGGTATTCGGCGTCGAGAGCGTGCATGCGGCGCTGAAGGAATTCCTCGAACGGCGCTACGCACGCGAGGCGGCGATTCTTTCGACCTGCAACCGCACCGAGATCTACTGCGCGGCCGACGACCGCAACGCCCTGCCGGAAGCAGTGCGCTGGCTGGCCGATTACCACCACATCGACCCCGGCAGCCTGGCCCCCCATCTCTACACCCTGGACGCCGAGAGCGCCGTGCGCCATGCCTTCCGCGTCGCCGCCGGCCTGGATTCGATGGTGCTGGGCGAGCCGCAGATTCTCGGGCAGATGAAGGAAGCCGCCAAAAGCGCCGAGAACGCCGGTGCCATGGGCACTTACCTGCACCAGTTGTTCCAGCGCTCTTTCGCTGTGGCCAAGGAAGTGCGCAGCACCACCGCCATCGGCGCGCAATCGGTATCGATGGCCGCCGCCGCGGTGCGCCTGGCCGAGCGCATCTTCCCCAGCCTGCCGGAAACCAATGTGCTGCTGATCGGCGCGGGCGAGATGATCGAACTCACCGCCACCCACTTCGCCGCGCAAAGCCCGAAGTCGATTACGGTGGCCAACCGCACCCTGGAACGCGCGCAGGGTCTGGCCAGCCGTTTCATGGGCAACGCCATGCGCTTGGGCGACCTGCCGAACGAACTGGCGAAATTCGACATCGTGATTTCCTGCACCGCCAGCTCGCTGCCGCTGGTGGGCAAGGGCCTGATCGAGCGCGCCCTGAAAATCCGCCGCCGCAAACCGATGTTCATGGTCGACCTGGCGGTACCGCGCGACATCGAACCCGAAGCCGGCCAGCTCGACGACGTCTATCTTTACACTGTCGATGACCTGGGCGAGCTGGTACAGGAAGGCATGGAAGCACGCCGCGGCGCGGTGGATCAGGCCGAGGCGATCATCGACACGCGGGTGCAGGGCTTCATGCACTGGCTCAAGGCGCGCGAGTCCAGCCCGCTGATCCGCCGCTTGCGCGACCAGGCCGAACTGGCGCGCGCCGCCGAGCTGGATCGCGCGCTGAAAAACATCGAGGCCGGCCGCGATCCGCGCGAAGTGCTGGAGCACCTGAGCCGCGCGCTGACCAACAAGCTGCTGCACAACCCCACCGCGGCGCTGAACCAGGCGGCCGAAGGCGAGCGTGAGCAGATCGCCGCGCTGGTGCAGTCGCTCTATAAGCTTTAGCTGCCGGCAGCCGAGGGGGCAACCCCTTCCGCCGCCGCGCCGGCCGCGCGTGCACATGCACCCGCTGCCCCCCCTTTTTAGATTGACCGCGCCCCTATGAAACCCAGCATGGCCGCCAAGCTCGCGCAACTCGCGGCCCGGCTCACCGAACTCGACGCCCTGCTTTCCAGCGAACAGGCGACGCGCGACATGGACGCCTATCGCAAGGCCACTCGCGAGCATGCCGAGCTGACGCCGGTGGTGGAACTGTTCAACCGCCACCAGAAGCGCGAAGCCGATATCACCGACGCGCAGGAAATGCTGGCCGATGCGGAGATGAAGTCCTTCGCGGAAGATGAAATCCGCACCGCGCGGGAGGACCTGGTCGCGCTGGAAAAGGACCTGGAACGCGCCCTTCTGCCGAAGGATCCCAACGACGACAAGAACATTTTCCTGGAAATCCGCGCCGGCACCGGCGGCGACGAGTCGGCGCTGTTCGCCGGCGCCCTGTTCCGCATGTACACGCGCTATGCCGAGCGCAACCGCTGGCAGGTGGAGATCGTCTCCGAAAGCCAGTCGGAACTAGGCGGCTACAAGGAAATGATCGTCCGCCTGATCGGCCAGGGCGCGTATTCACGCCTGAAGTTCGAGTCCGGCGGGCATCGGGTGCAGCGCGTGCCGGAAACCGAATCGCAGGGGCGCATCCACACCTCCGCCTGCACGGTGGCGGTGATGCCGGAGGCCGACGAGGTGAGCGACGTGGTGATCCGCCCGGAAGACATCCGCATCGACGTATATAGAGCCTCGGGCGCCGGCGGCCAGCACGTCAACAAGACCGAGTCGGCGGTGCGCATCACCCACCTGCCCACCGGCATCGTCTCCGAATGCCAGGACGGCCGCTCGCAACACCAGAACAAGGACCGCGCGATGGCGGTGCTGATGGCTCGCATCAAGGACAAGGAATTGCGCGAGGCGCAGGCGAAGGAGGCGTCGATGCGCAAATCGCTGGTGGGTTCCGGCGACCGCTCCGAGCGCATCCGCACCTATAACTTTCCGCAGGGCCGGGTCACCGACCACCGCATCAACCTGACGCTATACAAGATCGCCGCCATCATGGACGGCGACCTCGACGAGCTCACCAATGCCCTGATGGCCGAGCACCAGGCGGAGCAACTGGCGGCATTGTCCGAAAGCCCCTAAGGCATGGAGATGCCGGCTGATCGCACTGTCGCGGCGCTGCTGGAAGGCGCCGGGTTCGATGCGCGCGAAGCGCGGCTGCTGCTGGCCGCGGCCACGGGCGTCGGCACCGCTCTGCTCGTTGCCTTTCCAGAACGCGAAGTCGAAGCGGCCGCTTCGCGGCGTTACCTCGACATGGCACAGCGCCGCCGCGCGGGCGAGCCAGTGGCCTACATTCTTGGCAGCCGCGAGTTTTACGGTCGCGAGTTCAGCGTCACGCCTGCCGTGCTGATCCCGCGCCCGGAAACCGAATTGCTGGTGGACCTGGGATTGGCGCGGATCGACCGGACAGCATCCGCAGTCGCGGTGCTCGACCTCGGCACGGGCAGCGGCGTGGTAGCACTCACCATCGCCTGTGAAGCGCAAAACGCGCATGTCACGGCAGTGGATGTTTCGCCGGCGGCGCTGACGGTGGCGCGCGGCAACCTGGAGCGCCTGGCGCTGCCGCGCTCGCCGCGCCTGCTGCAAAGCGACTGGTTCGCTTCCCTGGGAGATGCGCGTTTCGACCTGATCGTCGGCAACCCACCCTATGTCGCCGAAGGCGACGCCCACCTGGCGCGCGGCGACCTGCGCTTCGAGCCGCGCGGCGCGCTGGCGGCGGGCGCCGCCGGCCTGGACGCGATTACAAAAATAACCTCACAGGCGCCGCGGTATCTCGCCCCCGGCGCCTGGCTCCTGCTCGAGCACGGTTACGACCAGGGCAGCGCCTGCCGCGCCCTGCTGACGGCGGCCGGACTGCGCGAAGTGCAGACCTGGCCCGACCTGGCAGGGCTGGACCGGGTCAGCGGCGGGGTTGCCCCGCGCGCCTGAGGTCCGGTTGCCGAGGCGCGGATTCTGCCCTGGCGTCACCTTGCGCGGCGCGATTTTGCAGTACCATAGGCCTGAATTATGGTGCGGAGCGGCTTGAAATCGCCGCCGGCGCCCCCATCACACCCTGGTCAGGGAGAAGCAACATGGCAAGACTGATTCTGAGCGTCGACGGCGTGGTGATCAAGGAATACACCATCGCCAAGGAACGCAGCACCATCGGACGCAAGGCGCATAACGACGTGCAGATCGAAGACACCTTCCTTTCCGGAGAGCACGCGGCGATCACCCAGATCGGCGCGGACTGCATCCTGGAAGACCTCGACAGCACCAACGGCACCGTGGTCAACGGCAAGCCGGTAAAGCGCCACCTGCTGAAGAGCAACGAGGTGATCGAGTTCGGCGACTACAAGATCAACTTTGTCGACGAGACCGACTACACCGGCGAGAACTTTTTGTTTTCGCGCATGATCCGCACCAAGACCGTCAAACCGATCAACGAATAACTTTTTATGACTCAAGAACTCATCATGGACACCCAGGAACGCATCCGTCAGACCGTGACCTCCAACCCGGTGGTGCTTTTCATGAAAGGTTCGCCGACCTTTCCGCAATGCGGCTTTTCCGCCAAGGCGATCCAGATCCTCAAGGCCTGCGGCGTCGACGCCCCCGCCACGGTGGACGTGCTGCAGGACGCCGAAGTGCGCCAGGGCATCAAGGAATTCGCCAACTGGCCGACCATTCCGCAACTGTATGTGAACGGCGAATTCGTCGGCGGCTCGGACATCATGATGGAGATGTACCAGTCGGGCGAACTGCAGCAGGTCCTGACGGGCAAGTAGCACTGCTGCAGTTGCGCGAAAGGCCGCCTTTGAGCGGCCTTTTGTTTTGACGGGAAGCAATCGATGCTCAAGACCCTGACGGTGCTGTTGCTCTACCAGTTGGCAGGCGAGGCAGCCGCGCTGGCGCTTTCGCTGCCGGTGCCGGGGCCGCTGATCGGCATGCTGATGCTGCTGGCCACCCTGGTCGTGCGCGGCCAGGCGCCGGCCGAATTGCGCGAGGGGGCGACCCAGTTGCTGACCCACCTTTCGCTGCTGTTCGTCCCGGCGGGTGTGGGCATCATGGTGAACTTCGCGCGCTTGCGCGACGAGGCCTGGCCGATTGCCGTCTCCCTGGTGCTATCGACCGCACTCACCATCGCTGTCACTTCGCTGGTGCTGGCGCGCTTCCGGCCGGCGGCGCCCGAAAAGGCGGCATGATGGGCGCGCGCTTAAACGACATCTGGGTTTATCTCTCGACGACGCCGCTGATCGGGCTCACCCTCACCCTGGTTGCCTACCAGGCCGCCTACTGGCTGTACCAGCGCGCCAATTTCCATCCCCTGCTCAATCCGGTGGCGGTGACAGTGGCGCTGATCGTCACCGCCCTGCTGCTCACCCATACCCCCTATCAGACTTATTTTTCCGGCGCGCAGTTCATCCATTTCCTGCTCGGGCCGGCGACAGTGGCACTGGCGATCCCGCTGTACGGCCAGATCGACAAGCTCAAGCGCGCCTGGCGTGGCGTGCTGCTGGCGCTCATTTGCGGCTCGGCCACCGCGGCCGGTAGCGCGGTGCTGATCGCCTGGATGCTGGGGGCGACGGCCACGACGCTCAAGTCGCTGGCACCGAAGTCGGTGACCACGCCGATTGCCATGGGCATCGCGGAAAAAATCGGCGGCCTGCCTTCGCTCACCGCGGTGCTGGTGATGTGCACCGGCATCATCGGCGCAGGCCTGGGCAAGTACATTCTTGACGCGCTACGCATCCGCGACCATGCGGCGCGCGGCTTTGCCGTCGGCGTCGCCGCCCACGGCATCGGCACCGCGCGGGCCTTTCAGCTCAGCGAAGAAGCCGGCGCCTTCTCCGGCCTGGGCATGGGGCTGAATGCGGTGCTGACCGCGCTGATCGTGCCGCTGGCGCAGTGGGCCTTGAGCGCGCTATAGCGCCTCTTAGACGAAACGCACCGACAAGCCCGGCAGGTCGATCCCGGTAAACGCCGTGTGCCAGGTCTCGCCGGCCTTGATCGGCAGCGCGCTGGTGAGGGTGCCGGTAGTGATGATCTCGCCTTCGCGCAGCGGCTTGTGCTGCGGCAGCTTCGCCAGTACTTCGACCAGGTGGGAAAGCGCCAGCAGGGGGCTGCCCAGCACGTTGGTGCCGACACCGGATTCGCGCAACTCGCCGTTGCAAAACAGCGAGACCTTGAAGCTCTTGAGCTCCTTCACCAGGTCGCGGTTCAGGCCGGCGGCGGTGCGCACATAGCGCGGCGTGCCGACGATCAGGACGCCGTGCAGCCCGAAAGCGGCGATGGTGTCGGCGACCTGGAATTTCCAGTCGCTAAACGAGGTGTGCACCACTTCGTAGGCGTGGGCCACCCAGTCGATGCACTCGGCCAGTTGCTCTTCGCTCATGCCGGCCCTGGGCGCGCTGCGCAGGCGAAAGGCGATTTCCGGCTCGATCTTCGGCTGCGTCGCGCCCTTGAGCGACTGCACGCCGTGGTCGTCGCGCGCGTAGCGGATGGTGCGGTCGTAGACGTAATTCCAGATCGGCGCATCGACACCGTACTCGGACCAGATGTTGGTGTTGGTAAAGCCGATCTTGCGCCCCACCACCTGCTCGCCGGCGGCGCGGCGCAGCTTCAGCACTTCGGCGGCGACGTCGTAGGCCATGGCGACACTGAAGTCGGCCACGCTTTCAGAGTAAGGGGCCACCTGGCGCGCGCGGGCGCGGGCGGCGAGCAATTCTTGTGCGATGACTGAGGCTTGCATGCGTGATCTCCTCTGGTTATTTGAGGAGATTTTAAACCGGGTTGGGCTACTCGGTCTTCGCGCCCTGCAGATACCAGGCGCCGAGCAGGGCGCGCTCGTCGTCGGTCATCTGGGTCAGGTTGCCCAGCGGCATCGCCTTGGCCACCACGGCCTGCTGGTAGATCAGCGCGGCGCGCGCCTTCACCTGCTCGGCCGAATCGAACATCACGCCCTTGGGCGCTTCGTTGAAACCGGCCTGGGTGGGGTGGGCGGAGTGGCAGGCGATGCAGCGGTTGTCGATCACCGCTTTCACCTTGGCGTACGGCACGCCGGTGGCCCCCGCCTTCTTGCTGGCGCTCATGTCGGGCGCGATGGCGAAGATCAGCGCCACTAGCACGATAGCGGCAGCGACCAAGTAGCCCGGAACGATGCGCCCGGTGTTCTTCAGGTTGAAAAAGTGGCGGATCATCACCCCGGCGACGCTTAATGCCCCGAGCACGGCCCAGCCATGGGCGTTGCCGAAGGTCATCGGGTAGTGGTTCGACACCATGATGAACAGCACCGGCAGGGTGAAATAGTTGTTGTGTACGCTGCGCTGCTTGCCGCGCTTGCCGTGGATCGGGTCCGGCACCTGGCCCGCGAGCATCGAGGCAATGGCTTTTTTCTGCCCGGGGACGATCACCATCAGCACGTTGGCGACCATGATGGTGCCGATCATCGCACCGATGTGGATATAGACACCGCGCCCGCCGAAGGCATGCGACAGGCCCCAGGCAGCCGCACCGAAAAACACGAACATGATCACCAGCATGGCGCGGTCGTTGTCGCCGACCGGGGAGCGGCACAGCAGGTCGTAGATGATCCAGCCGGCCACCAGGGCCACCAGGCCGATGGTCACGGCCACCACGGAACTCATCTCCAGCACGCTCTTGTCGATCAGATAGAGATCGGCATGGCCGTAGTACTGCACGCACAGCAGCGCGAAGCCGGCCATCCAGGTGACGTAGGCTTCCCACTTGAACCAGTGCAGGTGTTCCGGCAGCGCGGCCGGGGCGTTGAGATATTTTTGCGGGTTGTAAAAGCCGCCGCCGTGCACTGCCCAGAGTTCGCCCATCACGCCCTTGGCCTTCATCGCCTCGTCCTTCACCGGCTGCAGGTTGAGGTCGAGCCAGACGAAATAAAACGAGGCGCCGATCCAGGCGACGCCGGCAATCACATGCAGCCAGCGCAACAGCAGGTTGGCCCAGTCGAGCAAATACGCTTCCATGAATCAGCTTCCGCGGTAGGTGGAGTAGCTCCAGGGGCTGACCAGGAGCGGCACGTGGTAATGGCCGTTGGGGTCGGCAATGCCGAACCGCAATGTGACGCGGTCGACGAAGGCAGGCTGCGGCAGGGTTTCGCCGACAGCGCGGAAATAGGCGCCGGCCTCGAAGTCGAGCTCGTAGGTGCCCACCGCCATGGTGTCGCCGGCGAGCAGCGGACCATCGGTGCGGCCATCCGCGTTGGTGCGGGTGGCGAGCACCTGTTCGCGGCCGGTGGGCGTGACCCGGTAAAGGGTCACGGCGACGCCGGCGGCAGGCTGGCCGCGGGCGGTGTCGAGTACGTGCGTGGAGAGTCTGCTCATGGCGCCCTGCTCCGGGTGAAAAAGAGGCAGTGTAGTGGAAGCAGGCAGGCGCTCATGCCGCGCCGCCGAGCAGGCTGGAGAGCGCCCCGGCAATGACTTCGGTGGCCAGGTAGACGTCGCTGAGCTTGACCCGCTCGTCCGCCCGATGGGCGTTGGCCTCGAGCATGGAGCGCGGCCCGGCGCCGTAAAGCACGGTCGGAATCCCGGCGGCGCTGTAGTGGCGCGCGTCGGTGTACAGCGGCACGCCGTGTGGCTGGATTTCTTCGTTCAACACCTGCTTGGCGCTTTTCTGGATCGCACTGACCAGTTTCTCGTGGCCCGGCAGCGGAATGAAAGGCCGCGCCAGCACGATGCGGCGGGTGCGCACGCGTATCGTCGGGTGCGCCTCGGCGGCGCCGCGGATGAATTCCACCAGGTCGTGCTCGACCGCAACCGGATCCTCATCGGGAATGACGCGGCGGTCGAGGCGGAACTTGACGTTGTCCGGCACCACGTTGGTGTTGATGCCGCCCTGAATCAAGCCGATGGTCAGGGTCGGATGTTCAATGCCGGTAATCTTCGAACGGATTTTCGAATAGCCGCGGCGCAGCTTGTACAGCGCGGACATGACGTCGGTGGCCGCATGGAGGGCGTCGTAGCCGGTCTCGGGGCGGGCGGCGTGCGCCGACTTGCCGATGCATTCCACTTCAAGGTGCAGGCAGCCGTTGTGCGCGGTGACCACGCCGTAGGAAAAGCCCGCCGAAATCGCGTAGTCCGGTTTGGAGATACCGTTGGACAGCAGCCACTCGGGGCCGATCACCCCGCCCGCCTCTTCGTCATAAGTGAAGTGCAACTCCACCGTGCCGTTGAGGACAGCGCCGGATTGTTTCAGCGCGCGCAGGGCGTAGGCATAGGTGGCGAAGTCGGACTTGGAAACAGCCACGCCGCGGCCGTACATCCAGCCTTCCTTGATTTCGGCGCCGTAGGGGTCCATGGTCCAGCCCAGGCCCGGCGGCACCACGTCGCCATGCGCATTGAGCGCGATGGTGGGGCCGCCATTGCCGAACTTTTCACGGATCACCAGGTTGATCGCGCTTTGCATGCCGTAAGCCTTGACCGCGTCTTCGGCCACCGGGTATTGCTCGACAGTAAAACCCATCGCCTCCAGCAGGGCCACGGCGCGCAGGGCATGCGGCGCGCAATCGCCGGGCGGATTGTCGGAGGGCACCTTGACCAGTTCGGCCAGAAAGCGCGTTTGCTCCTCGCGCCAGTTGCGCAGCAGGTCGGCGACGGACGGGGCGTTAGGCGTGGGAGAGTTCAAGGCCGGATTCTTTCAGCTTGCGGCAGCACAAAGGGCCGGGCAAGAACGATGCGCTACACTTGGGCTCAAGGAATTGTACCCATATAAAAACCATATTGTATACAATTATAGTAAATATTGTATACAATATAGGAACTTGATTCAAAGGGAAACTGCTTTAACCGTCTGGCATGGTAATCGCTGCGCTTTGGTGCAAAGCCCGCGTCGCTTCCCCGCCGACAGCCCAAAGCAATTGCACAATGCATACCAACTCGAGTTCATCGTCCTATCCGCGTGACCTGATCGGCTATGGCCGCAACCCGCCGCATGCGCAATGGCCGGGGCAGGCGCGGATTGCGCTGCAGTTTGTGCTCAATTACGAAGAAGGCAGCGAGAACAACGTGCTGCACGGCGACCCGGGCTCCGAGACCTTTCTTTCCGAGATCATCGGCGCGCAGGCCTTCCCGAATCGCCATATGTCGATGGAGAGCATGTACGAGTACGGCTCGCGCGCCGGCTTCTGGCGCGTGCTGCGGGAGTTCGAGCGCCGCCAGCTGCCGGTCACCTTCTTTGCGGTGGCGATGGCGATGCGGCGCAACCCCGACGCGGTGGCGGCGATGCTCGAGGGCGGCCACGAAATCGCCAACCACGGCCTGCGCTGGATCAGCTACCAGATGATGGACGAGGCCACCGAGCGGGCGCACATGCAAGAGGCCATCGCGATCCAGAAGGAAATGACCGGCGCCGCGCCCCTGGGCTGGTACACCGGGCGCGACAGCCCGAACACCCGCAAGCTGGTGGTGGAGCAAGGCGGCTTTTTGTACGACTCCGATTCCTATGCCGACGACCTGCCCTACTGGACCGAAGTGGAGCTTGACGACACCAGCGGCGCCAGGAAGGTGCCGCACCTGGTGGTGCCCTATACGCTGGAGACCAACGACATGCGCTTTGCCGCCATGCAGGGTTTCAATTCGGGCACCCAGTTCTTCGATTACCTGAAGGATGCCTTCGACGTGCTCTACGCCGAGGGCGAAACCGCGCCGAAAATGCTTTCCATCGGCCTGCACAATCGCATCGTCGGGCGGCCGGCGCGCTTCGCTTCCCTGCAGCGTTTCCTCGACTACGTGCAGCGGCATGAGCGGGTCTGGATCTGCCGGCGCGCCGACATCGCGCACCACTGGAAGAAGGTGCATCCTTACAAGGGGGCGGTTGCATGAGCGTAGTCCGCGTACTGAGAAAGCCCGCCACCGCCATGGTGATGGACACCGACGCCATCGTCGCGCGCATCGCCGAGGCGATCGCCGCGCAAAAGCTGCCGCCGGGCGCCAAGCTGGGCGAAGAGGCGCTGGGAGATATCTTCGGCGTTTCGCGCACCAAGGTGCGGCAGGCGCTGTTCCAGCTGGCGGGCGACAAGCTGATCACCCTGATCCCCGGCCGCGGCGCCTTCGTCACCCAGCCTTCGGTGCGCGAGTCCAAGGAAGTGTTCGAAGCACGCCGGGTGATCGAGGGCGCGATCGTCGCGCGCTTTGTCGAAGTAGCGACGACCAAGGACATCGAGATGCTGCGCGAACACATTGCCGAAGAGGCGCGCGCCATTTCCGGCGGCAGCGCGCAGTCGCGCAACCGCCTGCTGGGCGACTTTCATACCGTGATGGCCGAAGTGGCGGGCAATGCGGTGCTGGCCGAAGTGGTGAGCGAGCTGGTGGCGCGCACCTCGCTGATCACCCTGTTCTACCAGAACACCCGTGGCGCCAACGACTCGGCCGAGGAACACCGCCAGTTGCTCTCCGCGCTGGAAAAGCGCGACACCAAACGGGCGGTGACCCTGATGAGCGAACACCTGAGCAATGTGGAAAAGGGCCTGGTGCTGCGCGAGGACGCGCCAGCCGCGCCCGACCTGCGTTCCGCCCTGGGATGATGCAATGTCACTGACCCTGGAACAGATCAACGCCGCCAGCCAGGCCGAATTCGTCGCCGCGCTGGGCGGCCTGTTCGAACATTCACCCTGGGTGGCCGGAGGCGCCTACGCCGCGCGTCCCTTCAAGGACGGCGCCGACCTGCATGCCAAGATGGCGGCGCTGATGAACAGCGCACCCTTCCCGCAAGCCCTGGCGCTGCTGCGCGCCCACCCCGAGCTGGCGGGCCGCGCAATGGTGAGCAAAAGCCTGACGGCGGACTCGACCAACGAGCAGACCCGCTCCGGCCTGACCCAGTGCACGCCCGAAGAGTTCGAGCGCCTGCAGGAACTCAACGCCGCCTACAACAAGAAATTCGGCTGGCCCTTCATCCTCGCGGTGAAACACCTGGACCGGGCCACCATCATCAGGACCTTCGCCGAGCGCCTGGAGAACGACGCCGCCGCCGAATTTTCCCATGACCTGAAAAATATCGAGACCATCACCCGCTGGCGCCTGGACGCCTTATTGGACAAGCCTTGACGATCAACCTGGACAATATTTTCGGCGCCGAGATCATGGCGCGCTGCGACGACCTGGCGCAGCACACCGAGGAACCCGGCCGCCTGACGCGCACCTATCTCACTCCGGTGCAGCGTGCCGCCGCCGACAAGCTGATGGCCTGGATGGCCGAGGCCGGCATGAGCGCGCGCATCGACGAAGCCGGCAACGTGGTGGGGCGCTATGAGGGTGCGACGCCCAACAGCAAGACGCTGGTCACCGGTTCGCACTTCGACACCGTGGTCAACGCCGGCAAGTACGACGGCAATTATGGGGTGATCACCGGCATCGCCTGCGTCAAGGCGCTCAAGCTGCAGGACCAGCGCCTGCCCTTCGCCATCGAGGTGGTCGGCTTTGCGGAGGAAGAGGGCGTGCGCTTCAAGACCACCATGATGGGGTCGAAGGCGATCGCCGGCACCTACGACACCAACGTGCTCAAGCTCACCGACCGCGCCGGCATCAGCGTCGCCGATGCGATGAAAAACTACGGCCTGGACCCTGCCGCCATCGGCCGGGCCGCGCGCAATCCGAAGGACGTCCTGGCCTTTCTCGAAATCCACATCGAACAGGGGCCGGTACTGCTGAAGGAAGGGCGGCCGGTGGGCACGGTCACTTCCATCGCCGGCGTGTACCGCTTCCAGGCGGTGGTGACCGGCCAGGCCGGCCACGCCGGCACCACGCCGATGAACATGCGCTGCGACGCCGCTTGCGCCGCCGCCGAAATGATAGGCGCGATCGAGCGCTACTGCGCTGCCGAGGGCAACCGCTCCCCGGGCGGCGTGGTCGGCACCGTCGGGCAATTGAACGTGCCGGGCGGCGCGATCAACGTGATTCCCGGCGCCTGCGAATTCTCCATCGACCTGCGTTCCGGCAACGACGATACCCGCCACGCGATCTGGGGCATGCTCGAACCCGAGCTGCACGCCATCGCGAAACGCCGCCACGTCGAACTCGCCATCACCAAGACCCTGGACCTGGCCGCCGCGCCCTGCGCGCCGCAACTGATGGCGCGCATCGACGCCGCCATCGGCGAAGTCACCGGCGCGGCCGTGCGCCGCCTGCCCTCGGGCGCCGGGCATGACGCGATGGCGATGGCCGCGCTATGCCCGCAGGCGATGATTTTCATCCGCTGCGGCAACGGCGGCATCAGCCACAATCCGCTGGAGACCATCACTGAAGAGGACGCGCGCATCGGCGCCTGGGTGCTCTATGAGGTGATCCGCGACCTCGCGGCGGCTTAAGCGTGGCCGGCGGCCTGTCGATCCACGTGGTCGACGTTTCGCGCGGCGTGGTGGCGGCCGGGATGCGGGTAGAGGTGTACGCAGCCACGCCATCACGCACGCTGCTGTGCGCCGGCGAGATCAACACCAAGGGCGTGCTCGACGACCCGGTGCTGATGAGCGATGCCATCGTCGCCGGCTACTACGAAGCCGTGTTCCACGCTGCCGCCTACTACCGGCTTGCCGGTGCGCCGCTACCGGATCAGCCGTTTCTCGATGTGGTGACTTACCGCTTCGGCATCAGCGATGTCGCGCAGCACTATCACCTGCCGATGAAGTTCACGCCCTGGGGCTACTCCTGCTTTCGCGGCGGCGCATAAACGCAAGGCGCAAAAAAAGCCCGCCGGAATCGGCGGGCTTTTTTGTTGGTTGGGCCCGCACTTAGCCCCTTCAGGCAGCGCGCTCCGCCGCCTGCATCGGTGCGCCGCTGCGCCCCGGCAGCCGCGCCTCTTCCTCGCCGTGGGTCTTCAACAGCTCGATCAGGCGCTTGCGCATCATCATGCCGGGCTGGTCGGAGGGCATGTGGCGTTCCTCGCCTGAACCCAGGCCGAGGGGCGCGTCGAAGTCGGTCGACTCCAGCACCGCCTGGTCTTCGCTGGTTACCTGGCGGTCGAAGGCGATGATGTCGGCCGCCGGCGCCTGTTCCTCGGTGTCGTTGCGATAGGCCCATTGGCATACCTGGATCGACTCGTCGTCGATCGGCGTGGCGCAGGTGACGATCGCATGCACCAGGCCGTTCGGATAAGTGATGTGCAGCTTGCGGATGAAGGGCAGGTACCAGCGGTTGCGCATGTGGCGGATGGTCTCGTCCTCATCGGTGCGCAGGATTTTTTTCTGGATTTCCGGGTTGTTCACCGCCGCCTGGGTTTCGAAAATGAAGCCGTAGTCGGTCGGCGTCAGCTTGATCGAGGCGGGAATCGGCTGGTGCCCCTGGCCGAAACTGGTGTGGTGCACGAAGCTGAAATGCGCGTTGTCGAAGGAGTTCTCCATCAGGCGCAAGCCCGAGCATTTCCACACCTTGTAGAACTGCATGATGCGGCGGTGGTCCGGCAATTCTTCTTCGGGGAAATCGGGAATGCCGGCCAGCGGCTCTTCCAGGCAGACCCACACGTAGCCATAGCGCGCTTCGGCGTAATAGCGTTTCACCTTGGCGCGGGCACCGCACATTTGCGCGGTGAGTTCCGGCTGCTGCGGAATCTTCACGCAGGCGCCGTCCAGGCCGTATTGCCAGCCGTGATAAGCGCAGGCGAGCGATTCGCCGCGCTCGTCCACCTTGACGTTGCCGATGGAAAGTTTCGCAGTGCGATGGCAGCAACGGTCTTCCAGCGCACTGACATGGCCGTGCGAGTCTTTCCACAGCACGATGTCGACACCGAACAACTTGAACGGCTTGGGCCCGTCGTCCAGCATATCGACCGGCATGACGGGGTTCCAGAAACGCTTCAATACAGGTTGCCGGGTTTGCAACATGGGAGTTCTCCTTCAAGCGCCCAGCGGCCCGGCACCCGCCACTGGTTGCTTGAAACGATACAGATCAACGATAAGCTGCGCCCAGCCCTGGCCCAGCGAATCCAGCAATCTCTCTCCCATTTGCGGCGTCGCCACCGTGGCGTCGCCGAGTACCCCGCTCACCGTCAGATCGTGGGTGAGCCAGGCAAATCCTTGCGTCCCCGGGCGCTCGCCTTCCATGCTGATCAGGCCTTCTGCAGACACGCCATGTGGATATTCCACCACTGCTTTTTGCATGTCAACCTGATCGGGCAAGAGCGCCAGAAGTAACGCCGTTTCCAGCGCACCGGCATGAATTCCGTGCATCATTTCGCGCGCCGTCACCATCTCCGCACCACAATGTGGCACCGACCAGATGAAGCTGGGGAACAGCGTGTAGTCACCGTGCCGTACCCGCGATTCGCGCGCGGCAATATTCACCACTTCCGGCTGGCCGCCGTGGCCGTTGACAAAACACAGCTTGCGAAAGCCGGCACGGTAGAGCGAATCGGCGATTTCATTCAGGGTATGCAGCAGCGTCTCGGCCGACAGCATCACGGTGCCGGGAAAACGGATGTGCTCCTCCGACTTGCCGTAGTACAGCGGCGGCAGCACGAAGCAAGGCACATCCGCGGCCAGCTTTTGCATCGCCCGCCCCAGCACCCCCAGCACGATGGCGCTATCCACCGCGATCGGCAGGTGGTGGCCGTGCTGCTCGATCGCCGCCACCGGCAGCAGCAGCACGGTGTTGGCCTTGTCCGGCAAGGCCTCGATCTGCGGCCAGCTCAGATAGGCGTAGTAGCGCGATGGCGGAATCCAGCCGTGCATCATGGCTTGCGCCCTTCCAGCACGGCGTAGTCCGCCTCGTCGAGTTGCCAGGGGATGCCGTTCCTGATCAATTGCGCGAAGGCTTCGTCCGGCACCATGGTGGTCAGGCAGTACAGCCGGGTGGCGCCGGTGTTTTCCACCACGTGTTCATTGCCCGGGCGCACCAGGAAGCTGTCGCCCGGCTTGACGGCTATCTGCGCGCCATTGCACGAGGCGATGCCCTCCCCGTGCAGCACATAGAAATGCTCGTCGGCGGCAACGTGGGCATTCGGCGGGGTCTGGCCGCCAACCTCGAAAATCTCGATCACCTGCACGAAACTGGTCGCATCCTGCAGCGGGTCGACGGTGAAGGCGAAGTAATTGCTGTCGGCCGGCTGGATTTTCCAGGCGGCATACTGACGTGCGCTGCGATGGGTGACGGCGTTGCTGGTGCTCATGTCCGTACGCCTACAAGACCTTGATCAGTGCCGCCGAAGCGGCGGAAAAACCGAAGCAGGTACGCACATTGTAGAGCGTCGCCGCCATGCAGTACTCGGGCGAGGTGGTGGCGCTGCAATCCTCCACCAGGATGGTGTCGTAACCGAGGAAGTTGGCGTCCATCAGCGTGGCCAGCACGCACTGGTCGGCATTGACGCCGCCGAAAAACACGGTGGTAACGCCGAGGTTGCGCAGGATGGCGTCCAGCGGCGTGTCCCAGAAGCCGCTCATGCGGTATTTGTCCACCTGTATGTCGGTGGGCGCGATTTTCAGCTCATCGACCACCGCTGCTGCCCAGCTATCCTTCTCCAGTACTTTGGCACCCGGCACCGGCGCGCCTTTCAGCGGCGCGCCCAAGCCGGTGCTCTTGCCATCGTTGTTATAGACATGCAGCAGCGCGGGGCTGATGTTGGCCAGGTCCGGACGATTGCCCCAGTTGACCCAGATCACCGGCACTTCGGCCTGGCGCAACTTCGGCAACAATTTCGCCAGCGGCTTGATCGGCGCGCGTGCCGGCTTCACATCCACACCAATGCCCGCCAGCCAGCCCTTGGGGTGGCAAAAAT
>DATAZV010000479.1:0-31693 GCA_036271855.1 Burkholderiales bacterium
TACCGCCACTTCCGCGGCAAGGTGGAAAGCTTCGTAGTTGAAATGGAGCAGGCCGCCACCAAGCTGCTCGACATCGCCCACGGCGACCGCAAGGCTTAAGGAAACGTCAAGGGGGCCGCCCCCCTTGGCACCCCCGATTCAAGAGAAAAGATTGCGACGCAAATCATGAATTTCCGCAACAAGAAACGCGGGATGGAAGAGCCGGAGATCAACTTCATCCCGTTGATCGACGTGCTGCTGGTGATCCTGATTTTCCTGATGATCACCACCACGTATTCGAAGTACGCCGAGCTGCAGATCAACCTGCCGACGGCGGACGCCGAAAAGCAGCTGGAGCGCCCGAATGAAGTCAACGTCGGCGTCACCTCCGGCAACAAATATTCGGTCAATGGCCAGTCGGTCGCCTTCACCAATATTGCCGCCCTGGCCGACGACCTGAAGAACGCCGCCAGCGGCAAGAAGGACCCGGTGGTGGTGATCAATGCCGATGCCCAGGCGACCCACCAGGCGGTGATCTACGTCATGCAGGCCGCGCAAATGGCCGGGCTGGGCCAGGTGACCTTCACCACCCAGACATCCGGCGCCAAGTAGTTTTTCTAGCCGGAAGGCGCCGATGCGCGACTGGTGGCAGCCCCGTCTCACCTTGCGCACCGCCCTGCTGCTGCCGCTATCCCTGCTGTTCGGCGCGCTCGCCGCGCTGCGCCGCGCGCTGTACCGCGCCGGCATCCTCTCGACCCAACGCCTGCCGGTGCCGGTGCTGGTGGTGGGCAACCTCACCGTCGGCGGCAGCGGCAAGACGCCGCTGGTGATCGCCCTGGCGCAGGCATTCACCGAGCGCGGCTGGCACCCCGGCGTGATCAGCCGGGGCTATGGGGCCGAGGTCGATGGCGCGCGGGAGGTACACGCCGATTCCAGTCCGGCACAGGTGGGCGACGAGCCTCTACTGATCCGCCGCAGCGGCGTCGGCTGCCCTGTGTTCGTCGGCCGCAAACGGGTGGAGGCTGGCCACGCGCTGCTGGCCGCCTACCCGCGGACCAACCTGATCATCTCCGACGATGGCCTGCAGCACTACGCGCTGGCGCGCGACGCCGAAGTCGCGGTGTTCGACGCGCGCGGCGCCGGCAACGGCCGCCTGCTGCCGGCCGGCCCGCTGCGCGAACCGCTGGCGCGCGCGGCCACGCTGGACGCGGTGGTGTGCAACGGCGAGGTGCCGCTCACGCTGGCGCGACCGGCGTGGCGCATGGACTTGCGGCCTTGGGGGCTTTTCCTGCTGGTCGATCCGGCACAGCGGCGCGACGCCGCCGATCTTGCGCGCGAGTACGGCTCACGTATTGCCGCGCTGGCGGGCATCGGCAGCCCCGAACGTTTTTTCACCACCCTGCGCGGGCTCGGCTTGCAGTTCGAGGAGCATCCCTTCCCCGATCACCACGCCTACACCGCCGCCGACCTCAAGGCGATTACCGCGCCGCTGATCGTGATGACCGAGAAGGACGCGATAAAATGCGCGCAGTTCGGCGACCCGCGCATCTGGGTGTTGCCGGTGACGGCGCAGATCGACCCCGGTCTGGTGGACGCCCTTCTGGAGAAACTCCGTGGATCCCAAACTGCTTGATATCCTGGTCTGCCCGCTGTGCAAGGGTCCCCTGCTGTACAAGAAGGCCGAGGGCGAGCTGATCTGCAAGGCGGACCGCCTGGCCTTCGCCATCCGCGACGGCATTCCGGTGATGCTGGAAGAAGAGGCGCGCAGGCTGCCCGACACCGAAGAGGTGTGACGCCCTTGACCTCAGCCACCCCGGCGCCCGCCTTCATCGTCCTGATCCCGGCGCGCAGGGCATCGTCGCGCCTGCCCGCCAAGGTGCTGGCCGACCTGGCCGGCAAGCCGATGGTGGTACGCGTCGCCGACCAGGCGGCGCAAAGCGGTGCCAGTAGCGTGCTGGTCGCCACCGACGACGAGGAAGTCCGCGCCGCTGTCCAGGCGCATGGCTATCGCGCCCTGATGACCCGCGCCGATCACCCTTCAGGCACCGACCGCCTGAGCGAAGCGGCGCAGCAACTGGGCCTGGCCGACGACGCCATCGTAATCAACGTGCAGGGTGACGAGCCGCTGATCTCCCCGCAACTGATCGCCGAGGTGGCCGCCGAACTGGCGCGGCGCCCGGATTGCGCCATCGCCACCGCCTGCCACGCTCTCACCGAAGCGGCGGAGATGTTCAACCCGAACATCGTCAAGGTGGCGCTGGACGCGCGCAACACGGCGCTGTATTTCAGCCGCGCCACCATTCCCTGGGCGCGCGATGCCTTTGGCGCCGGCCGTGACACCTTGCCGGCGGGTATTCCCGATGGGCTGCCGATCTACCGCCACATGGGCCTGTACGCCTATCGCACCGCCTTCCTGCGCACTTATCCGACCCTGGCGCCGGCGCCGATCGAGCGCTTCGAGGCGCTGGAGCAGCTGCGTGCCCTCTGGCATGGCTACAAGATCGCGGTGCACATCACCGCGGGTTCCGGCGCGCCGGGCGTGGACACGCCGGCCGACCTCGAACAGGTGCGCGCGCTGCTGGCGCGGCAGGCCCCCCCGAAGTAGTTCCATCACCGGTAGCCGCGCAGCCAGCCTGTAAGCCCTTTGCAAGGAGTTTCAGGCTAGAATCCATCTTCAAAAGGCCGCTCCGCGAGGAGCGCAGGTGGCGGCCGCTTCACTACAATCATTCCCGTCAGGCAAAAAAATCATGCGGCTAATTCTTTTAGGCCCCCCGGGCGCAGGCAAGGGGACGCAGGCCACCTTCATCAAGGAAAAATTCGGCATTCCGCAGATTTCGACGGGCGACATGCTGCGCGCCGCCGTCAAGGCGGGCACGCCGCTGGGCGTCGCCGCCAAGAAGGTGATGGACTCGGGCGCACTGGTGTCAGATGACATCATCATCGGCCTGGTCAAGGAAAGGCTGAAAGAGCCGGATTGCGCCAACGGCTACCTGTTCGACGGTTTTCCGCGCACCGTGCCGCAGGCCGACGCGATGAAGGACGCCGGCGTCAACCTCGATTTCGTACTGGAGATCGCGGTGCCGGACGAGGAAGTGATCAAGCGCATCAGTGGCCGCCGCGTGCACCCCGGCTCGGGCCGCAATTACCACCTCATCTTCAATCCGCCCACGGTCGGCGGCAAGGACGACATCACCGGCGAGGCCCTGATCCAGCGCGACGACGACAAGGAAGAAGTCGTGGCCAACCGCCTGAAGGTGTATCACCAGCAGACCGAGGTGCTGGTCGGCTATTACTCGGACTGGGCCAATAGCGGCAAGCCCGGCGCGCCGCAATATCGCAGGATCGAGGGCGTCGGTCCGGTGGAGCAGATCCGCGAGCGCGCGTTCGCGGCGCTGAAATAGGCTCACGCGGATGAAGCAAGGGAAATGGCGCCGACCGGGCGCCTTTTTCTTTTCCAGCCCCGTTTTGTGCGGTCCGGCCGGGCGCAGTCGGGCATTTTGGTTGAACTTCCCCGCTCAGCCGTTTCTAAGCTAAGGTTGCTTCGCTGCACCCCGTCCCCAGGCGCATGCCGCGCCGCCTTCAACGCCCTTGCTATCGTAAGATGCCCTGCTCCACCCATTCAGGCGCAAAACATTCCGCAATGCCGTGGCGTGCATTCAAAAAGCCGCGGCCGGCACAGGAGATAACCAGCCCATGAAAAACAGATCCGCGCAGCCGCGCAACGCTTTCTATGCTCAGTCCGGCGGCGTCACCGCCGTGATCAACGCCTCCGCCTGTGGGGTGATCGAGGAGGCGCGCAAGCACAAGGGCAAAATCGGCAAGGTCTACGCCGGCCGCGACGGCATCATCGGCGCGCTCACCGAAGACCTGATCGACACCAGCCGCGACAGCGCCGCCGCCATCCGCCAGCTGATGCACACGCCGGGCGGCGCCTTCGGCTCCTGCCGCTACAAGCTCAAGTCGCTGGAAGAATCGCGTGCCCAGTACGAGCGCCTGATGGAAGTGTTCAAGGCGCACGACATCGGCTACTTTTTCTACAACGGCGGCAACGACTCGATGGACACCGCCTGGAAGGTGTCGCAGATCAGCGGCCAGCTAGGCTACCCGGTCACCTGCGTCGGCGTGCCGAAGACAGTGGACAACGATCTGGCGCTGACCGACAACTGCCCCGGCTTCGGCTCGGTGGCGAAATACGTCGCCACCTCGATCCGCGAAGCAGGCCTGGACGTGGCCTCGATGGCGCGCACTTCCACCAAGGTATTCGTGCTGGAGGTGATGGGCCGGCATGCCGGCTGGATCACCGCCGCCTGCGGGCTGGCGACGGAGCAGGAAGGGGATGCGCCACACATTCTTTTGCTGCCGGAAATCCGCTTCGACGAAGCGAGGTTTCTCGCCAAAGTCGAGGCGACGGTGAAAAAGTACGGTTATTGCACCATTGCGGTGTCCGAAGGCCTGCAGCGCGCGGATGGCAAATTTTTGTCCGAAACCGGCCTCACTGACGCCTTCGGCCACGCCCAGTTGGGCGGGGTGGCGCCGGTGATCGCCAACCTGGTGAAAGACAAACTGAACTACAAATACCACTGGGCGGTGGCTGATTACCTGCAGCGCGCGGCGCGGCACATCGCCTCGAAAACCGACCTGGAGCAGTCCTACGCCGTCGGCCGCGAGGCGGTGCGCTATGCCCTGGCGGGCAAAAACGCGGTAATGGCGGCGATCAAGCGGACTTCGCAGACGCCCTATCGCTGGAAAGTCGAGCCGGTGCCGCTGGCGAAAGTAGCGAATAAGGAAAAGATGATGCCGCGCAATTTCATCACCAAAGACGGTTTTCATATCACCCCCGCCTGCCGCGCCTACCTCGGTCCGCTGATTCTCGGCGAGGCGCCCCAGCCCTATCGCAACGGGCTGCCGGCATTTGCCCGATTGAAGAACGTGCCGGTGCCTAAAAAACTCGCTTTATCCTTTACAATCAAGTAGATTGCGGCTTGCGTCGGGGTTTCAGTCAAGTTTTGATGATTTGAAGCAGGGCTGCTCAATTCGCGTTTTGTCTGGCATAAAACTAATTTTGGAGGAGCATCAACCATGTCGTCTATGGGTCTACTTTGGCTGGCCATCGGCTGCGGCGTTATCGCAGTGATCTATGGCTGGCTTTCCGTCAGCTGGATCAACAAGCAGCCGGCGGGCAACGAGCGCATGCAGGAAATCGCCGGGGCGATCCAGCAGGGCGCGCAGGCCTATCTGGCTCGTCAGTACAAGACCATCGCCATCGTCGGTGTGGTGCTGACCATCGTCATCGGCGTCATTCCCTCTCTTGGGCCGATGACCGCCGTGGGCTTTGTGATCGGTGCGGTGCTCTCGGGCGCGGCCGGTTTCATCGGCATGAACGTTTCGGTGCGCGCCAACGTGCGCACCGCCGAAGCAGCGCGCACCGGCCTGAATGAAGCGCTGAACATCGCCTTTCGCGGCGGTGCCATCACCGGCATGCTGGTGGTGGGCCTGGGCCTGATCGGCGTGGCCGGCTACTACATGATCCTGACCATGAACGGCACGCCCAACGGCCTGACCGAAGCGATCAAGCCCCTGATCGGCCTTTCCTTCGGCGCCTCCCTGATCTCGATTTTCGCCCGACTGGGCGGCGGCATTTTCACCAAGGGCGCTGACGTCGGCGCCGACCTGGTGGGCAAGGTTGAAGCCGGCATTCCGGAAGACGACCCGCGCAATCCGGCGGTGATCGCCGACAACGTCGGCGACAACGTCGGCGACTGCGCCGGCATGGCTGCCGACCTGTTCGAAACCTACGCGGTAACCCTGGTAGCCACCATGGTGCTGGGTGCGCTGCTGATCAAGGGCAGCGACGTCGGCGTGATCTACCCGCTGGTGCTGGGCGCGGTTTCCATCATCGCCTCCATCATCGGCTGCTTTTTCGTCAAGGCGCGTCCGGGCGGCAAGATCATGAACGCGCTGTACCGCGGCCTGGCCGTGGCCGGCGGGCTTTCGCTGGTCGCCTTTGTCATCATCACCTACCAGATGGTGCCGGACAACATGCTGGCCGACGCCGGCTTTGCCACCGGCGCCGTCATGCGCCTGTGCTGGGCGACGGTGGTGGGCCTGGTGCTGACGGCGCTGCTGGTGGTGATCACCGAGTACTACACCGCCACCGAATATGCGCCGGTGCGCCACGTCGCCGAGGCGTCCACCAAGGGCCATGCCACCAACATCATCGCCGGCATCGGCATCTCGATGAAGGCCTGCGGCTGGCCACTGGTCGCCATCTGCCTGGCGATCTACTCCGCCTTCGCCCTGGCGGGCCTCTACGGCATCGCGATTGCCGCCACCTCGATGCTGTCGATGGCCGGCATCGTCGTCGCGCTCGACGCCTACGGCCCAATCACCGACAACGCCGGCGGCATCGCCGAAATGGCCGAGCTGCCTGATTCCGTGCGCGCCATCACCGACCCGCTGGACGCTGTTGGCAACACCACCAAGGCGGTGACCAAGGGCTACGCCATCGGCTCCGCCGGCCTGGCCGCGCTGGTGCTGTTCGCCGACTACACCCATGCGCTGGAAACCTCGCACGGCGGCGCCCACTTCGCCTTCGACCTGTCGGACCACAAGGTGATCATCGGCCTGTTCATCGGCGGCCTGATCCCCTACCTGTTCGGCGCGATGGCGATGGAAGCCGTCGGCCGCTCCGCCGGCGCGGTGGTGGAAGAAGTGCGTCGCCAGTTCCGCGAAATCCCGGGCATCATGGAAGGCACAGCCAAGCCTGACTACACCCGCGCCGTCGACATGCTGACCTCCGCGGCGATCAAGGAAATGATGATCCCCTCGATCCTGCCGGTGCTGGTGCCAATCCTGGTCGGCTTCATCCTCGGACCGCAAGCCCTGGGCGGCGTGCTGATGGGCACCATCGTCACCGGCCTGTTCGTGGCGATTTCGATGACCACCGGCGGCGGCGCCTGGGACAACGCCAAGAAGTACATCGAGGAAGGCAACTACGGCGGCAAGGGCTCGGACGCGCACAAGGCGGCCGTGACCGGCGACACCGTGGGCGACCCGTACAAGGATACGGCGGGTCCGGCGGTCAACCCGCTGATCAAGATCATCAACATCGTGGCACTGCTCATCGTGCCGCTGATCTGATCGGGATTGCGCGGGCAGTAGCCGCGTAAAATGAGGGCAGCCGCAAGGCTGCCCTTTTTCATTTGCGCTTCCTGTTCCCGATCCAGCCTTCCATGCACTTGCCCACTTTCGCGCTACGCTTCCTGCCTTTTGTCCTCGCCGTTTTCACCAGCGGCACGACGCACGCGCAAGACAACGGCGAGCGCCTGCGCACCGGCTGGATCGCCTTCGAATCGGCCGAATCCCTCAAGGCCTACCGCCTGCTGCTGCCGCTGGCTGACCAGGGCAACAAATACGCCGCCTACGCCGTCGGTGAGCTGCTACTCGACGGCAACGGCGTGGCGCGCGATGTGCCGCGCGCCATCCCCTATTTGCGCCGCGCCGCGGAACAGGAGATTCCAGTGGCGCAGGAGCGCATGGGCGCGGTCTACTACTTCGGCCTGAACACCGCGCGCGACTACGCGATGGCCGCGCAATGGTTCGAGCGCGCCGCGCGCAACGGCTACGCGCAGGCACAGGGCAACCTGGCATTGATGGCCGGGCAGGGCCAGGGCATGCCGCGCGACCAGGAGAGAGCGCGCTACTGGCTGGAACAGGCGATGGCACAGGACGATGCCAATGCCCTCAACACTTACGCCGGCCTGCTGATGGCCGGCAGCGGCGACCTGGCGCGCGACGACGCGCGCGCCCTCGCCCTGTATCGCCGCGCCGCCGATCTCGGCAGCGCGGCGGCGATGAACAACCTGGGCGGCGCCTACCGCGACGGCGAGCAAGTGCCGCAAAATTTCGACACCGCCCGGCGCTGGTTCGAGAAAAGCGCGGCGCGGCGCCTGCCGCAGGCCTATACCAGCCTTGGCGCCCTCTACCTGCAAGGCCAGGGCGTGGCGCGCGACCCGGAGCGGGCACAAGGCTATTTCCGCCGCGCCGCCCAAAGCAGCGAGCCGCAGGCGGAATACAACATGGGCAGCATGTATTTGCGCGGCGACGGCGTGCGCTCGGACCGCGCTGCCGCGCAGTTCTGGCTGGCGCTGGCCGCCGCCCACGGCAGCGCCCAGGCCAAGGCGCACATGATCGTATTCGCCCGTGCGACCGACGCCAGCGACGACGCCCGGCGCTACGCCCCCGCCTACTTCAACGACCTGGCCGCCGGCAGCGACGCCGAATTGCAGATGCTGGTCGGCGAACTGTATATCGACGGTGTGATCGTGCCGCCGGATCGCGGCGAGGCGCGCCGCTGGTTCGACTTCGCCGCGCGCCATGGTAACGCGCGCGCCACCGAACGCCTGAAGGTGCTGGGCGGCTAGCTACCATGCATATGGACAAGAGGAGCCAATACAAATGAAACTCGAACAATGCGTGATACTGGTCACCGGCGGTGCCTCCGGTCTGGGTGCCGCAAGCGCGAAAATGGCGGCCACGGCCGGCGCCAAGGTAGTGATTGCCGACCTCAATACCGAAGCCGGCGCAAAACTCGCCGCCGAGCTCGGCGGCACATTCGTCAAATGCGATGTGTCGAGCGAAGCCGATGGCCAGGCGGCAGTGAATGCCGCCGTCACTGCATACGGTGCGCTGCACGGCCTGATCAACTGCGCCGGTATCGGCCCGGCGGAAAAAACCGTCGGCAAGAACGGCCCGCACAATCTGGGCGTGTTCACCAAGGTGATCAGCGTCAACCTGATCGGCACCTTCAACATGATCCGCCTGGCCGCCGCCACCATGCTGAAAAATACGCCGAACGCGGCCGGCGAGCGCGGCGTGATCGTCAACACCGCTTCAGTGGCGGCCTATGATGGCCAGGTCGGCCAGGCCGCCTACTCCGCCTCCAAGGGCGGCATCGTCGGCATGACCCTGCCGATCGCCCGCGACCTGGCGCGCGACGGCGTGCGCGTGGTCACCATCGCTCCCGGCCTGTTTCTCACCCCGCTGCTCTCGGGCATGCCGCAGGAAGTGCAGGACTCGCTGGCCAGGCAGGTGCCCTTCCCCTCGCGCCTGGGGCGGCCGGATGAATATGCCTCGCTGGCGAAACATATCTTTGAGAACGAAATGCTGAACGGCGAAACCATTCGCCTGGATGGCGCCATCCGCATGGCGCCGCGTTAGACGCTGCGGCCGCGCCCGCTATCGCCCTGGCTGCTGATCCAGGCGATAGAACCGGCGCGCCGTTTCGCTGAACAGGTATTTGCGTTCCTCATCGCTAGCGGCGCCGGCCAGGCGCTTGAACGCGTTCCAGCCGACGGTGTAGCTGTACGAAGCCTTGTCCACCGGAAAATTGCTCTGGAACATGCAGCGCTTCGCGCCGAAAACCTCGATCGCCGTCTGCACATAGGGCCGCCACAAGTCGGCCAGATATTGCGAACTCGGCGGCGCCGGCAACTGGGCCAGGTGTTGCCCGATCACCCGTAAGCCCAGGCCGCCGAGCTTGAGCGAAACATTGGGGCAGCGCGCCAGTTCGCGGATGCCGCGCGACCACGCCGCAAACACCGCGTCCCCCTTGCCCGCGTAAGGCCCGATGCCCAGCGGCCCGCCGAAGTGGTTCAGCACGATCTGCGTTTCCGGCACGGCGGCGGCCATCTGCGCCAAGTCGCCCAGTTGCGTGTGATACACCCAGGCATCGAAGGAAAGCCCGCGCCGCCCCAGTTCCGCCAGGCCGCGGCGCAGCGCCGGGTCGCGCATCATTCCCGGCGCGGCCTGCGCTTCCGGGTTGTTCAGGCCAGGCTCGTCGTCCCACGCGGTGATCTGGCGGATGCCGCGCAGCCGCCCGCCGGCCGCATGCGCATGCGCCTGCAACACCTCGTCGAGATGATCGGCATCGCGCAAATCCGCATAGGCCACAATACCCGCCGCCACCCGCGGCTTGCCGTAATTGCCGCTCGCACTCATGGCGGCAAAGCCATTGACGAACTCGGTCTCGCCCACCGGCCTCAACCACTGCGGCCCTTGTGCGCGATACATCGCCCAAGCCTGCACGTAGACGCTGGCGACGATGTTGTGCCCGGCGTTGAAATCCTCCAGCAACTCGTCCAGCAAATAGCGCCAGCCCGGCCGGTCCCACAGATGATGGTGGGCATCGATGATCGGCAGGGCCGGGTCGATGGCCTCCTCGTGATGCAGCGCCAGCCACTGCGGGTTGACCATGGTGAAGGGGTTGAAGCCATGGGGGTTGCTCATCAGCGGGCCTTTGTCTCCTGGCGGGGCCGGCCCCGCCGTTCTGTGGCGCGCCCGCACCCGACGCGCCGCCTTGCCGCAAGCATACCGCGCCCGCCGCCGCTTCTTTCACCGGTTTGACCGGGTTTGGCTTATGCGCCCATCGTGCCCGCATGGCGCGCCGCGGATTGACCCGCGCCGGGCAATCGACTATGTTGTGCGGCAGCAGCGCGTTACCGTTGCTCAGACGTATTTCCCATTCGCCCGGCATAAGCAGTCATTGAACTGCATGCGCCACGCCCTTCACAAGCAGGCGCGCGGGCACCCATCACCGGAGGAAGACAAATGAGCATCACCCGTCGCAAAGCCCTGCTGGGCGGCGCCGGCGCGTTAGGCGCGTCGGCCCTGCCCTTTCCCACCCCGCTGTTCGCGCAAAGCCAGCCGATCAGGATAGGCTGGCTCGGGGCCCTCACCGGCCCCACCTCCGCCCCTTCGGTCGGCTTCAACCGCGGCGTGGTCTACGCCGCCCAGGCGATCAATGCCGCCGGCGGCGTCAAAGGCCGCAAGATCGAGATCATCACCCGCGACACGCAAGGCGACCCCACCAAGGCCGTCAACGCCACGCAGGAAATGATCTCTTCGCTCAAGGTGCACGCCATCTGGGGTCCGGTCAACTCCGGCGAGTCCCTCGCCGCCACCCCGGTGATGGCGCGCGCCAAGATGCCCAACCTGCACTGCTGCGTGGTCGACAGCCTGATCGATGCCGTCAAATACCCCAACGCCTTTCGCCTGGCCCCCTCCAACGGTCAGTGGGATGATGCCGTGCGCAGCTACTGCCTGAAAATCCTCAAGGCGAAAAAGATCGCGGTGATCGGCGACAGCACCGGCTACGGCGTCTCTGCCGTCGGCGCCTCCGTCGCCGCCTTCCAGAAAGACGGCGCCGAGGTGGTCTACAAGGCCAACATCGACCCCACCCAGGCCGACATGAACCCGGACATGCTGCGCGCCAAAAGCGCCGGCGCCGAAGTCATCGTGCTGTGGAGCGTCAACACCGGGCTGGAATCGCGCATGTTCAACGCCCGCGCCGCGATGAAATGGGACATCGCCATCGTCGGCCACCCCTCGCTGGCCTCCGGCGACATCGCCAAGCTCGTCGACAAACCGGAAAACTGGAAAAAGGTCTACGCCGTCGGCTACAAAAGCGCCAGCTACGACGCCAGCGGCAAACTGCCGCCGAAAAGCCAGGAACTCGTCGAAAAACTCGCCAAAGCCAAAGTCGAACTCAGCGACACCCTGCTCTGGTGGGTCGCCGACAGCGTGGACGCCATCGACCTGATCGCCAAAGCCGTCGAAGTCACCGGCGGCACCGAGGGCGAAGCCATCATCAAATACTGGAACAGCCTCGGCAAATACCCCGGCTACTTCGGCAATTACAGCTTCAGCCCAACCCAGCACAACGGCTACCTCACCGAGGAAGTCGTGATGTCGGAAGCCAGCTCTGCGAAGAATGGGACATTTGCGCTGGCGCCGGGGTATAAATAGCGCGGCGGGGGCCTCTGCGTTCATGCCCCCCCAGAAATTGACCCTGCTCTTACATAAAATCTTTCAAACGGAGTTTCAAGCCATTCTCTACATCATCTATCAGGAAGACGCCGAAAACAGCGCCGGGCTGCGCGCCCTGCACAAGGCGGCCCACTTCGCCTACCTGGAACAGCACCGCGACATCCTGGTGCTGGGCGGCGCCATGCTGGCGGACGACGGCGTCGCCCGCACCGGCAGCGTGCTGATTCTCAATGTGGCCGATCGCGCCGCGGCCGAGCACTTTTCCGCCAATGAGCCACTGCGCTGTGCCGGCGTGTTCAAGTCGGTGAAAATCACCCGCATGCGCCGCGGCCAGTGGAACCCGGCGGCGGCGCCGGCGACGCCAGAGGGCAACTAGGGCAGCGCCTACTGTCACGGTGCTAGACTGCCGCGAGGGAGCAAACCGGCCTTGCAACGATTTCGCAAGGCGTGCCAGGCAGGAGACAGCAATGCGCACGCTCGAGCAGCAAATGTCCTTCTATTTGCGCTATCACCGCAATCCATGGAACCGGCTGACCCATTTTATCGGCGTGCCGGTGATCATTTTTTCGCTGTTCATTCCCCTGGGCTGGCTGCGCCTGCCAGTGGACGGTTTCGATGTCACCGGCGCCCAGCTGTTCGCACTGGTGGTGATGCTCTATTACTTCGTGCTCGACGCGACGCTGGCCGTCACCCTTGCCGCGTTCATCGCCTTGATGCTGTATGGCGCCGACCAGGTGTCGCAGTTGTCCTGGAAAATCGGCGCGTTCTGGTTTGTCGCGACCTTCGCCTGCGGCTGGATCATGCAACTGATCGGCCACGTATTCGAAGGACGCAAGCCGGCGCTGACGGACAATTTCTTCCAGATATTCATCGCGCCGATTTTTCTCATGGCCGAGGTGTTTTTCGCCCTCGGCTTGAAGAAGGACGTGCTCAAGCGCACCGAAGATCTGGCCGGCTAAAGCCGCCCATAGGTCGCGCTTTAGTTCAGTCGCGCCGCGCTGATGGTCACGGCTGCAAGCTGCGCCGCGATTTTTTCGGCGTCTTCGGCGCCCGGGCAGGTGCGGGCATAGAAAGACAGGTCATCGGCGGCGGCACGCGGGCATTCGAGCCGGGCGAAGACCAGGCCACGGTCTCGCCGCTCCTCCGGCACTTCGGGCAGCAGCAGCACCAGCCGGTTCATCACCGCCAGGGCGCGGTCGAGGTCGGCGGCTTCGAGGTAAATGGCTTTTAGGTTGCGCAGCAGGCGAGCGAGGATCTGCCGCGGGCTGGCCGACTCCAGCAAATCTTCCAGCGGCAGGGTCTGGGCGGCATCGGCGCCAGTGAAGCGCGCCAGGCGCTCGCGCAAGTCCTCTTCCGACAGCGAGCGCCCGCCGTCGAACGGGTCCAGCACCAATTCACCACCGGTGACGCGGATTTTCACCAGGAAGTGCCCGGGAAAGGAAACCCCGCGCAGCTTCAGGCCGAGGCGCTGGCCGATTTCGATATACAGGATCGACAGGGTGATCGGGATGCCGGTCTTGCGCATCAGCACGTCGTTGAGAAAGCTGTTGCGCGGGTCGTAGTAATTGTCGGCGTCGCCGGAAAAGCCGAGTTCGCGGAACAGGTAGTTGTTCAGCGCCAGCAGGCGGTGGGTGGTGGAAAAGTCGGGCGGCAGGCGGCGCTTGAGCGCCTCCGCCAACTCCTCGATCCGCCTCAGGGTGCCGGAGACGTCGAGGTTGGGATAGGTGTCCTGCGCGCACAGCAGCGCGGCCTCGCAAAGATTGATCTTCACCCGCTCCGGCGCCACCGCATCGCGAAAACGCTGCAAATTCGGATCCAACTTATCCCGTCCTCTTGAAATCCCTGAGGCGAAAGCCCAGAACCCACAATGTAGCAAAATATACGAAGGCGCCGGCGCTGACAATGCCGCCGAGCAGGCCGATGCGCAGGAAGGGCTGGACGCGCAGGCCGATCCAGGTCGCATCGGCCGGGCTGAGCAGCCAGAGGCACAGGCCCATCGCCGCCAGGGCGGCCACCAATTTGGACAGGAAGACCCACCAGCCGGGCTGCGGCTGGTACGCACCGCGCCTGATTAGGCCGTGCCACAGCAAGCCGGAGTTGGTGCAGGCACCGATGCTGATGGCCAGCGCCAGGCCGGCGTGGCCCATGGCCCTGGGTAACAGGCTCACCAGCGCTAGGTTGAGCACCTGGGTCAGCACCAGGGTGAAAACGGCAAAGCGCACCGGCGTGCGCATGTCCTGCCTGGCATAGAAACCCGGCGCCAGTACCTTGACCAAGACCAGCCCGGCCAGGCCCACCGAGTAGCCGAGCACCGCGTATTGCGTGGCAACGACGTCGGCCGCGGTGTAGCGGCCGTAGTGATAGAGCGCCCCCACCAGGGGCGCGGAGAGCAATGCCAGCCCGAGCGCCCCCGGCAAGGCCAATAGCAGCACCAGGCGCAGGCCCCAGTCGAGCAGGCTGGAGAAGTGCGCCTCGTCGGTTTTCGCCGCCTTGGAGAGGCTGGGCAGGAGGATGGTGCCCAGCGCCACGCCCAGCATGCCGGTGGGAAACTCCATCAGCCGGTCGGCGTTGGAGAGCCAGGTGATGCTGCCGGTGACCAGGTTCGAGGCAATCACGGTGTTGAGCAAGAGGCTGATCTGCGCCACCGAGACGCCGAGCAGCGCCGGGGTCATCTGCTTGAGGATGCGGCGCACGCCGGGGTGGCCGAAATCGAGGCGAAAGCGCGGCAACAGGCCCATCTTGGAGAGGCCCCACCATTGCAGCATGAGCTGCGCGACGCCGCCGATCGCCACCGCCCAGGCCAGCGACTCCACCGGCTTGTCCATCAGCGGCGCCAGCCACAGCGTGCAGCCGATGAAGGCGAGGTTGAGCAGCACCGAGGTGAAAGCCGGCAGGGAAAACTTGTTCCAGGTGTTGAGGATCGCTCCGCCGAACCCGGTCAGCGCGATGAACAGGATGTACGGGAAGGTGATGCGCAGCATCTCGACTGTCGCATGGAATTTAGCCCCGTTGGCGGCAAAGCCCGGCGCGGTGAGACGGACAATGAAAGGCGAGGCCAGCACGCCCAGCACCGAGACCACCAGCAGGATCACGCCCAGGGCGCCCGCGGTGTGATCGATCAGCGAACGGGTTTCCTGCTCGTCCCCGCGCGCGCGGGTCTCGGCCAGGATCGGCACGAAAGCCTGGGAGAATGCCCCTTCGGCGAACAGCCGGCGCAGCAGGTTGGGAATGCGAAAAGCGACCTGGAAGGCATCTGTCATGTCGCTGACGCCGAAGGCCCGGGCGATCAGCGTGTCGCGAATCAGGCCGGTCACACGGGAAATGAGGGTGATGCCGCTGACTTTGGCAAGGACGGACAGTAGATTCACGGCCGGGAGTATAACCGCGCAGGATGGCGCCAAAAGGGCGAACCATGACGCTCCCGGGGCATTTCGGCCGCCTGCGCCGGCGGCTTTCGGGGGTCACGCCGCCACGATACGTCCCTGACAGCTTTTTCCACCCGCACCCTTGCGGAAATCACAGTTTTCCTGTTATAATCTTCGACTGCCCATTTTGCATTCACGGATTCGACTCACATGGCTACCGGTCAAAAAGCGAAAAAGAAGATTGTGCGCACGGCTTCAGGCCTGAAGCGCGCACGTCAGGCGATCAAAGAGAACGCCCACAACTCCAGCCTGCGCTCCAAGCTGCGTACGGCGATCAAGGCTGTACGCAAGGCAGTAGCCGGCGGCGACAAGAAAGTCGCCACCGAGACCTACCAGGCCGCGCAAAAGGTCATCGACACCATCGCCGACAAGCGCATTGTTCACAAGAACAAGGCCGCGCGCGACAAGAGTCGCCTGGTTGCCGCTGTCAAGGCAATGGCCTGAGGCTGCATTGGGCAAGAAAAAGCCGCCTGCGGGCGGCTTTTTTTATGCCGGTCGGCCTTTGAGCCGGCCGGGCCTCAAATGCCGGTCTTTCAGGTGCCGGGCTTTTTCTGCCCCGCCTCGCGCAAGGTCTTGCGCCCCGGGCGCACCTGCAATTCATTGTCGCGGGCAAAATTGAGCAGGAAGTTGTAGGCCATCGGCTCGATTTCCTTGAGCCGGATGTCGACCACCACGCAGTTGACCCCGCCCGAGCTGATCGGATAGCAGAACGGCGAATAGGCCATGCGGTTATCGCCGCCGAAAGAACACATCACGCCGGCCAGGCGGTCGGCCCAGTCGCTGGGGCGAAACCGTTGGCCGTCCAGGGTCGTGCCCTGGATGACGAACTCGCTGGTTTCGACGGCCATGAAGGTGCGTGCGTGGGCCTTGAGTGGTGGGAGCAGAGCGCGGGCGGACGGCAGCGCCGTCCCATCCCACACAGGCATTGTAGCCGATTCACTTCTCGTTATTGCGCTGCGGCAAACGAAGCGCCATGAACCCCGGCGAAAACGCGACCTCTAGCCCGCGGGTACAATGGCATCTGTCAAAAACACGTGATCAGCATGAAATCCGTCGCCGTTTTCTGTGGTTCCAATCCGGGCAAGGACCCGGTCTATGCCGAAGCGACCAACGCGGTCAGCCGCCTGATCGCCCAACGCGGGCTGACCCTGGTCTACGGCGGCGGGCACCGCGGCCTGATGGGCGTGGCGGCCGATGCGGCCTTGGCTGCCGGCGGCCAGGTGCATGGCGTGATCACCGAAGCGCTGAAGTCGCGCGAGATGATGCACGCGGGCATCCAGGTCTGCGAAGTGGTCGACACCATGGCCGAGCGCAAGCACCGCTTTGCCGAGCTGGCCGACGCCTTCCTGGTGCTGCCCGGAGGCATCGGTACCCTGGAAGAAGTGTTCGACATGTGGAGCCGCGCCCAGCTGCAGGGGTTGAACAAGCCGATCGGCATCCTCAACATCAAGGACTTCTACCTGCCGCAGATCCAGATGATCGACCGCATGATCGCGGACGGTTTCCTGCCGGAGGCGCAGCGCAAATGGGTGGCCGTTTCGCAGGATGCGGGCGACCTGCTCGACTGGCTGGCCAACTTCCAGTTCTCGCCCGTTTCGAAATGGCTGTAGGCGCGGCCCTTTTACGGGGGCGTGCATGGGCCTGAACGTTTTTTACCCGCCGGCGCGCGCGGCGCTGTTCAATCTCGAAGCCGAGCGCGCGCACGCCGTCACCATGAAGGGCCTGAGCGCCCTCGCCGGACTGGGCCTTGCCGGCCTGATCAACGGCCGCGTGCCCGATGACCCGCGCACGGTGATGGGCATCCGCTTTCCCAACCCGGTCGGCATGGCCGCGGGCGCGGACAAGAACGGTGAATGCATCGACGGCTTCGGCGCCCTGGGCTTCGGCTTTCTCGAACTGGGCGGCGTCTGCCCGCGGGCGCAGCCGGGCAACCCGAAGCCGCGCCTGTTCCGCCTGCCGGCTGCCAACGCCATCATCAACCGCCTCGGCTTCAACAATTACGGCGTCGACGTGCTGGTGGAGAACCTGAAGCGCCGCACGTATAAAGGCGTGATCGGCGTCAATCTCGGCAAGAACCTCGACACACCACTGGAAAAAGCAGCCGACGACTACGCCATCTGCTACGAAAAGATTTATCCGCACTGCGACTTCGCCACCGTCAACATCTCCTCGCCGAATACCAAGAACCTGCGCCAGCTGCAGGGCGAGGACGAATTGGGGCCGATACTCGAGCGCATCAAGCGCGAGCAGGCGCGCCTGGCCGACACACACGGCCGCATGGTGCCGGTGGTGGTGAAAATCGCGCCGGACCTGGACGACGAGCAGGTCGAAACCATCGCCCGCCTGCTGGTCAAACACCGCATCGACGCCGTCACCGCCACCAACACCACCATTTCACGCGATGCGGTGCAGGGTCTGGCGAATGCCGACGAGGCCGGCGGGCTTTCCGGCACGCCGGTATACGAAATGTCGAACCGGGTGATCCGCAAACTCGCGCAGCATCTGGATGGCGCCCTGCCGATCATCGGCGTCGGCGGCATCATGAGCGGCGCCGACGCGCGCGCCAAGATCGAAGCCGGCGCCAGCCTGGTGCAGTTCTATACCGGGCTGGTGTATCGCGGCCCGGCGCTGGTGCCCGAAGTGGCGCGGGCCCTGCGCGCGTAATCGGCGAGGGACGAGCGATGATCGTCGGCGTCCCGCGCGAAATCAAGGATGGCGAATTCCGCGTCGGCATGACGCCCGAGGGCGTGCGCGAGCTGCATGCGCGCGGCCATCAGGTGCTGATCGAAAGCGGCGCCGGCGCAGGCGTGGGTTTTTCTGATACCGACTACGCCGCAGTCGGCGCACGCATTGCGGCGGGCCCGGCGGAAATCTACACCACCGAACTGGTGGTCAAGGTGAAGGAACTCTACCCCGCCGAGTTCCCCTTGCTGCATCCGGGGCTCACGGTGTTCTGCTTTCATCACCTCGCACCGGATCCGGCGATGATGCAGGCGCTGATCGACGCCCGCATCATCGCCATCGCCTACGAAACCGTAGGCGCCGGTGACGGATCACTTCCCATCCTCAAGCCGATGTCGCGCATCGCCGGGCGCCTGAGCCTGGGTATCGCCATGTGGGCCTTGCAGACGAAAAACGGCGGCTCCGGCGTCTTGTTGACGGGTGTCGAGGGCGTCGCGCCGGGCAAGGTGGTGATCCTGGGAGCCGGCGCCTCGGGCAGCAACGCGGTGGAAGTCGCCGTCGGCCTCGGCTGCGACACTGTGGTGTTTGCGCGCGGACGCCAGCGCCTGGATGAACTCGAGGCGCGCTTTCCCGGCCGCCTGCGCACGCGCCTCTCAAATCCCGCAGCCATCACCGAAGAAATTAGCGATGCGGATGCGGTCATCGGCGCGGTACTGACCCCCGGCCAGACCAGCCCGGTGCTGATCACCCGTCAGATGCTGCGTGGAATGAAGCGCGGCTCGGTGCTGATCGATGTCGGCATCGACCAGAAAGGCATCGCCGAGACCTCGCGGCCGAGCAGCCACAGCGACCCGCTGTATGTCGAGGAAGGCGTGTTGCATTATTGCGTGCCCAACATGCCCGCCGCCGTGGCGCGCAGCGCCACGCTGGCGCTGGCAGCGGCTTCCCTGCCCTATGTGCTGGCGCTGGCGGAGCATGGCGTGAAAGAGGCGGCGCGACGTGACGTGCATCTCGCCGAGGGCATACAGCTGCATTTGGGCCAGGTCACGCATGCGCACCTGGCGCGCGATACCGGCCGGCCCTACACGCCGCTGATCCAGGCGCTGGCCTGAACCACCGCAAGTTCCCTGCGATAATCGGCGCATCGCTTCGTCCCCCGCCTTTTCTACCATTCGCGCGCAATGAAATTCACCCACCTGGTGCAGATCAACGATCCGCTCAACCCCCTGATTGATCTGCTGACCCGCGAGCAGTTGTGGAGCGGCCTGAAGCTGCGCGCCGAAGACCCGTCGCAATTCGTCATCGGCCTGGACAGCTTTGAATTGCTCAGCCGCAGCGACACCGAACTGCTGCGCGAACTGCATTTCGGCCACCTCACCATACGCGACCACGTGACCTTTACGCCGATGAGCCACGTGCGCTACGAGGTGGAAGCCGCCGGCGAGGTACCCGCCGCCACCCTGATCACCACCATCGAAGAGCCGGTGCCCGAGCAATTGTTCGTGCGCTTCGAATACGACACCAAGGTTGTCGAAGGCGGCCCGCCGGTGGACCCGTACTACCAGCAATTCGTCAAGGACGCCTACAAGGAAGCGGATATCGACGCCATCCGCACCATTCGCCGCCTGGCCGAAGAAGGCAAGCTGGCGAGCGGCCCGGCGCAATAGCCACGCAGCGCAATCGGCTGTATTGCCGCCACGGGGATTGACAGCCCGGCGGCTCCTCGCCACACTGCCCCCGCACCGGTAGAGTCACCAGGCCACCGGTAGCAAACCTACAACCCTGCGGGGAGACAAACCATGCCGTCCATGTTGCGCGCCGCGCTTGCCTGCGCCTTCGCTCTCTTGTCGTGTATGCCTGCCGTTGTTTACGGCCAGGCCTATCCCAGCAAACCAATCCGCCTGATCGTGCCCTTTCCACCCGGCGGCGGCAACGACGTGATCGGCCGCGCGATGGCGCAAAAGCTCACCGAGCGCTTCGGCCAGCAGGTCATCGTCGACAACCGCGCCGGCGCCAACGGCATCGTCGGCCTGCAAGCGCTGATGCAGTCCGCGCCCGACGGCTACACCCTGGGCGTAGGCGCCGCCGGGCCGATGGCGGTCAACCCCAGCCTGTACGACAAGCTGCCCTACGACCCGGTGAAGGACTTCACCGCCATCACCAACATGGTCAACTTTCCCTTGCTGCTAGTGGCGCACCCCTCGCTGCCGGCAAAAAACGTGCGCGAGCTGATCGCCCTGGCGAAAGCAAAACCCGGCACGATTTACTTTTCCTCACCGGGCAGCGGCAATTCCGGCCACCTCGCCGGCGAGTTGTTCAACACCATGGCCGGCGTGAAGACAGTGCACGTGCCCTATAAGGGGCAAGGCCCGGCGCTGGCCGACCTGCTGGCCGGCCAGGTGCAATTGCTCTACAGCAGCATTCCCTCGGTGATGCCGCACGTGCAAAGCGGGCGCCTGCGGGCGCTGGCCATCGGCAGCGCCAAACGCATTCCCTCCCTCTCCGAAGTGCCGACCATTGCCGAATCCGGCGTGCCCGGCTATGAAGCCTATTCCTGGGTCGGCATGATCGGCCCCGCGCACATGCCGCGTGATCTCACCCAGCGCCTGAGCCGCGAAATCAACGACGCGCTGAAGCAAAAAGACTTCAACGACAAGCTCAACAGCGAAGGCGCGCTGCCCGACGGCGACACGCCGGAACAGTTCACCGCCTACATCAAGGCCGAGATCGACAAATGGGGCGCGGTGGTGCGCTCCGCCAACATCAAGGTCGACTGACCTTCATTTTTCGTCACAAATACGCACAAAGGACTGCTTCATGCCTCTGCCGAAAAACGCCAATACTCCCGGCTTCAGGGCCGGCCTGGCGATGCGCAAAAAAGTGCTGGGTGCCGACTACGTCGAACGTGCCATCGCCAATGCCGACTTTCTCGGCATGCCGTTCCAGGAAGTCGCCACCGAAATGGCCTGGGGGAAGGTATGGACCCGCCCCGGGCTGGACCTCGCTTCCCGCAGCCTCGTAACACTAGCCATGTGCATCGCGCTGAACCGCCCGAACGAAATCAAGATCCACCTGCGCGGCGCCATCCGCAACGGCGTGACCCTGCTGCAGATCCGCGAGTTGCTGCTGCACTCCTTCATGTACTGCGGCGGGCCAGCCGCACTGGATGCCTGCGCCACCGTGCGTGCCGCCCTGCCGGAAATCCAGGCAGCGGAAAAAGCCGCGAAGGCCGCCGCGAAAAAAGGGGCGCCCGGAAAAGTGGCGGCGAAGAAAGCCACTGGAACAGGGTCGCGCAAGCCGGCCGCACGCAAGAACGCGGCAAAATAAGAAACGCCGCGCAAGCGGCGTTTCTTATTCCCGTGCGCGACTACTTGCGCTTTTTGCGCGTGGCCGCGCCACCCTTGGGCGGCAGGCCGGCCATCGCGCCCAGCACTTCGGCCACCGAGGCGGTGTCTTCCAGCGCCAGGCCCTGGGCCATCGCCGCGTTATAGACCGGCACGCAGGCGGTAAAAAGCGGCGTCGGGCAATCGACCGACTTGGCCATGTCGCCGATCACCTGCATATCTTTTTGCCACACCTGGATTTTCATCGTCGGCGGGGTGAACTGGCGCCTGGCCATCATACCCATGCGCAGGCGCATCACGCCAGTGCCGAGCACGCCGCTGGGGCCGAACAGGTCGACCAGCTGCTGCCCATTCAGGCCCATCTTGCGCGCGAAGGTGATCGATTCGCCGTAGGCGACGTTGTAGATCGCCACCAAGTGGTTGGCGGCGAACTTGAACTTGGTGCCGTTGCCGAACACGCCGACGTAAGGCAGGATGTCGGCGAACACCTTGAGCACCGGCGTGGCGCGCTTGGCCGCCACCTGCGGCCCGCTGACGTAGATGTTCCAGGTGCGCTCTTTCATGCGTACCGCGGTGCCGCTGATCGGGCAATCCAGCGTGGTGATGCCGGCTTTTTGCCAGGCCTTTTGCGCGGCTTGCTTGTCGGCAATCGGCAGGGTGCTGGTCTCGATGACAATGCGGCGCGGATTGGCCTTGGGCCATTTTTTCGCCGCGACAATCTTCTGCGCCGTGTCCTGCAGCGCCGCCACCGTGGCCAGCGAGGTGATGATGATCTCCGCGCTTTCCGCCACTGCTGTGCTGGAAGCGAGCGGCTTGCCGCCGGCTTTTTTCAGGCGCGCCCGCGCCTGCGGCTCCGGGTCGTAGCCGACCACGCGATAGCCGTCTTTCAGCAGGGCCTCCGCCATGGTGCCCCCCATGATGCCCAGGCCGATCACTCCCACCACCGGCTTTTCCGCGACTGCTTTGCTGCTGCTCATGCTACCTGTCTCCTTGCTTGTTGTTGTGTTGACAACGTCTCAGATTGGTACGAGCTGCGGCGCGGCCTGCGTCACCTTGCCGTCGCTGCGCAGCAGGCGGCAGCCGCCGGTGAGCCAATTGCCGCCGGGCTGGCGCTGCATGTTGTACAGGGCGATCCACAGCTGCCCTTCGTGGTCGGTCATTTGCACCGGCTGAAACACCTCGCGGCCGACGGCGCTCGGCTTGAGGAACACCACAGCGGCCGGCCGGTACACCACCGGGTAGCCCATGCGCACCATTTGCATGAAATTGTCCGGTGTGCCGAAACTCTGGCGGATGCCGGGCGCGGCGAAGGAAAAGGCCTTTGCCGCATCGTCGGCCGCAAAGGCATCGAGCTGCGCGCGAATCACTTTTTCGATGGCACCGGCATCACCTTTACTCACCGGCGCGTCCTGTGCTCCCACGGCACCGGCGCCGAATGCCAGTGCCACACCGGTGCAGAGCACCAGGCTGACCATAAACAATCTGCGCGTATCGCGGTTTCTCATGGCAGCGGCCTCCGGCAAGATGGGCAGACCAGTTTAGCAGCAGCTTAAGTGCGGCGGCGGCGGATCGCTTCGATGATGGCCGCGTTATCCCACCGGCCTTCGCCATGCGCGACGCAATCCTCGATCATGTCGACGTACACACCTGCGAATGGCAAGCCCTGGCCGCGGCGCCCGCCGTATTCGAGCATCAGCCTGAAGTCTTTCAGGCTCTGGTCGATGCGGCTTTGCGGGGCGTCGAATTTTCTCCCCACCATGTTCTTGCCTTTGGTATCCATCACCGCCGAATAGGCGGCGGACTCGCGCACCACGCCGAAGAACTTCTCCGCGTCGAGGCCCGCCTGCTCCGCAAACGCCAGCCCCTCGGCCATCGCCGCGCGGTTCAGGCCCAGGGTCAGGTTGACCGCCAGCTTGGCGCGCGCGCCGTTGCCGGCGGCGCCCAGGTAATGCCGCTTCGGGCAGATCGCCTGCAGCACCGCCTGCACGCGCTGCGCCGCCGTCTCTTCCCCGCCGATCAGGCCGACGGCGTCGCCGCGCGCCACCTGCATGCTGGTGCCGGAGATCGGCAGTTCGACGAAATCCACCGGCCCGCCTGTCAGGCGCGCGGCCAGGCTCTCGATGCGATCCGGGTCGCAGGTACTGGTGCAAACCACGGTGACGTGGCGCCCGGCGTCGCGCGCGGCAGCGGCTATGCCCTCGGCTCCCTCGGTTACTTGTTCCACCTGTGTCGTGTCGAACACCGCCAGCACCAGGGTGTCACACAATTTGACCGCCTGCGCCACGCTGTCGGCGCCGCTGCGGCCGGCCCCGGTGAAAGCGGCGCGCTTGGCGGGGTCGACGTCGTAGCCCACCAGGGAAAAACCAGCGCCCGAGAGACGGGTTGATATGGCCGAGCCCATCAGGCCCAGGCCGAGAACTGCGATGGGTGCTTGCATGATTTTGCTTCCGTGTTGCGTATTGCAGTTGGAGCCGTTCAGCCGTCGGCCTTGATGTGCGCCTGCTTGACCACGCGCGCGAAGCGCTCCACCTCGGCATGGAAGGCCTTGGCGAATTCGGCAGGCGTACTGGCGATGATGGTAAAACCCTGGGCGTCGAGCGCGGCGCGCACGTCCGGCAGTTTGAACGCCTTTTGCATTTCTTCATAGTAGCGGTTGGCGATGGCAACCGGCGTACCGGCCGGCAGGAAAAAGCCGAACCAGGTCTGCACCTCCATGCCGGCGACGCCCGCCTCGGCCATGGTAGGTATTTGCGGCGCCAGGCCGGAGCGCACCGGCGCGGTGATCGCCAGGCCGCGCACCTTGCCCGCCTTGAAGTGCTGCACGATGGTGGGGACCGGGGCGAACATCATGTTCACCTGGCCGCCGATGGTGTCGTTGACCGCCTGCGGGCTGCCCTTGTAGGCGATATGCGCCATCTCCAGGCCGGCGTTGAGCTTGAAAATCTCGCCGGCGAAATGCGCGATGCTGCCGTTGCCAAACGACGCGTAGGTATATGCGCCCGGCTTGGCCTTGACCTCGGCGATCAGCTCCTTGACGTTTTGCGCCTGCATGGTCGAGTTCACCGTCAGGATCAGCGGCACCGCAGCCGCCTGCGACACCGGCATGAAGGCTTTCAGCGGGTCGTAGTTCTGCGCGTTCAGGCTGGGATTGATGGCAATCGCGGTGGACTCCAGCATCAGCGTATAGCCGTCGGGCTTGGCGCGCGCCACCATCTCTTCGCCGATCAGGCCGTTGCCGCCGGGCCGGTTGTCGATCACCATCGGTTGACCGAGGGCGGCCGCCATTTTCGGCACGATGATGCGCGCCATCACGTCGGTCGAACCGGCCGCCACCATCGGGATCACCAGGCGAATCGCCTGCGAGGGAAAGGCATCGTCGGCCAATGCGGGCGCGCTGCAGGCGAGCAGGCATGCGCCCAGCGGGAACCAGCAGGATATGACGCGCATCGATGTCTCCTCGGCAGCGGCTTCTTGTGCGCCGCGATTTTCGGTGTGCCGATTCTACCGGCGCCACCGGCGCAATTCGCGCATAGCGTGGATTAACGCGCGCCGCCTTTAGCCACCAACTCGCGCAAGGCCGCCGCCAGGTCGCGCGCGATGGCTGCCCAGTTCACCCCGGTCCCGGGCGGATGGCGAAACACGCGTACCGAGCCGTACCACGGCGTGGCCTCGCCTTCCAGGCCCCAGCGCCAATCGGGGTCGGGCCGCGCGATCAGCCAGGTGGGCAAGGCCAGCGCGCCGGCCAGATGCGCCACCGAAGTGTCGACGGCGATCACCAAATCGAGCTGGCGCATCAGCGCGGCGGTGGCGTAAAAGTCGCTTAAGTGCGCCGAAGCATCGGCGATGCCGAGTTGCAATGCGGTGGCATCGGGCTCCTCGGCGAGCGAGACCCAGTCCACGCCCTCGACCTCGAACAGCGGCTGCAAGGCGGCCAGCGGCACACTGCGCTTGGCGTCGAAGGGGCCGGGATGTCCCGCCCAGCGCAAGCCGATGCGCAATCTACCGGCAGCGCGCGGCGGCAGCCAGCGTTGCGCCGCCTCAAGGCGCGCCGCATCGGCCTGCAGATAGGGCTCGAAGCTGCGCAACTGCGGCGCCTCCACCCCCAGCAGCAAGGGCAGATGGGTCTGCGATACCTGCCAGTCGAAGCCCTCGCCTTCCGGCGCGCCGGTGTACACCGACTCGAACAGGCCGGTAGCCTGCGCCAGCCTTGCCAGCGGCGCGCGGATCAGCAGGTTCAGGCGCGCCCGCGGTTCACGCGCGCGCAGGTGATGGGCAAAGCGCAGGAACTGGATCACGTCGCCATAACCGCTGTGGGTGAGGATCAGCAGGCGCGCGCCGCCCAGCGGCCGGCCGTCCCACACCGGGCAGATCGCACGGTTCGCATAAGTGCCGCCCAGGCATTCGGCAATCACCCACTGCGCCAGTCCTTCCTGCAGCGCGCCCTGGCGCATCAGCGCGGTGGCTACGTACACGCGCGCCAGCGGATCAGCCGGGCGCAACGCCACCGCGCGACGAAAATGTTCCAGTGCCTGCGCGTATTGTGGTGGTGTGTCGACGCCGGCGAGCTCGCGCACGCAGCCCAGCAGGATCTGGCAGTTCATCGCCTCCGGCGCCACTGCGGCGGCACGCTCGATCAGCGCACGGGCAACAGGGAAATCGCCGCCGAAAAAGGCCTGCTCCGCCAGCATCGCCGCGGCACGCGCACCGCAGCGCCCAGGGTCATCTTGCACCAGGTTCATCAGCTGATGCGCCTGCCCGAGGTCGCCCTGCTTGCCCAGCACTTCGGCCAGCAGCATGCGATCGACGGCGCTTTGCGGATTCTCCGCCAGCAACTGGCGCAAGGCCGCCTCCGCGGCGTGTAAACGGTTGCCGGCCGCCAGCAGTTCGGCGGCCAGCCGGCGCTGCGGGTGCGCGCAAAGCTGATCGAGCGAATAGGCGGGAAATCCGTCTTGCGCGATCCAGGTACGCAATGCAATCCGCCCCGCCTGCACCTCGGATGGCCCGCCGGCGTCGGGCGATTGCGGCGCCGGCACCGCGCCCGCACGTGGCGAACCGATCCGGGACAGAAGCCGTCCCAGCATCAGTGGCGCACCGCGAATGAATACCCGCTCGACATGGACGCATTATCCCCGATGTCGGATGGCGGCCGGATAGCCTGGCGGCGGCGCAAAAAAAAAATCCCCCCACCCTTGCGGGCAGGGGGATAACTTAGGCCGTCCGGCGCGAGCAGGTGCGCTGGAGCGGCCTTACCGTCTAACCCAAATCGACGGGCACGAAGATCTTTGCGTCTTCGCGCTGCACCAGGAGAGCAACCCGCTTGCCGGCCTTGTTCACCAGGCTGCGCAGGTCTTCGACCGAACTGACTTTGTTGCCGTTGAGCGAAAGAATGATGTCGCCGGGCTGGATGCCGGCGCGCTCGGCCGGGCCACCCACTTGTTCCACCACCAGGCCTTCGGCGCCAGCCTGGCGGCGCTCATCCTTGTCCAGGGGGCGCACAGCCAGGCCAAGCTTGCCCTGGTTGGCCTTGTCGGTATCGGCCTTGGCGACCTTGGCGTCCTGCAGTTCGCCGATCTGCGCCTCAAGCTGCTTGGGCGTACCCTTACGCACCAGGTCGATCCTGGCGCGGCTACCGGGGCGGATGTCGGCGATGCGCGCCGACAAATCGCCCGAGCCTTCCACCGCATTGCCATTGACCGAGGTGATGACGTCGCCGGGCAACAGGCCGGCTTTCTCCGCCGGGCTGCCGGGCTCGATCGAACTGACCAGCGCGCCGCTCATGCCCTTCAAGCCGAAGGAATCGGCCAGCGCCTGGTTGACGTCCTGCACCGAAACGCCGATGCGCCCGCGCACCACCTTGCCGTGCGCCAGCAACTGCTCTTTTACCTTGGTCACCACGTCCATCGGAATGGCGAAGGACAAACCCTGATAGCCGCCGCTGCCGGAGTAGATCTGCGAGTTGATGCCGATCACTTCGCCGCGGGCGTTGAACAGCGGGCCGCCGGAGTTGCCGGGGTTCACCGCGACGTCGGTCTGGATGAAGGGCACGTAGGCGTCGCCCGGCAGGTTGCGCGACTTGGCGCTGACGATGCCGGCGGTCGCCGTGTTTTCGAAGCCGAACGGCGAGCCGATCGCCAGCACCCATTCGCCGACCTGTGCATCGGCCGGGTTGCCGATTCGCACCGTGGGCAGGTTTTTCGCGTCGATCTTGATCACGGCGACGTCGGAGCGCTTGTCGACGCCGATCACCTTGGCGCGGTACTCGCGCTTGTCGGTGAGCTTGACGTCCACCTCCTGCGCGCCGTCGACCACGTGGGCGTTGGTGATGATCACGCCGTCGGGCGAGACGATGAAGCCGGAACCCAGGCCGCGCGACAGTTGCGGGTTCTTCGGTCCCTGCTGTTGCGGGATGCCGAAGCGCTTGAAGAATTCGAAAAACGGATCGTCCGGGCTCATCTGCGGCGCGCCGCGGCGCTGCGCGGCACCGGTGTCGCCGTCGCTGTCCTCATGCATGCCGGTGACGGTGATATTGACCACCGCCGGGCCATAGGTCTTGACGATGCTGGAAAAGTCCATCGCCTGGGCACCCGGCACCATCAGCGGCGCGGCCGAAGCGGTGGGGACGATGGCCTGGGCGCGGTTCATGCCCGGCAGGCCGGCTTCGACATAGACATAGCCGGTGGTCGCAATGACCGCCGCGGCAATGATGCTGCGAGAGAGGGAGTTGACACGCATATTGTTCTCCTGGCTTTCTTCCGGGGCTACTTCGCCCGATGGAGAACATGCTAGTGGCGCTGTCTTAAGCCCAGCTTAAAAATTGGCCGCAGCCGCGGCGCAATCGGCATTCCCGGCTGTCTATTTGTAAGCAGATGTTTCAGCCACGGCATCGGCGGGACCGGGAAAGGCAGCCGCCACGCGCAGGCCGCCGCCCGGTGCCTCCAGCAACTCGATCCGGGCGCCGTGGATTTCGGCGATGCTTTTGACGATTGCCAGCCCCAGGCCGGTGCCTGGCGCACCGGTGCCCGGGACGCGGTAAAAGCGGTCGAACACCCGCTCGCGTTCCTGCGGTGCGATCCCCGGGCCGGTATCGCTGACCACCAGCATCGGCACGCCGGCGTCGGCATAGACCTCGACGTCGACCTTGCCGCCCGGGGGCGTGTAGCGCAAGGCGTTGTCCACCAGGTTGCCCACCAGCGCCTGCAAGGCCTCGAGGTCGCCCGCCACAACACCTGCCTCCGCGCGCGCCAGGCCGAGGTCGATCTGGCGTTCCAGCGCCAGCGCGGTGCGTTCGGCAATCACCGTGCGCGCCAGTTCGGCCAGGTCGATGCGGGTGAACAGGCGCTGGGCGGCGGCCGGTTCCTGGCGCGCCAGGGTCAGCAATTGCTGCACCAGGTGGCTGCCGCGTTCGACCCCGGCCTCGAGCTTGTGCAGCGCCTCGGTACGCTCTTCCTCGTTCTGCGCGCGCGCCAGCAGGTCGGTCTGCAGCTTGATCGCCGTCAGGGGGGTGCGCAACTCGTGGGCGGCGTCGGCGAGAAACGCGCGCTGCGCGGCCAGCGCGCGGTCCAGGCGCCCCAGCAGGCTGTTGAGCGCCTGCACCAGCGGCTGCACCTCTTCCGGCACCGAGGTCTCCTTTACCGGATCGAGGGCGGAAGCGCTGCGGGCGTCGACCTCGGCGGCAATCCGCCGCAGGGGCCGCAGGCCGCGGCCGACGATCAACAAGATCGCCACCCCCAGCACCGGCAGCAGCAGCAGCAGCGGGGTGACGGTGCGAAAGGCGATGTCCTGCGCCAGCTGGCGGCGCGCCTGCATCGGCTGGGCCACCTGCACCACGTTCGCGCCCACCAATGAGCTGTAGACCCGCCAGGCGCCGTTGGGCGTCTGCACGGTGGAAAAGCCCAGCTCGGCGCGCTCCGGCAGGCGCGAAGACGGGCGCGAGAAATAGAGTTGCACGCCGGCGCGGTCCCAGATCTGGATCACCACGCTGCCGTCGTCGTTTTGCTCAATGCTTTGCACTTCCGGGTCGATGGCGGAAAACGAGCGCCCCGGCAGCGAGCGGGCGACCTGTTCGAGGTGGTAGTCGAACAGGTCGTTGGCCTCCTGACGGGCCAGCACATAGACGGCAGCCGAGGCCACCAGCACACCCAGGGTCAGGGTGGCCAGCAGCAGGATCAGCAGGTGACGGCGGATCGAATTCATGGCCTGAGTTTAGGACTGCCGCAATGCCGCGTGGTTCACGCCTGCTTGGGCACGGTGTAGCCCACCCCGCGCACCGTCTTGATGAAATCGGTGCCGAGCTTTTTGCGCAGGGCGTGAATGTAGACCTCGACGGTGTTGCTGCCGACTTCCTCGGCCCAGCCGTAGAGCTTTTCTTCCAGTTGGGCGCGCGACAGCACCGCGCCGGGCCGCTCGGTCAGGGCCTGCAACAGGGCAAATTCGCGACCGGAAAGCGTCAGCGGGCGGCCATCGAGGCTGGCTTCGTGAGTCGCCGGATTCAGGCTCAGGGCGCCGTGGCGCTGCACGCTTTCTGCATTGCCGGCACGGCGCCGCGCCAGGGCACGTACCCGCGCCGCCAGCTCATCGAGATCGAAGGGCTTGACCAGGTAGTCGTCGGCGCCGGCATCCAGCCCCTTGACACGATCGGCCACCGCATCGCGCGCGGTGATCAGGATGACCGGCAAGGTGGATTTTTTCTGCCGCAACGTGGTCAACACTTCCAGGCCGGCCTTTTTCGGCAGGCCGAGGTCGAGCAGCAGCAAATCGTAGACCCCGGTATCGAGCGCCAGTTCGGCGGCGCGGCCGTCTTCCACCCAGTCGACGGCAAAGCCTTCCTGGCGCAAACCCTTGCGCACGCTTTCACCCACCATGGTGTCGTCTTCGACCAGCAAGACCCGCATGTATCTTCCGCTTCCGATTTCGTATCTGCCGCCAGCAGGGCGGCGCAGGGTTTCGTTCGTTTGCCGGACCAATCGCGCATGGCGCGAATTCAGGCCCGCAGTCTGCTTGAAGAGCGATTGATTGTTTTAATCAATTACATTTCTATATTCAATTGGATAAATTGATCACCCCGGAATAGCATGGGTTTGCGCGATTTGCGCGGCACCGATCAAGGAGATTGCCATGTTCAAACCTGTCGTCGCCGCCAGCCTGGTTCTCGTGGCCGGCGCTGCCGTGTTGACCGAATTGATCGCCGCTTATGCGCAGGCGATCTGAACGCACACTTCGAAGGAGTAAACGATGAGCCACAAGCCCAGCGAAACCAGCCCCCTGACCACCGCCTCCGGCGTGCCGGTGCCGGACAACCAGAATTCCGAAACCGCCGGCCCCCGTGGCCCGGTGCTGCTGCAGGACCATCACCTGCTGGAAAAGCTGCAGCATTTCAACCGCGAGCGCGTACCCGAGCGCGTCGTTCACGCCAAGGGCTCCGGCGCCTATGGGTCCTTCACCGTCACCCGCGACATCACCGGATACACCAGCGCCAGGCTGTTCAGCACGGTCGGCAAGAAGACCGAGATGTTCGCGCGCTTTTCCACTGTCGGTGGCGAAAAGGGTTCGGCCGACACCGAGCGCGACCCGCGCGGCTTCGCGCTCAAGTTCTACACCGAAGAAGGCATCTGGGACCTGGCCGGCAACAACACGCCGGTGTTTTTCATCAAGGACCCGAGCAAGTTCCCGGATTTCATCCACACGCAAAAGCGTGATCCCGAGACCAACCTGAAGTCGAACACCATGAAGTGGGACTTCTGGTCGCACTCGCCGGAGGCGCTGCACCAGGTCACCATCCTGTTCTCCGATCGTGGCACGCCGGACGGTTACCGCCATATGGACGGTTTCGGCAGCCATACCTTCAGCATGCTCAACGCCCAGGGCGAGCGCTTCTGGGTGAAGTGGCACTTCAAGACCAAGCAGGGGGTGAAGAACCTGCTGCCGCAGGAAGCCGGACGCCTGGCCGGCGCCGACCCGGACTACGCGCAGCGCGATCTCTTCTCGGCCATCGAGAAGGGCGACTTTCCGAAGTGGCGCGTGTGCATACAGGTCATGCCGGAACTGGATGCCGACCGCTATCGCATCAACGTCTTCGACCTGACCAAGGTATGGCCGCACAAGGACTACCCACTGATCGAAGTGGGCGAGATGGAACTGAACCGCAATCCCGAGAACTATTTCGCCGACGTCGAGCAGGCCGCCTTCTCGCCGGCCAACGTGGTGCCGGGTCTCTCCTTCTCGCCGGACAAGATGCTGCAGGGGCGTATCTTTGCCTATCATGACGCGCATCTGTACCGCATCGGCACCAACTACCAGCAATTGCCGGTGAACAAGACCCGCAGCCCGGCCAACAACTACCAGCGCGACGGCCACATGCGCTTCGACGGCAACCGCGGCAGCCAGCCGAACTACGAACCCAACAGCGTCACCAGCGCGCCGAAGCAGGCGCCGGCGACG